>CAYUXB010000165.1:3952-8769 GCA_964448525.1 uncultured Acidimicrobiaceae bacterium
ACCCGCACGGTCGAGGTCGACGCCGCGCCGGGCGACGTGTGGCGAGCCGTCGCGGATCCGGGCGAGCGGTCGCTGTGGCTCGACGACCCCGACGCCGTCGCGCGCCACATGCGCGTCGACGAGAGCGCGCCCGGCCACCGGTTGGTCTGGACGTGGTGGCGGCCTGGTGACGAGGGCGACGCCTCCACGGTGTCGGTGGTGCTCTCGCCCGTCGACGGCGGCGGCACCCGCGTCGTGGTCACCGAAACGCTGCCGGCTGCGCCGGTCGTGCGGGCCTCCGCCAGCGCGTCCGCTCGCCCCGCGGCGACGGTGCCCGCCGCCGCCGCCCTCCGGCGCGCCCCGGGCCCGCGGCAGGGCCGTCACCGTCTCTGGCGCAGCCGCCTCCTCGGCCTGGAGCTCCTGTTCGTGGCCGCCAGTGTCGCCGTCGCCTGACGAGGCCCCTGCCCCGGAAGCCCGTGCCCACGCCTCCGAGGGCGCCCCGGAAGCCCGTGCCCACGCCTCCGAGGGCGCCCCGGAAGCCCGTGCCCGCGCCTCCCGCGGCGCCCCGGAACCCCGTGCCCGCGCCGACGGCGGTCGCCGCGGTGCCGCACCGGGCTCCACCGCCCAGGCGACGGCAGGCGGACACGGCCCCGCGCTCGCACCGGCAGGGGACGCCCACGGCGAGCCGCCCCACGAGCTGTTCGCCGCCCTCGCCGACAGCACCCGCCGCACGATCCTGCGGGTGGTTGCCGAGGACGGATCCCTCACCGCCACGGCCCTCGCCGACCGGCTGCCCGTCAGCCGCCAGGCGATCACCAAGCACCTCGGCGTGCTGCGGGCCGCAGGGTTGGTGACCGCCGAGCGGTCGGGCCGCGAGACCCGCTTCACGGCCGCCACCCAGCCCCTCGACGAGCTGGCCACCTGGGCCGAGAGCGCCGGTCGCCGCTGGGACGACCGCCTGGCCCGCCTGAAGGACCGCTTCGGCTGACGTCCGGGAGCTGTTGTGAGGGGTTGGCGGCACACGCGGATCGGTTCCACCTCTTTCCGAATGGACCGTGGGGGACGTGCCGCTTTCGGAACAAGGTGGAACCGGTGGCGGTGCGGCGCTGCGAGGGCGGACGGGACCATGACGGTGCGCGGTCCGGTACGGACCTTCGGAGCAACGTGGAACGGCGCCGACCCGGCGCCGACCCGGCGTCGATCCGTCGCCGACGATCAGGGCCCGGCGGGCGTAGCCTCGACACCGTGGTCCGCGACCCGAGCGGCGATGCCCCCGACCCCGACCCCGACAGCCCGACCCGCGGCCACGACGCGGCGGTGGGGTCGACCGACGAGGTCCCTCACGTGGCGGCCGCGGACGCCTCGAGCGGCGATGCACGCGCCGACGCCTCCGGCGGGGATGCACGCGACGACGCCTCGAGCGGCGATCCACGCGCCGAGGTCTCCAGCGGCGATGCACGCGACGACGCCTCCACCGGCGATCCACGCGCCGAGGTCATCGCGGGCACGCCGATCGGCAGGCGGATCGTGCTCGGCATGCTGGGTCTCGGTGCGGCCGGTATCGTGTTCGGCGACGCCGCGCAGCGCCGGCTCGAAACGGCACTGAGCCCGGTCACCCGCAACGATCCGACCGGCCTCTCGTCGTTCGTGCCCACAGCCGGGCGGTTCCGCATCTACTCGGTCACCGCCCACATGCCCGACAAGAGCGCGGAGGAGTACAGGCTCACGGTCGACGGCATGGTCGAGCGGCCCCTCACCCTCACCCACGATGACCTGACGTCGCGCCCCCAGACCGAGCTGACGATGGACTTCCAGTGCGTGACGGGGTGGCGGGTGGCCGACGTCCCGTGGAAGGGCGTGCTGCTCGCCGACCTGCTCGACGAGGCCGGTGTCGCCGACGGGGCCACGCACCTGCGCATCCACAGCTTCGACGGCACCTACACGGAGAGCCTGACCCTCGAGCAGGCCCGTCGCGACGACGTGCTCGTCGCCCACGAGTTGCTCGATGCGCCGGTCACCCGCGAGCAGGGCGGGCCGGTCCGGTTGTTCGTCGGGCCGATGTACGGCTACAAGTCGCTGAAGTGGCTCGACCGCATTGAGGTCGTCGACGCCCTGCATCCGGGCTACTGGGAGGTGCGGGGCTACGACGTCGACGCGTGGGTCGGCCGGTCCAACGGCCGGGGCGACGAGCCCACCTCGGCGTGACGGCCCGATGACGGCGCCCGCGACATGACGCCAGGCGGTGACGACGAGCACGGTCACGACCCCCTCCCGGCCGTCGTCGGTCCGTGGCCGGGGCAGGTTCGGGCGCCCGGCGGGGCGTACCGCGATCCCGGCATCCGCGTCCTGCCGGCCCTGGATCCCGGGCGACAGGGCCCCCGGCTGGGTGCGACGGCCGCCGTCGAGCGGTTCACCGGCGCCGAGCGCGCCCTCCACTGGGCGACGGCGGCGGCCGTGCTCGCCTGCGCGCTCACCGGACTCGTCCTCTACGTCGGCCCGCTGACCGCCCTCGTCGGCCGCCGCACCCTGGTCAAAGACGTCCACGTGGTCGCCGGGCTGGCCATGCCGGTGCCCTTCGTGCTCGCCTACGCCGGCCGCTGGCGGGCGGCGGTGCGGGCCGACGTGCGCCGACTCGGTCGTTGGACGCGGGCCGACCGGCGATGGCTCCTCTCCCGGGGCCGTGACGCCACCGACGAGGTCGGCAAGTTCAACGCCGGCCAGAAGGCGAACGCCGCCTTCGTCGCGGGGATGATTCCGATCATGGTCGTGACCGGCTCGATGATGCGCTGGTACGACCACGTCGATCTCCGGTACCGCACGGGCGCGACGTTCGTGCACGACTGGGTGGCGATCGCGACCTGGGCGGTGGTGGCCGGCCACATCCTGATCGCGCTGGCTGACCGCGGGGCGATGCGGGGGATGCTCACGGGACGGGTCAGCGGCGCCTGGGCGGAGCGGCACCACCCCCGGTGGGCGGGCGAGATGGCCCGGCGGTTCGGGCCCGGCGGCGAGGCCGACGGCAGCGACGCCATCGCCGCCGACGCGGGTGTCCGCACCCGTGACGACACCGCCGACGACACCGGTGTCGGTGAACCGGGCGAGCGCCCCCTACGATGACCGCCGCCCGACACATGGAGGTAGATGTGGACGTCCGCATCGGGGTCAAGAACTCGCCGAAGGAGCTCGAGGTCGTGCTCGCCGACGACACCGACGGAGACGCGGTGCGCGAGCACATCGACGCCGCTTTCTCCGACGGCGGCACGCTCTGGCTGACCGACCGCCGCGGGCGCCAGTACGGCGTGCCGGTCGACAAGGTCGCGTACGTCGAGATCGGGTCCACCGACGCGAGCCGCCGCATCGGCTTCGGCGGCTGACGGCCCGCCCGATCGCTCGGGCGCCGACCCCTCCTGCGCATGTCCCCTGCTCTGCTCGATCGCCGGTTGGTCTTCGTGACCGGCAAGGGCGGCGTGGGCAAGACGACGATCGCGGCGGCGCTCGCCCAGCTCGCCGCGTCGCGCGGCAAGCGCACGCTGCTGTGCGAGGTCGACGCCAAAGGCGATCTGGCCGGTGTGTTCGAGACGGGCCCGACGGAGTTCCGCGAGCGGAAGATCGCGCCGCAGCTCTGGGCGATGTCGATGGACACCGAGGCGTCGCTCAAGGAGTACCTCAGCCTCCACCTCAAGATCCCGTTGCTGTCGCGCGTCGGCCCGCTCGCCCGCACGTTCGACTTCGTGGCCAACGCCGCCCCGGGGGTCAAGGAGATCCTGATCGTCGGCAAGCTCTGCTACGAGGTGCGTGAGCAGCACTACGACATCGTGGTGGTCGACGCGCCGGCATCCGGGCACATCGTGGGCCAGCTCGCCGCGCCGCAGGCGATCAAGGACCTCGTGCAGGTGGGCCTGGTCCGCGACCAGACGGGTTGGATGCTCGACATCCTCGGCGACCCGGCGCAGACCGGCGTCGTCATCGTGGCCACACCGGAGGAGATGCCGGTCAACGAGACGCTCGAGCTGGCGGGGCGGCTGGGGCAGGACACGTCGGTCGACCTGGCCGCCGTCGTGGTCAACCGGGTGCTGCCTGAGCTGTTCACCCGGGGCGAGGAAGAGATCTTCCACAAGCTCCGGGCTCCCGATGCCGCCGCCGCGCTGGCGGACGCGGCCGGCGGTCCCGTCGAGACGTTGCTCGACGGTGCGGAGCTGGCGGTCCGGCTGCGCCGCACCCGGGCCGAGCACCTCGGCGATCTGCGCGAGGGGCTGCCGGAGGGCATCGAGCTGCTCTACGTCCCCGAGCTGTTCCAGCGCACCCACGGGCTGCGGGCCACGTCCCAGATCGCCGAGTCGCTCGGCGCCGAGCTGGGGTACTGAGGCGCGCCATGGCGAAGCGGCGCACCACCGGCCCGGCGACATCTCTCGAGCCTCTGCTGGTGGCGAAGGAGATCGTGATCTGCTGCGGCTCCGGCGGGGTGGGCAAGACGACCACCGCCGCGGCCGCCGCCGCCATGGCCGCCGCCCACCTCGGCGGCAAGGTGCTGGTCATCACCGTCGATCCGGCGCGGCGCCTGGCCAACGCGCTCGGGCTCGAGCGCTTCGGCAACGTCGAGAGCCAGGTCCCGCCGGAGCTGTTCCACGCGGCGGGGGTCGAGCCGCGCGGCGAGCTGTGGGCCGCCATGCTCGACACCAAGCAGTCGTGGGACGAGCTCGTGCACAGCCATGCCCCCGACGCCGCGACTCGCGACGCCATCCTCGCCAACCCCCTGTACGAGAACATCACCGGGCGGTTCGTGCAGAGCCACGACTACATCGCCATGGAGCGGCTCTACGAGATCCACGCCTCGGGTC
>CAYUXB010000166.1:0-8752 GCA_964448525.1 uncultured Acidimicrobiaceae bacterium
GTCGGCGTGTCGCTGGCGGTGGCCGCCGTGCCCGAGGGCCTGCCGGCGATCCTCTCCGTCGTGCTCGCGCTCGGCGTGCAGCGCATGGCCCGCCGGCGGGCGATCGTCAAGAAGCTGTCGTCGGTCGAGACCCTGGGCTCGGCGTCGGTGATCTGCACCGACAAGACCGGCACGCTCACGCGCAACGAGATGACGATCACCACGGTGGTCACGCCGTCCGGCGAGGTCGAGCTCACCGGCACCGGCTACCGGCCGGAGGGCGAGGTGCGCCGCGACGGCCGGCCGCTCGAGGCCGAGGGCGCGGACCGCGAGCTCCTCGACGAGGTGCGGTTCGTCCTGGGCGGGGGCAGCCTGGCCAACGACGCCGGCCTGCGCGAGGAGGCGGGCGAGTGGACGATCCAGGGCGACCCCACGGAGGGCGCGTTCCTGGTGGCCGAGGCCAAGATCGGCATCACCGACGAGCGGCGCGCTCGCTTCTCCCGGGTGGGCGAGGTGCCGTTCAGCTCCGAGCGCCGACTCATGACCACCCTGGAGACCGACGTCGAGCGTGAGGGCCGCATCGACGTGGTGACCAAGGGCGCGCCCGACGCGCTGCTCGCCCGCTGCACGCACGAGCGGGTGGCGGGGGAGGTGCGCCCGCTCACCGACGAGCGCCGGGCCGCCGTGTCCGCGGACGTCGACCGCCTGGCCGACCAGGCGCTGCGCACGCTGGCGGTCGCCTACCGCCCGCTGCCCGAACACGAGCCGCCGACGGGGGGACGCGACGACGGCGGCGGCGACGATGGAGGCGCGGGCGACGCACCGGGTGACGCGGCCGGTGACGCGGCGGTCGACGACGAGGAGGGCTCGCCGTTCGCCCACCTGGAGCACGAGCTCATCTACCTCGGCGTCGTCGGCATCATCGACCCGCCGCGCCCGGAGGCGCGCGTTGCCATCGGGGAGGCGGCGGCCGCCGGGGTGCGCACGGTGATGATCACCGGCGACCATCCCCGCACAGCGGCCCGCATCGCCGCCGACCTGGGCATCGCGCCGGAGGGTGCGGACGCCCGCCCCGGCGCCGACCTGCAGGGCCTCGACGACGAGGCGCTGCGCACCGTCGTCCGCGACACCGCCGTGTACGCCCGGGTGGCGCCGGAGCACAAGCTCCGCATCGTCGACGCCCTGCAGGACGACCACAACATCGTGGCGATGACCGGCGACGGCGTGAACGACTCGCCGGCGCTGCGGGCCGCGGACATCGGTGTGGCCATGGGCATCACCGGCACCGACGTGAGCAAGGAGGCCGCCGACATGATCCTGGCGGACGACAACTTCGCCACGATCGTGTCCGCCGTCCGCGAGGGCCGGGCGATCTTCGCCAACATCCGCTCGTTCCTGCGCTACCTGCTGTCCTCCAACGCCGGCGAGGTCCTCACCATGTTCCTCGGCGTGATGGGCGCCGGCCTGCTGGGCATCGACCACGGAGCGGGCGTCCACGTGCCGCTGCTCGCCACGCAGATCCTGTGGATCAACCTGCTCACCGACACCGGCCCCGCGCTGGCCATGGGCGTCGACCCGCCGCCCGACGACATCATGGAGCTCCCGCCGCGCCGGATGACCGACCGGATCATCGACCGCGAGATGCAGCTCGGCATCGTGCTCATCGGGCTGACGATGGCGGTGACGGCGCTGTTCGCGCTCGACCTCTACCTACCCGGCGGGTTCGTCGAGGGTGACCGTGGCATCGACGAGGCCCGCACGGCAGCCTTCACCACGCTGGTGCTGGCGCAGCTCTGGAACTGCTTCAACACCCGCAGCGACCGGGCGAGCTTCGTGAACCACCTGTTCACCAACCGGCTGCTGTGGGGTGCGATCGCCCTGTCGCTGATGCTGCAGGTGGCGGTCGTGCACGTGCCGCTGCTCAACGACGCGTTCGGCACCGAGGCCCTGTCCCCCGGCCAGTGGGGGGTGTGCGTCGCGCTCGGCAGCCTGGTGCTGGTCATGGGCGAGATCTGGAAGGCGGGCCTGCGCCGCTGGGCACCGCCCCGCCGGGCCTGAGCCTGCCGGGCCTCTCGGGCACGGGACCGACGGCCCCGTCGTCCAGCACCGCGGCGGGTGGGCGTCGGCCGGTTTCACGTCGTGCCGAACGGCTCGAACACCGACCAACAGATGTCGTTCCGTCGCCGCTGGTCATCGAGGACGAGGTCACGGATCGCCTCGGGAAGCTGCGCGCGTTGCCATGCGCACTCGAGCCGACCGGCGCGTTCCTCACGCCCGGGAGCGGCGGCGCCTGCCGCCTTGATCGCGTACGCCGCGGCACCGAGGTCGTGCTCAGCGACATGGGCGACACAGGCAGCTTGGCCGGCGGCATAGGCGGCGTGCCGAGCTGCTCCCCGCAGCTCCCGTGCTGCGCCCATGGCATGGCCACCGGCCGCACGACACTCCATCATGCCGATGTCGCCTGTCGTCCAGGCCCGGATCGACTCGACAGCCAGGCGGGGTCGGGCGTCGGCAGGCCGCTCGGCCTCGACGTGGTGCAGAACGTGCTCGGCGCACGACGCCGCCCACAGGGCGAGCAGGACGTGGTCGGCGTCGGCGAGCGTTCCGCCGCGTCGAATCGTGATGAGGCGACGGTCACGCTCCTTCGGGAGGATCACGATGCGGAGCGTAAGGCCAACGGGATCGACCTTCGTCGTCGCCGACCGATGAGTCGGCGGTGCCGGCCGAGTCGGAGGAGCATGGCCAAGGTACTGACCCACATGTGCATGTCGCTGGACGGGTTCGTCGCCCAGCCCGACGACGACCCGGCGGAGTTGTTCGACTGGTACTGGGGCGGCGACGTCGTGGTGCCGAGCGCGCAGGAGAGCATGAGCTTCTCGGTCGATGCCGCGAGCGCACCGATGCTGCAGGAGCTCACGTCGGGCTGCGGCGCGCTCATCGCCGGACGTCGACTGTTCGACCTCACCGACGGCTGGGGCGACAACCACCCCGCAGGCGCCCCGGTGGTCGTCGTCACCCACCGTCCACCGCCGGACGATGCGGCGGAGCGGTTCCCGCGGACGACGTTCACCGGCAGCGTCGAGGAGGCGATCGCGACGGCGAGGGAGATCGGGGGCGACAGGTTCGTCACGATCGCGAGCGCCGACATCATCCAGCAGGCGCTGAACCTCGGCCTCGTCGACGAGGTCTGCATCAGTCAGGTGCCGGTGCTGTTCGGTGCCGGCATCCGCTACTTCGGCGAGCTTGTCGGGGGTCACGTCATGCTCGAGGACCCCGTGGTGGTGCAGGGCAACCGGGCTCTGCACCTCCGCTACCCGGTACGACGGTGACATCCGAGGCGGCCGACGCTGACCGCCAGCGTGTCTCGTCGCTGCCCCGCGACCACTCGGATCGGAGGGAGTGGAACCGCGGGCCCTCGACGGTCGACCCCGACCGGGCGACCCCGGCCGGGCGACGGCGTCAGGTGCCGTAGTCGCTGCGGTGCTCGCGGCGCTCGGCGAGGCGGGCCGCGTAGGCGGCGGCCTCCGTGCGGCGGCTCATCCCCATCTTCGACAGCAGGTTGGAGACGTAGTTCTTCACCGTCTTCTCGGCCAGGTAGAGGCGCTCGCCGATCTGCCGGTTGGTGAGGCCCTCGGCGATCAGCACGAGGATCTTGCGCTCCTGGTCCGTCAGGCCGAACTCGTCGTCGTCCGGCCGGTGCCGGATGCGCTCGAGGACCCGGGTCGTCACCGCCGGGTCGAGCAGCGACTCGCCCCGGCCGACCCGCCGGATGCCGTCGACCAGGTCGGTGCCGCGCACCTGCTTGAGGAGGTAGCCGGCGGCGCCCGCCATGATCGCCGCGTACACGGCCTCGTCGTCGGCGAACGACGTGAGCATCACGCAGGCGATCTCGGGGTGGCGGGAGCGGATGTCCCGGCACACCTCGACGCCGTCGCCGTCCGGGAGGCGCACGTCGAGCACGGCCACGTCGGGCCGGGTGGAGGGGATGCGCCCGAGCGCCTCCTCGGCGGTGCCCGCCTCGCCGACGACCTCGAGATCGTCCTCGGCCTCCAGCAGTGCGCGGACGCCACGGCGCACCACTTCGTGGTCGTCGAGCAGGAACACGCGGGTCATGGAAGCCAGTATCGCCCCGCCGCGACGGTCCGCGACGATCCGCGCCGGATCAGACGGGCGTCGTGACCGAGTCGAGGGCCTCGGCGGCGCTCACCGCGGGCTCCGCGTCGGTGCGGATCGTCGTGGCCTCCGGCCACGGATCGGCCGTCGCCGCCATGGCCGCGGCGATGGCCGGTGTCGCGTCGGACGGGTCGCCGCCCTCGGCGGCTCGTGCCCGGATGCGCTCGGCCGCCACCGCCGCGGGGAGCTCGCAGCGCAGCTCGACGACGTCGGCGTGGACGCGGTCGGCGGCGGCGCGGGCGAGGTCGCGCCAGCGCTCCTCGCTCCACGACGCGTCGAGGATCACCGTCTCGCCCATCCGCAGCGCCACCTCGGCTCGCTCGATCAGGGCGCCGTAGGTGTCGGCGGTGGCGGTCGAGGAGTAGAGCCCGTGGCCGAACGCGTCCGGGGCGTGGGTCGTGGTGGGCAGACCCGCCAGCTCCTTGCGCACCTCGTCGGTGCGCAGCACCGTCGCCCCGAGCGCGTCGCCGACCAGGCGCGCGACCGTCGACTTCCCGGTGCCGGGCAACCCGCCGACGAGCACGAGGCGGACGCGGGCGGCCTCCAGGTGGCGCAGGGAGAGGTCGAGCAGGCGGCGGGCCTCGTCCGTCGAGTCCGGATCGCCCTGCCCCGCGCGGATGGCGGTCACCTTGGCCCGCACCTGGGCCCGGTAGGCGATGTGGTGGTGTTCGAGCGAGGCGGGCCACGTGTCGTCCGCGTGCGTGCGGTACGCCTGGAGGAACCGGGCGCCCAGCTCGGGGTGCCCGAGGTGCTCGAGGTCCATGGCCAGGAAGGCCACGTCGGCCAGGGTGTCGCCGTAGCGCAGCTCGTCGTCGAACTCGATGCAGTCGAGCACCTGGGGGCCATCGTCCAGCAGGAACACGTCGTCGGCCAGCAGGTCGCCATGGCCGTCGACGGAGCGGCCCTCGGCGATGCGCTGTGCGACCAGCGGGTGGCGGCCCTCGATGTAGCGCAGGGCCAGGTTGCGCATGCGCTCGACCTTGGCGCCGTCGACGACAGCGCCGGCGGCGGCGAGGGATTCGGCGTTGTCGGTCCAGAGGGCGGCGAGCCGGCCCGGAGAGGCGGCCGCGTCGGTCGCGTCGCTGCGCTCGGCCCGGGAGTGGAAGGCGGCGACCAGGTGGGCCAGGGCCCACAGCTCGTCGTCCACCGGCTCGCCCGCGGTGACGACCCGTGAGAGCCGCCGATCGGCCGGCATGCGACGCATCACGACCATGTGGTCGCACACGGCGCCGTCCGGGCCGTGCACGTCGGCCACCCCGAGGTACACGTCCGGCGAGAGCCGCCGGTTGAGCTCGACCTCGCGGTGGCAGACGGCCTCGCGCGCCGAGCGCTCGCGGAAGTCGAGGAACCCGAGGTCGACCGGCTTCTTCACCTTGTACGCCCAGTCACCCATGAAGAAGACGACCGCCGAGTGGGTCTCGGCGACGGCCGCCGCATCGGGCGCGCTCACGAGGTGGGGAGGATGCGCCGACCGCTGATGCGCGACGGCACCAGGCGCATCCAGTGCGGCTTGTCGCCACCGGCCCACGACTCGAGGGGCAGCGCCTGCACCCGTTCGAGCGTGGCGGTGTCGAACGGGGGGGCCTCGACGAGGTGGCCGGACACCACGACGCTCCAGCCCGTACGGCTCTCGCGGTCGAAGTCGTCGATCTCGAACGCCACGGGATGGCGAGTGCCGGCGGCCAGCTTGGTGCCGACCGCGGTGCGGAACACGACCGAGTCGCCGTCGACCACGTAGTTCACGGGGAAGATCGCCGGGGTTCCACCGTCGATCACGGCGAGCCGCCCGACCTCGTCCCCCGCCAGCAGCCGTCGGCACTCGTCCGGGTCGATGATCTCGAGCCCGGTGCGTGCGTCGATCGTCTTCTTCATCGTGCGACCTCCGTGTCCTGCATGTCGGCGGTGCCCCTCTGTCCTCGGCGTCCGGTGGCGCGTCCGGCGGGTCAGCCGTCCTCGGCGGTGGTGGCGGGCATGACGATCACGGGGCAGGGCGCGTGCCGGGCGACGTGGTCGGACACCGAACCGAGCAGCAGCCGTTGGAACCCGCCCAGGCCTCGCCTGCCGATGACCACGAGGTCGGCGCCGGCCGCCGCGTCGAGGATCGACGAGGCCGGCCCGCCCGGCGACACGATGCGCTCGATCGTGACGGCATCGCCGCCAACACCGGCGACCGCTCCGTCGACGACCTCGTCGAGGAGCTCGCGTGCCGCGCTCTCGAGGCCCGAGGTGTCGTAGGGGAAGCCGATGCCGACCGGTCCGTAGATCATCGGCACCTCCCAGGCGTGGACAGCGTGGAGCGCCGCGCCGCGCAGCCGGGCCTCGGTGACCGCCCAGCCGGCGGCGACGCGCGAGCTGTCGGACCCGTCGACACCGACCACGATGTGCTCGCCATCCGCATCGTCGCCGGCGAGTGCGGTCGTGCCGCTCGCGTCGTCGGCGTCGACGCTGGAGCGCACGACGGCGACCGGGCCGGGCGCGTGCTGCAGGCACTGCTGGCTGACCGAGCCGAGGAGCAGGCCTCGGAAGCCGCCGAGGCCGCGGGCACCCACGACCAGGAGGTCGGCGCCCTTGGCGGCCCCGAGAAGGCCCTGAGCGGGGACGTCGATGACCGTCCGGCGGACGACGGACGCGGCGGCCTCGGCTCCGAGCGCGTCCTCGAGCGTGACCAGCAGCGCAGCGTCGGCCTTGGTGTCGTCGTACTCGGGGTCGAACCGCTTGGAGCCGTCGGCATGGAGCTGGTTGAACAGGTCCCACACGAGCACGGCGGTCAGCGCGTCGAGCCCGCCGCCTCGAAGCTCGGCTTCGCGCGCCGCCCACTTGAGGGCGATCTCACTGTGCTCGGAACCATCGACACCCACCACGATCTGCGTCATGGCCCTAGGCTCGCGTACTTCGGCATCACGCGGAAAGAGACGTTGGTCCCGTCCCCTACGGCGACCGCCCGTCCCGCTCGGCGATGCCGGGCGGTGCACGCCGGAGGTCGTCTCACCCTGGAAGGTCTGACCGCCGCGGACGTCTGCGGCACCTTGGTTGTCCTAGGGCGTCTGTACGCTCGTAGCAGTCATGGCCACCGTCGAGACGCTGTCGTTGTTCGGTGCCGGCCCGGCACCCGGGCCGGGCGCTGACCTGCCCGTCGACGGGTTCCATCCCGCGGTCGCCACGTGGTTCGCACGCCGGTTCGCGGACGGGCCCACGCCGGCCCAGGTCGAGGGCTGGGGCCACATCGCGGCCGGCCGCGACACGCTCATCGCCGCCCCCACCGGCTCGGGCAAGACGCTGGCGGGCTTTCTCGTCGGCATCGACCGGCTGTATCGGGCCCACGCCCGCGGGGCCGACGTGGCAGGCCGGGCGCAGGTCGCCTACGTGTCGCCGCTCAAGGCGCTGGCGGTCGACATCGCCGAGAACCTCGAACGTCCGCTGGCCGAGATCGCCGAGGTCGCCGCCGAGCTCGGCTACGACGCTCCCGACCTGCGGGTCGGCGTCCGTACGGGCGACACCACGCCGGGCGAGCGGGCGGCCATGCTGCGCCGGCCGCCCAACTTCGTCATCACCACGCCCGAGTCGCTCTACCTGCTCGTCACCGCCGGTCGCAGCCGCGACATGCTGCGCACGATCGACACGGTCATCGTCGACGAGATCCACGCCGTGGCCCGCGACAAGCGGGGCTCCCACCTCACCCTCACGCTCGAACGGCTCGAACGGGCCTGCGCCGGCCGTCCCCAGCGCATCGGCCTGTCCGCCACCCAGCGGCCCATCTCGCTCGTGGCCGGCCTGCTGTGCGGCACGGGGGCGCCCCAGCCCTGCGCCATCGTCGACACCGGGCACCGGCGTACGCTCGACGTGGGCCTCGAGCTTCCCCAGGGCGAGCTCGAAGCCGTCGCCACCGCCGAGCAGATGGGCGACGTGGTCGAACGCATCGCCGACCTGGTGGGCGAGCACCGCACGACCATCGTGTTCGTCAACACTCGCCGCCTCGCCGAGCGCTTGGCCCACCAGCTCGGCGAGCGCCTGGGCGACGACGTGGTCTCCGCCCACCACGGCTCCCTGTCGAAGGACCGCCGCTACCGCATCGAGTCCCGTCTGCGGGCGGGCGATCTCCGCGCTCTCGTCGCCACCGCCTCGCTCGAACTGGGCATCGACATCGGTCCGGTCGAGCTCGTGTGCCAGGTCGGCTCGCCCCGCAGCATCGCAACCTTCCTCCAGCGGGTCGGCCGCGCCAACCACAGCCGCGACGGCGTGCCGAAGGGCCGGTTGTTCCCTCTCACCCGCGACGAGCTCGTCGAGAGCGCTGCCCTGCTCGCCGCGGTGGGCAAGGGCACGCTCGATGTGCTGCACCCGCCCGAGGCGCCACTCGACATTCTCGCCCAGCAGATCGTGGCCGAGGTCGGCGCCACCGCAACATCTCGACCTCCACCTGAGGTCGATGCTCAGGTGGAGGGTGAGGGTTCGGCCATCACCGCTGGTCAGGGCGCTGCTGGGGCCGATGTCGTCGCCCCCGACTCCGTCGTCGCCCCGGATGCGACGGCTTCGGGTGCCGACGTCGCCGATGTCGAGGGCTGGCGACTCGACGACCTGTACGACCTCGTCCGGCGGGCCCACC
>CAYUXB010000167.1:0-1854 GCA_964448525.1 uncultured Acidimicrobiaceae bacterium
GGACCCGATGAAGATGGTGTCGACCGGCACGTCGCGCAGGGGGGTACCGGGCTTCAGGTCCATGTACTCGAGCGCGCGAACCGCCGCGTCGCGCTCGGACGCGTCGGCGAAGCTGTCCGGGTCGGGCACGGTGCCCGTGAGCGGCGCCACCTGCCCGGGGTTGGTGCCCCAGGACACGTGGGGGGCGATGTCGGCGGCGTCGAGGTGCACCTCCTTGTCGAAGGTGGCGCCCTCGTCGGTCGCCAGGCTGCGCCAGTCCTCGACCGCCCGCTCCCAAGCGGCGCCGGTCGGGGCGTGGGCACGGCCCTCGATGTAGGCAAACGTCGTGTCGTCGGGGGCGATCATGCCGGCCTTGGCGCCGGCCTCGATCGACATGTTGCACACGGTCATGCGCCCCTCCATCGACAGCGAGCGGATGGCGGAGCCCCGGTACTCGATGACCGAGCCGACGCCGCCGCCGGTGCCGATGCGCCCGATGATGGCGAGGATCACGTCCTTGGCGGTCGTGCCGGCCGGCAGCTCGCCCTCGACGGTGACCGCCATCGTGCCCGGCCGCTGCTGGGGGAGGGTCTGGGTGGCGAGCACGTGCTCGACCTCGCTGGTGCCGATGCCGAAGGCCAGCGCGCCGAACGCCCCGTGGGTGGAGGTGTGGCTGTCGCCGCACACGATGGTCATGCCAGGCTGGGTCAGGCCCTGCTCGGGGCCGATGATGTGCACGATGCCCTGGCCGGGGTCGCCCATCGGGTAGCAGGTGATGCCGAACTCGTCGCAGTTGGCCGCCAGCACCTGCATCTGCTTCGCGGAGATCGGGTCCTTGATCGGCTCGTTGATGGCGAGGGTCGGCACGTTGTGGTCCATCGTGGCGACGGTGAGGTCGGGCCGGCGCACGCCCCGGCCGGCGAGCCGCAGCCCGTCGAACGCCTGGGGCGAGGTGACCTCGTGGACGAGGTGGAGATCGATGTAGAGCAGGTCGGGCAGCCCGTCGCCGGTGCGGACGACGTGGCGGTCCCAGACCTTCTGGCTGAGCGTGCGGGGTGTGCCCATGGCGTTCACCTACGGTGCTTGGCGTGTCTCAGGATGTGGGATAGCGTTCCCACGTGATGAACACTCTAAGCGGCGTGGGCGTGATCGACAAGGCGATGGCCGTGATCGGTGCGCTGGAGCCGGGCCCGCGCACCCTCGCCCAGCTCGTGGAGGCGACCGGCCTGTCGCGCGCCACCGCCCATCGGCTGGCTGTCGCGCTCGAGGTGCACGGCCTCGTACGGCGGGACGCGGACGGCCGGTTCTCGCTCGGGCTCCGGCTGCTCGGTCTCGGCCACGCCGCGGCGGAGGCGGTCCCCGGCTGGCTCGACGCCCGCCCCGCCCTGGCGTGGCTCCAGGAACAGACCGGCGAATCGGTGCAGCTCTACGTGCGCGACGGCGACGAGCGGGTCTGCGTCGAGTCGCTGGAGGCCCCGCACGAGCTGCGCACAATCGTGCCCGTCGGCTCCCGCATGCCCCTCGACCGGGGCTCGGCCGGCCGGGTCCTCCGGGAGCCGGTGCTCGCGGGAGGGCCCGGTTGGAGCGAGAGCATCGCCGAGCGTGAGGCGGGGGTGGCATCGGTGAGCGCGCCGGTCGCCGACCCGTCGGGTCGGGTCGTGGCGGCGGTCAGCGTCAGCGGCCCGATCGATCGGCTCACCCGGTCCCCCGGGCGTCGTCACGGTGCCGCCGTGGTCGAGGCCGCCGCCCGCATTTCGACCCACCTCTCGTGACGCGCATCCCGCCTGACGCGCACCCGCGAAAGAGCGCCTCTCTGCATTTCGTGTGTGACACCGGAGACGCATCGAGGCGAAGGTCGCTCGTGAACGACATGCC
>CAYUXB010000167.1:1954-8740 GCA_964448525.1 uncultured Acidimicrobiaceae bacterium
TCGTGTGTGACACCGGAGACGCATCGAGGCGAAGGTCGCTCGTGAACGACATGCCGGGCGTGGTCGTTGGCTGGCGACCTCGTTGACAGGGTGTTCGGTACTGTCCAGGTCGCCAATGCGCGGGTCACCACTGGGCTCGATGCCGATGGCGACCGCGCCACCTTCCTCGATCTCGTGCTCAAGAACCCGGTGGGGGACACATGGCCGGTCGAGGACGTGCTGGAGCTGCGCCGGACCGTCGCAGCGGCGGCCTCTCGGGCTGACCTCGAGTCGGTGTTGTACGTACGCGTGAGCCCGGAAGCGGACGACGTCCAGGAGGACGAACCGCTGCCCGGCGAGGATCCTCTCGGCTTCGCTGACGGCTGAGCTGGAGCGGGGTGCAGCGGGCGATCAGGCCCGACTGGCTGATCCGTCAGGCGCGGGAGCTGGCGGATCCGGGCCATCGAGGGCAACCACGTAACGCGGATCTGCGTCGGGCAGTGTCGGCCGCCTACTACGCGCTGTTCCATCACATCGCGCTGGAGATGTGCAGGCAGATCCTCCCGAACGGCACAGAGCGGGATCATCTTGCGATGACACGCCGGGTCCAGCATGCGGCTGTCAAGCAGGTGTGCAACTGGGTCGGTGGTGGAAGCAAGCCACCTGAGCCGCTGGCCGATTCAGTAGACGCAGTGAAGGCCGTCAGCGCCCTTGTCGATGTGGCCGTGACGTTCCCTGCGTTGATCGAGGCCCGCGAACGTGCCGACTACGACCATCTTGCTCGGCTCACGAAGGTCGACACGCTGTCCAACGTGCAGTTGGCTGAGGAGTCGATCAAGAAGCTGGACAGCGTCAAGGGATGTCGCGAGCGTGAGATCTTCCTGGCATGCATCGCATTGAGGACGTCCTGACCATACGCCGCGCCCGCCTCCGACCCGGGGCCCCACCGCCATGGAGGCCCCGGGTCGGTGAACCGCCCGCCGCCGGTCGTCAGCCCCAGCGGGGCTGCTCGTCGGGGTCGATACCGAGGCTCATCTTGCCCACGAGCTCGTGGGTGAGCATCGGGTTCGTCGGGTGGATGCGGCCGAGGTGCCCGTCGCGCACCAGCTGCTCCAGCCGGTTCCCCTTGAAGATGCCGGCGCCGCCGACCACGTCGAACGCGGCGTCGACCACCGACCACGCCCGCGAGACGACGTCGTGCTTGGTGGAGACGATCTTCAGGGGCCACAGCGGGCCGTGGTCGACGCCGGCCGACCAGTCGTCGCAGGTCCGGTCGAGGAACGCCTCGGCGGCCTCGAGCGCGATCCGCATCTCGGCGACGTTGTGCTGGACCTCGGGGTGATAGGCCATCGACCGGGTCATCGTCATCGACGTGCGCTTGGAGACCTGCGCGGTCATCTCGTCGAACGCCCGCTTGGCGAGCCCGAGGTACACGCCCGCGAACCCGAGCAGAGCCCAGGCGAACAGCGCGACGTGGAACGGCCCGGCCCCGCCGAACCCGGGCGGGCACACCATGGCGACGTCGCTCTCCGGGATGAAGGCGCGTTCCAGGATCGTGTCCTGCGACGCGGTCGCCCGCATGCCGAGCACGTCCCACGTGTCGTCGATGTGGTAGCGGGCCGCGTCGCGGCTGAGGAACCCGTGGACCACCTTGGGGGCCTCCGGGTCGCTGGTGTCGAGCGCGTGGACGCCGAGATAGGTCCACACCGGGGTCAGGCTGCCGAACATCTTGTGCGCCGTGATCTCCCAGCCGCCGTCCACCGGGTCGGCCGTCGCGGAGGACAACAGCACCGGGAACTCGTTGCCCCGCTCGCCGTGCCCGGCCGCGAGGATCTCGCCACGGGCCGCCGCGTCGAGGATCCAGTCGCCCCCGGGTGCGCCCATGCGCCGCAGGTCGGCCCCGACGCCCACCCAGTACACGTGCATGTTCACGGCCAGCGCCGTCGCCGGCGCGTGGTAGGCGAGCCGCCGCTGGAGCCGGTTGACCTCGGACAGCGACAGGCCGCCGCCGCCCATGTCTGTCGGCAGGGGACCGGCGAGGTAGCCGGTCGCCCGCAGCTCGTCCCAGTCCTCCTGGAAGAAGCGGTTCTCGCGGTCGTACATCGGAGCACGCTCGTCGAACCGCTGGAGCATGTCCTCGGTCAGCAGGTCGGTCGTCAGGTCGATCGTCGTCATGGATGTCGTCTCCGCCTCTGTTCGCTTGGTGATCCGACCGTACGATCGGCCCCCGCCGCACCACATGACCCGTGTGCGCCTTTGCGCTGTGGCCGGTGGTCAGCACGCGCTGATCAATCCTGACTAGTGCCCTGTCCCGCGGGTGGACGGAGCGCTAGCGTGGTCGGCGGTGGACCGACCGCGCGTGCTCACCGCAGCCGCGCTCGCCGTCTCCGGCGGAGGATCGTGGGATGCAGGGACCGGCCTCGTGGCGAGCCGCGCCCGCCAGCGGGTCGTGCTCGTGTTCGAGGCGGTCAGCGATGCCGTGGCCGCCGCCCGCCGGGCCGCCGCCGCCGGCGCGTCGACCGGGCTGGCCGCGGGCGAGGTCTCGACCGGCGGGGACTGGTGGGCCGGCCCGGCGCTCGACGTCGCGGCCACGCTGGCCGCCCGCGCCGGTCCTGGCCAGGTGCTGGCCACCGCCATGGTGCCGGCGCTCGCTCCCCGCAACGGCGAGCGGTGGGTGCCGCTCGGCCTGGTCGACGTCGGCGTGGGCAGCCGGCTCGAGGTCGTCGAGTTGGTGGACGACCTGCGGCCGGTTGCGATGACGGGCTCCCCGGTTCCCCTGCCCCACCTGCTGGCGATCGCACCCCCCTTCCCGTTCGTGCCGCGCGACGAGCCGTGGTCGGTGCTGGAACAGGCGTGGGCCGGGGCCGCCACCGGTGGACGCCAGCTCGTCCTCCTGGCCGGGAGCGCGGGTACGGGCAAGACCCGACTTGCCTCCGAGTTCGCCCGGCGGGTGCACGCCCGGGGCGGCGCGGTCCTCTACGGCGGCTGCTCCGACCGGTTGGCCGCCCCCTACCAGCCCTTCGCCGAGGCGATCACCCACTTCGTGCGCGCCCACGCGCCGGACGACGTGCGCAAGCTGGTCGGTGCCGGCGGTGCCGAGCTCAGCCGCCTCGCCCCGCCGCTGGCGGAGGTCCTCGACCTGCCGCAGTCGCCGGGGGGAGGCGATCCCGACACCGTCCGCTACCGGCTGTTCGGGGCGATGTCGTCCCTGCTCGGCGCGGTGGCGGCGCGCCGTCCTGTGCTCGTGGTCCTCGACGACCTGCACTGGGCCGGCCGGCCGACGGTGCAGATGCTCGACCACCTGAGCCGCGACAGCTCGCTCACCGGCGTCGTCATCGTGGGCCTCTACCGGTCGACGCCGGCCGAGGTGGGCGACGCGCTGCGGGAGGCCCTGCCGGATCTGAGGCGCTTGCCCGGGGTCGTGCGGACCTCGCTGTCCGGCTTCGACCACGACGGGATCCGGCGTTTCGTGGCCGGGGCCGCGGGCGCTGTCGTTCCCTCGTCCGCGGTGCTCGAGGCGGTGACCGACCTCCTGGCCGCGCAGACGGGCGGCAACGCCTTCCTCATGGGCGAGCTGTGGCGTCACCTCGTCGATGCGGGTCACCTGACCGAGGGGCGCAACGGCTGGCAGCTCGCTCGCCCGCTCGACGACGTGGCCAGCCCGGAGGGCGTGCGCGAGGTGGTCGAGATGCGCCTCGGCGGCCTGCCCGACGAGACCCGCCGGCTCCTCGAGGTCGCCGCCGTGGTGGGCTCGGAGTTCTCGACCGCGGTCGTCGCGGGCGCGTCGGGTCTCGACCAGCGTCGGGTGCTCGGGGGTCTCGACCCCGCGGTGCGGGCCGGGCTGGTCGAGGAGGCGGGGCCGGGCGAGCACCGCTTCGCTCACGCGCTGGTCCGCCGGTCGGTCGTCGACAACCTGGGCCCGGCGGCGCGGCGGGCCCTGCACCTCGACATCGGGCGGGCGCTCGGGCACCACGACCCCCGGCGGGTGAGCGAGATCGCCCACCACCTGACTGCCGCCGTCCCGCTGGTGGAGCCCGGCGAGGCCGTGGACGCCGCCCGCCGCGCCGCCGCCGAGGCGACGACCGCCGTCGCGTTCGACGACGCGGCGCGCCACCTCGAGGCCGTTCTGGCTCTGAGCGCCGGCCGCCGGCGGTGCGAGCTGCTGCTGGAGCTGGCGGATGCCCGCATGCGTGCCGGAGACGTGGTCACCGCGCTCGACCGCTGTCTGGAGTGCGGCACCGCGGCGACGGAGTTGGGCGAGGACGATCTGGTGGTGGCCGCGGCGCTGGCGTACGACGACGCGAACTGGCGGGCGGCGCTGCACGGCGGGGTGGCCGAGCAGCTGCTGCGGGATGCCCTCCCGCTCGCGTCGGATGGGGCCACCGAGGTGCGGGTCGAGGCGGCGCTCAGCCGGGCGCTGGCCTTCACCGGGCGCGACGTCGAGGCCCGTGCCCTCGCCGACAAGGCCACGGTCGCCGCCCGCGAGCTGGGCGACCACGCCGCCATCCGCGTGGCGATGTCGTCGGTCCTGTTCGTGCCGTGGACGGCGGAGACGATCGATCACCAGGTGGCCATCGCCCGCGAGCTCCTGGAGCGCGCCGAGGCCGCCGGCGACATCGAGTGGCTGTCCGGGGCGCACAACAAGCTGCTCTACGGCCTCATCACCCTCGGCGAGCTCGACGAGGCCCGCGAGGTCGCCCGCCGCTTCCGCGAGACCACGTCCCGCACCGGCCAACCCCTGTTCAGGGTGCTCGCCCTACAGGCGATGGCGATGCTCGCGGTGGGCGAGGGTCGGCTGGCCGACGCTGAGTCGCTGGCCGAGGAGGCCAACACGCTGTCGTCCTACCTGTCCGGTACCGACGCCGAGGGCGGCTACGGCGTGCAGATCTTCACGATCCGACGCGAGCAGGGCCGCCTGGACGAGGCCCGCCCGCTGGTCGAGGCCGTCGCACGGCTGGGCCAGGAGGGGGCGACGTGGCGGCCGGCGCTCACCGTGCTCTACGCCGAGTTGGGCCTGCTCGACGACGCCGCCCGCGAGCTGGCCCACCTCGTCGCCGACGACCTGGCGGCCGTGCCGCGGGACTCGCTCTACGGTGGGTCGCTCACCTACCTGGCCGACGCGGCGGTGGTCGTGGGCGACCGGGCGGCGGCGACCGCGCTGTACCAGGAGCTGCTGCCGTACCGGCACCTGGTGGTGCAGGTCGGCAGCAACCTGGCGGCCCACGGCGCCGCCGACCGCTGCCTGGGCGCGCTGGCTGCGCTGCTCGGCCGGGTGCGCGACGCCGAGTCGCACTTCGAGACCGCGCTCCGGCTCGACGAGCGGGCGCACATGCCCGTCTGGGTGGCCCACAGCCAGCTCGCCTACGGCCGCGCCCTCGTGGCTCGGGGCCGCGCCGCCGACCGCGACCGGGCCCGCGGCCTGCTCGCCGCGGCGGCCGACACCGCCGCCCGGCTCGGGCTGGTGCGGGTGGCGAGGGGTGCGGCGACGGCGGTGGAGGGCATGGCGACTGGTACGCCGCCGGCCGGGCGGGAAGCCGTCGCCGGAGCCCGGCCGGGGTCGATGACGTCTGCTCCGCCGTGGGGGTCCGCCGACGGCGTGGCGCCGGCGGTGCTCGCCGACGTCGGGCTGACCGACCGTGAGGCGGGTGTGTTGCGCCTGGTCGTCGACGGGTTGAGCAACCGCGAGATCGGCGAGCGCCTGCTCATCAGCCAGCACACCGCCGCGAACCACGTGCGATCGATCCTCCTGAAGACGGGCTGCGCGAACCGCACGGAGGCGGCGTCGTGGGCATTGCGCCGAGGGATCGTGGTGGGCTGAGGCCTTGCCGACGGCACGGTGACGGTGACGTTCCGCGACTCGCCGGTTTCCGCCGCCGCCCGTGTCCGTTGCCGGTCGTTTGGGCGCGGGCGTCGGGTCTCGGGCGCGGGTGTCGCGATCAGGCTGGCGTGTTGCCGGCGATGATCGCCTCGGGGTTGAGCTCGCCGACCGCCACGATGGCGTCGGCCGGGATGCCGTTGCGCCGGGCGGCCTCGCGGATGGCGTCCTCGTTCGGCGCCTCGTACAGGCAGTAGGTCTTGCGCTTGTCGGCGCTGAGGAACGAGTACACCCAGCGCACGCCGGCGTCGTCGTTAACCGCGGTGATGCCGGCGACGTCGTCGGCCCCCAGCTCGAGCTCCTCGGCGAAGTTCCTCTCGACCAGGAAGAGCGGCACAGGGCCCTCCTTTCGCATGGGCGACCAGGCGCAGGATACGTCTTCCCGCAGCTCGCCGGGTTCCCCGTCGGCCGGCCGGTGGCCGGTCAGCCCCGCCAGCCCCCGCCAGCGCGCGTTGGCTCCCGCCCAGCGCGCGTCGACTCGCGTCGATGCGCCGGTCTGTGCTCAGGATCGGTTGCTCCGCAACCGTTTCGGTGCACGGAGCGGGTTGGTGGGCCCGGCGCTCGCGGCGGTGCTGCGCGGGGCGGGTCAGTTGACCTGGCGCTCGCGGCCCTCCCAGTAGGCGCTGCGCAACTTGAACTTCTGGAGCTTGCCGGTGGCGGTCGTCGGCAGCTCGTCGCGGAACTCGATCGATGTCGGGCACTTGTAGTGCGTCAGGCGGGCGCGGCAGTGGTCGATCAGGTCCTGCTCGCCCGCCGTGCTGCCGGGCGCCAGCACGACCAGCGCCTTGACGGTCTCTCCCCACTTGTCGTCGGGCACGCCGATGACGGCGACCTGGGCGACCGCCGGGTGGGAGTGCAGCGTGTCCTCGACCTCGATCGACGACACGTTCTCGCCGCCGGAGATGATGACGTCCTTCTTGCGGTCGGAGATC
>CAYUXB010000168.1:0-5958 GCA_964448525.1 uncultured Acidimicrobiaceae bacterium
GTGGACCCGCGGGGCGTGGACCCGCGGGGCGGGGACCCGCGGGGCGAGGACCCGCGGGGCGTGGACCCGCGGGGCGAGGACCCGCGGGGCGAGGACCCGCGGGGCGAGGACCCACGGGGCGAGGACGCCGCCGCGGGCGACCCGGCCGCCGTCGGCGGTGCACGCGACGGGGAGGGCAGCGGCGACCGCCCTCGTGTCCTCGTCGGGCCTGCCGGGATCGAGGTGCCCGCCGCCGCGGTGGTCGATGTGGTGGTCGTGCCGCTCGGCGTCGGAGCGCTCGGTGCAGCCGCGGCGGCCAGCCTGCGGGCGGGCCGCGTGCCCGGCGACGGCCCCATGCTCATCGGGGTCGAGCCCGACTCGGCCGCGTGCGTGGCCGCAGCGGTCGAGGCCGGGCACCTGGTCGAAGTGCCAGGCCCCCACGACTCGATCATGGCCGGGCTCAACTGCGGCCTCGCCTCGATGCTGGCCCTGCCCACCCTGACCGCGAGCTTCGACGCCTTCGTCGCCGTCGACGACGATCGCTGCCGCGAGGCGATCCGTGCTCTGGCCGCCGCCGGGATGGACGTTGGGGAGACCGGCGCCGCGGCACTCGCCGGTCTGACCGCCGTGGTCGAGGAGCATCGGGACGAGCTCCCGATCCCGAGCGAGGCGACCGTGCTGCTGCTCGCCACCGAGGGCGTCACCGACCCGGTCAACTTCGAGGAGATCGTGGGCCGCCCGCCGCGGTGACATCCGCGGCGGTGACATCCGCGGTGGTGACATCCGCGGCGGTGACATCGCGGCGGTGACGCCCGCCGCGGCGTTCGCTACCGAGCGGCCGGCGGGTTCTCGATCAGGGCGCGGTACTGGTCCGGCTGGCGGTGCCGCGCGAAGTCGAACAGCGTCGTCTTGTACGACACCGTGTCGTCGAGGTCGCAGGTCGCCACCGCCAACTCGTCGCCGAGGCCGGTGCACACGGCGATCACCGTGCCCGACGGGTGGATGATGCACGACCCGCCGATGTGGTCGATCCCCGCCTCGGTGCCGGCCTTGGCCACGCCGACCACGAACGTGCCGTTCTGGTACGCCCCGGCCTGCATGACCAGGTGGTTGTGGAAGTCGCCGAACCGGTCGTGCTCGGGCGCCGGTGGGTTGTGCAGCGGGGTGTTGTAGCCGATGCACACGAGCTCGACGCCCTGCAGGCCGAGCATCCGGTACGACTCCGGCCAGCGGCGGTCGTTGCAGATCAGCATGCCCACGCGGCCGCCGAAGCCGTCGTAGACGGGAAAGCCGAGGTCGCCTCGCTCGAAGTAGCGCTTCTCCAGGTGCTGGAAGCGCCGCCAGGGCTCGTGCTCCCCGTGCCCGGGCAGGTGGATCTTGCGGTAGCGCCCGACCTCGTGGCCGTCCGGCCCGACCAGCGCTGCGGTGTTGAACCGGTGGCGGTCGGGGGTCAGCTCGGCGAACCCCAGGCAGAAGCCGACGCCGAGGCGGGCGGCCTCGTCCCACAGGTGTTTGGTGGCGGGGCCCGGGACCTCGGTCTCGTACCAGGCGTCGAGGTCGGGATCGCCGTCCTCGTACCACCAGCGGGGGAAGAACGTGGTGAGCGCCAGTTCCGGGAACACGACCAGGTCCGCGCCGTGGTCGGCCGCGGTCCGCAGGAGCGTGACCATCCGCTCGACCACCTCGGCGCGCGAGTGGTCGCGCTCGATCGGGCCGAGCTGGGCGGCGGCGACCGTGACGACGCGGCTCACGTCCCGGCTCTTGTCACGACTCGGCTCCGGTTCCCCGTCGGCCTGGTCACGACGCCAGCTCCACCAGGACGTCGGCGAGCACCTGGGCGCCGGCCGCCAGGTCGGTGGGCTCGGTGAACTCGGCCGGATTGTGGCTGATCCCCGCGCGGCTGGGCACGAACACCATGCCGGTGGGGCACACCCGGGCCAGCATCTGGGCGTCGTGCCCGGCGCCCGAGGGGAGTCGCAACGCGCGGTGACCCCGCCTCTCGGCGGCGCGCGCCACCATGTCGACCACCTCGGGGTCGAAGGCGACGGGCTGGAAGCGCGCCAGGGTTCGCCACGCGGCCTCGACGCCTTCGGTGGCCGCCAGGTCGGCCACCTGCTCCCGCAGCCGCCATTCGGACTCCGCCAGCAGCGGCTCGTCGGTGTTCCGCAGGTCGATCGTCATCGTGACCCGCGCCGCGACCACGTTGACCAGGTTCGGGTGCAGGTCGATCCGCCCGACCGTGCCCACCTGGTGCCCTCCCAGCTGGATGGCCAGCCGGCGGACGAAGGTCGTCACCTCGGCGGCGACGTAGCCGGCGTCGTGGCGCAGCCGCAACGGCGTGGTGCCGGCGTGGTTCGACTGGCCGGACAGCGTCAGCTCCTGCCACGAGATCCCCTGCACGCCGGTGACCGCGCCGATGGTCACCCCCTGTTCCTCGAGCAATGGGCCCTGCTCGATGTGCAGCTCGACGTAGGCGTGCGGGGAAGGTCCGGGCACGGCGGCGTCGCCGGCCCAGCCGATGCGTTCGAGCTCGTCGCCGAGCACAGCGCCGTCGATGGCCACGATGTCGAGCGCGTCCTCGAGCGGCAGGCCGCCCGCGTACACGAGGCTGCCCAGCATGTCGGGCGCGAAGCGGCTGCCCTCCTCGTCGGTGAAGAAGGCCACGGCGAGGGGGTGCCGGGTGCGGATGCCCGCGTCGTCGAGGGCCCGCACCACCTCCAGCCCCGCGAGCACGCCGAGCGTTCCGTCGTAGCGGCCGCCGGTGCGGACGGTGTCGATGTGGCTGCCGGTCATGACCGCGTCGAGGGTCGGGTCGGTGCCGGCGCGGGTGGCGACGACGTTGCCGATGCGGTCGACGCGAACGTCGAGGTCGAGCGCCCGCATCCACCCGACGACCAGCTCGCGTCCGCCGGCGTCCTCGTCGGTGAGCGCCAGGCGGCAGTTCCCGCCGTCGCCCGTGTCGCCTACCCGGGCGAGAGCGTCGAGGTCGGCCAGGAGCCGCTCGCCGTCGACCACCGGCGCCGTTCCCGGGGCGATGGTCATGGTGCTGCGGTGTCCGCCGTCGGGGTCCGGGACGACGACCACAGGAACCCGATCCACCGGTCGGACTCGCACCAGGCATGGGCCATCGGAAAGGAGGATGACACGTCCGGGCTCACGGCACGAGGTCCCACGGCCGCACCGGCACCCGCGTGACGTCGACGCCCGTGGCGGCGCGGATGGCGGCCACCACCGCCGCCGTGGAGGAGATCGTCGGTGGTTCACCGACGCCCTTGGCCCCGAACGGCGCGCCGGGCTCGGGCTGCTCGATGCAGGTGGCGAGCACCTCCGGGACGTCCGCGACCGTGGGGATGAGGTAGTCGGTGAAGCTCGGGTTCCGGACCAGGCCACCCTCGATCACCATCTCCTCCATGACCGCGAGGCCGACGCCCTGGGCGATGCCCCCCTCGATCTGCCCGGTCACCTGGACCGGGTGGAGCACGCGGCCGACGTCCTGGCCGGTGGCGACCTGGACCACCCGCACGAGCCCGAGATCGGGATCGACGTCGACCACCGCCCGGTGGGCGGCGAACACGTAGCTGACGTCCGCGTCGCCCTGGCCCTGCTCGTCGAGCGGCACGGTGGGCCGGTGACGGTGCACGGCGGTGGCGGTGTACTCGCGATCGCCGGCCGCCGAGGCGACGGTCACGTCGACGCCCGCCGTGCCTGACGGGCGTGACGTGATGCGGCCGTCCTCGCCCGCCACCAGCGTCTCGATCGGGACGCCCAGCCGCCGGGCGAGGTCGGCGCGCACCTGGTCGGCCACGAGCGCGCAGGCGCGGAGCACGGCGCCCCCCGACATCCACGTCTGGCGCGACGCGGAGGACGACCCGGCCGACCCCACGGCGTCGGTGCCGGCGGGCTCGACCACCACGGCGTCGCAGCCGAGGGCGGTGCGGGCGATCTGCCCGGCGACCGTCACGAAGCCCTGGCCCACCTCGGCCACCGCGCACGTGACGGTGGCGACGCCGCCGGCGAGTCGCACGCGGGCCTCCGAGCTGTCGTCGAAGCCCTCGGAGTAGAGGAGGTTCTTGAACCCGACCGCGAACCCCACCCCGCGCCGGGTGCGGGCGGGATCATCGGTACGCCCGGCCCCGCCCGGCCGTTCGAGCAGCCCGGCCCCGGCCGGCAGCGGGAGGGGCAGGTCGGCCGCGGCGCGGATGCACGCCGCCACCGGCGCCGTTCCCGTGATCCGCTGGCCGGTGGGCAACACGTCGCCCGAGGTGAGCGCGTTGCGCAGCCGCAGCTCGATCGGATCGATGCCCAGCTCGGTGGCGAGCCGATCCATCTGGGACTCGTGGCCGAAGCACACCTGGACGGCGCCGAACCCGCGCATCGCCCCGCACGGCGGGTTGTTGGTGCGCACGACGACGGCGTCGATGTGCGCGTGGGGCACCCGGTACGGGCCGCAGGCGAAGCGGGCGGCGTTGCCGATGACGGCCGACGACGAGGACGCGTAGGCGCCGCCGTCGAACAGGAGGGACGCCTCGACCTTGACCAGCCGACCGTCCCGGGTGGCGTGGTGCCGGTAGCGCAGGCGGGCCGGATGCCGGTGCACGTGGCCGAGGAACGACTCGTCGCGCAGGTAGCTCATCCTCACGGGTCGGCCCGAGGCCAGGGCGAGCAGGCACGCGTGCACCTGCATGCTCACGTCCTCGCGCCCGCCGAAGGCGCCGCCGACCCCGCCGAGGTGCAGCCGTACCTCCTCGGCCGGCAGACCGAGGCACGCCGCGACCTGATCGCGGTCCTCGTGCAGCCACTGCGTGGCGACCCACAGGTCGACGCCGCCCGCGCCGTCGGGCACGGCGAGCCCCGACTCCGGCCCGAGGAACGCCTGGTCCTGCATGCCGATCTCGTAGGTGCCCTCGACGACGATGTCGCCCCCCGCTGCGGGATCGCCGTGAGTGATGCCGATGCGGCGGATGACGTTGCCGTCGGGATGGATGGGCGGCGCGCCGGGGGCTGCCTCGGCGTCGACCAGCGGGGCCAGTACCTCGTAGG
The DNA here is from genome assembly GCA_964448525.1 of uncultured Acidimicrobiaceae bacterium. Lineage (GTDB taxonomy): Bacteria > Actinomycetota > Acidimicrobiia > Acidimicrobiales > VFJN01 > ZC4RG19. Next base: position 5,020 of record CAYUXB010000168.1, read on the forward strand.
TGACGGCGATCGCGTCGAGCGCCCGGCGGGCCGTGTCCGGGTGGTCGGCGGCCACCGCGGCGACCGGTTCGCCGGCGAAGCGCACGACATCGCGGGCGAACACGGGCTGGTCGGCCGAGATCAGGCCGTAGGTGCCGGCTCCGGGTACGTCGTCGGCGGTGACGACGCACGCCACACCGGGGATCGCGAGCGCCGGCCCGACGTCGAGCGCGGCGATGCGGGCGTGGGGATGGGGTGAGCGCAGGGTGCGGCCCCACAGCATGCCCTCGGCGTGCAGGTCGGAGGAGAAGGCGAAGCGGCCCTGCACCTTGGGGGTGCCGTCGGGGCGGATCGGGCTGTCACCGACGCGGCTGCCGCTGCCGCTGCCGGCCGATCCGCCCCGGACGGACGGGGGCGCCTGGACGTCGGTCATGCCGTCGTCCCGCGCGTCGACGTTGCGTTTCCCTCCGTCATCGCCGCGGCGGTGCGGAGGGTGACGACGTGGTCGACCGCGGCGAGGATGCGGCCGTAGCCGGTGCACCGACACAGGTTGCCGGCGAGCGCCTCGCGGATCTCGAGCGGCCCCGGATCGGGCGCGCGTGCGAGCAGGTCGTGGATGGCGATCACGAACCCAGGGGTGCAGAAACCGCACTGCACCCCGCCGGCTTCGACCAGGGCATGCTGCACGTCCGTGAGCACGTCGCCGGCCAGGGCGGCATCGCTCGGTTCGCCCCCGGCCGGGGCCAGCCCCTCGACCGTGGTGACCTCGCAACCGACGGCGGCCTCCGCCAGCTCCAGGCAGGCGCACACGAGCACCCCGTCCACGAGCACCGAGCACGACCCGCACTCGCCCTGCTCGCAGGCGTTCTTGGCCCCCGGCAGCCCGAGCCCGTCGCGCAGCACGTGGAGCAGGCTGTCGGTGGGGTGCGCCCCCTCGACCAGACCGACGGTGCCGTTCAC
>CAYUXB010000168.1:6058-8726 GCA_964448525.1 uncultured Acidimicrobiaceae bacterium
GGGGGGAGGCGCGGTCATGCGGCCTCGACCGGGTGGTGTCGACGATCGCCTGTGTTCGCCGGCCACGCCCGTTCGAGGGCGCGCGTCGCCAGCACGCCGACGGCGAGGCGGCGGTAGTCGGCGGTCGCGCGATGGTCGTCGATCGGGCGGCTGGCCGCGGCCAGTCGCTGCCCGAACTCCGCGGCGAGGGCGGGGTCGAGCGGGCCGCTGCCATCCCAGTCCAGCCGGTCGCCCACCCATGCCTCGGTGGCGGCGTCGCGCACCGGCACCGGCCCCACCGAACCGAGGGCGCACCGCACGGCGTTCCGGGCGGGGTCGAGCACGAGCGCGCAGTTGGCGACCGCGATGACCATGGCGTTGCGCACACCGATCTTCAGGAACTCGCCCGGCCCGGCCACCACCGGCACACGCACGTTCGTGACCAGCTCGCCAGGCTGGAGCGCGGTGTGCTTGGGGCCGAGGAGGAAGTCGGCCACCGGCAGTTCGCGCCGGGTGGAGCGCGAGGCCAACTCGACCGAGGCGCCGTGGGCGACGAGCACAGGCAGCGTGTCGCCCGCGGGGGACCCCGTGACGAGGTTGCCGCCGATCGTGCCGGTGTTGCGGATCTGGGGGCTCCCGACCGTGCGCGCCGCCTGGGCGAGCGCGGGCAGCAGCCCAGCCAGGGAGGGGGAGAGCAGCGTGGTGTAGGTGGTCCCGGCGCCCAGCACGATGTGGTCTCCGCCGTCGCCGTCGCCGCCGCGGCCGCTGCTGCTGCCGCCGCCATCGCGGCCGCTGCTGCCGCCGCCGTCGTCCCCGCCGTCGTTGCCAGCTCCGGCCCGCTCGATCCGCCACCCGCGCAGGTCATCGAGGCGCCGCAGGGTGAGCACGCGGTCGGGTCGGCGACGGCCGTAGTTCACGTCGACCATGAGGTCGGTGCCGCCGGCCAGGACGGTCGTCGCCGGCTCGTCGTCGAGGGCGACGAGGGCATCGCGGACGAGGTCGGGAGCGAGGACGGTCATGGCGTGTCGAGGATCGCCTGCCTCGACGAACTGGGGAGCTCTCGCATGTTACCGGTCGATGAATCGCAGGTCAGGCGGGTTGCCGCCCCGACATCGACCGATCGTCGGACCATCCCGCCTGCACACCCGGGCCCCGCAGCGCCCCGCAGGCGCCTGCTCACTCGGACAGGTACAGCGTGTGGTCGTGCAGCGAGCCGCTCGCCAACCCGATCAGGAAGGCGGCATCGACCACCCATCGACCGCGCCCGCCCCGGCGCAGCAGGTCGGAGGCGCTGGCGATGGTCAGCGCGTAGGCGCGGGCCGTGTGCTTCCAGGACCGTCGAGGCATCCCGGCGGGCCGGAACTTGCGGAACAGGTGCACACGGGTGATGCCGTAGCGGTAGTGCTGGCGAACGGTGTCGCGCAGCGTCTCCCGTAGCCGGTAGGCCACGGCGGCCTCGGGCTCGTAGCCCAGGCGGTAGCCGGCGAGCTGGCCCCGGAAGGCGAAGTCGACATCGTCGCAACCGCCGGAGAACTCCTCGTCGAAGCCGCCGATGGACGTGAACACGCGGCGGTGGAACGCGAAGTTGCAGCCCATGAACGTCTTCAGCCAGCCGAACTGGTTCAACCCGCCGTACTTCACGTTCGCGTGGCGCGCCAGCGCCTCGGGCCCGTTCAGGGCGTCGACGTCGATGAAGCCGCCGGCCATGTCCCAGTCGTCGCGGCTGCGCCAGTAGGCCGCCACCCACCCCGGTTGCACGACATCGTCGGCGTCGCAGCAGAGCAGGAGATCGCCGTGCGCGGCGTGCACACCGCGATTGCGGGCGTGGTTGACGCCCGCCTGCGCCGAGGCGTCGATCACCCGCACCGGCAGGCGGTCGCTCCAGCTCGCCGCGAGCTCCCGGGTGCCGTCGGTCGAGCCGTTGTCGGCGACGACGACCTCCCACGGCACCGGAACGTCCTGCGTGGCGAGCGCGTCGAGCTGCGCTCCCAGCAGGTGCACGGCGTTGCGCGCCGGGAGGACGACGCTGATGCGGATGCCGGCGTCGTTCCCACCGGCTGATCTTGCGCCCACGTGCCCGCCTCGATCTGAGCTCCGCACGGGGACCCTCCCCGCACCCGCGAACGTACGCTCTACCATCCTCCGCGCGCAACCGGCCACGAGCAGTGTTTCGGTTCCTCTCCAACGGCGTGACGTGCCTGAGGGCCAGCCGGTCTCGGCCTGTCGTCGCGGACCGACGCCCCGTGCCCCCGGTCGGGCCGGTCGCTCGCCTACGGTCGGTGCGATGGCAAAGGCTCCGGCGACCGAGGTCGAGGTGGGCGGACGCACGGTGCGCATCTCCAATCCCGACCGCGTCTACTTCCCGGCCACCGGGGCGACGAAGCTCGACCTGGTCGACTACTACCTGGCGGTCGGGCCCGGCATCGTGAACGCCCTTCGGGAGCGGCCCTGCATGCTCCACCGGTTCCCGAAGGGCGTCGGCGACAAGAAGGTGCACCAGAAGCGGGTGCCCGCCGGCGCCCCGCCGTGGCTCGAGACGGTGCGACTCCACTTCCCCCGCTACGGGCAGCACGCCGACGAGCTCTGCGTGACCGAGCTCGCCCAGGTCATCTGGGCGGTGCAGATGTCGACGGTCGAGTTCCACCCGTGGAACTCGCGCCGGGCCGACACCGAGAAGCCCGACGAGTGG
>CAYUXB010000169.1:0-8619 GCA_964448525.1 uncultured Acidimicrobiaceae bacterium
CGAGGATCTTGCCGTCGCGGGTGGCGGCGATCTCGCCGTGCATGTGGTAGTCCCGTGCGAACCCGGTGGACATCAGGTTCTCGGAGCGGTCCTCCATCCACTTGACCGGCTTGCCCGTGACGATCGAGCCGACGACGGCCAGCACGTAGCCCGGGTAGATCGGCACCTTGTTGCCGAACCCGCCGCCGATGTCAGGCGAGATCACCTGGATCTTGTGCTCCGGCAGCCCGGCCACCAGCGCGTAGACGGTGCGGTGGGCGTGCGGCGCCTGGCTGGTGATCCAGGCGGTGAGCTTGCCCGTCACCTTGTCCATGCTCGCCACCGAGCCGCACGTCTCCAGCGGCGCGGGGTGCGAGCGGGGGTAGAGCATGTCCTGGCTCACGACGACGTCGGCCTTGGCGAACACGTCGTCGCACAGCGCCTTGTCGCCGGATTCCCAGTCGAAGATGTGGTTGTCGGCCTTGCCCTCGATGTCGGTGCGGATGACCGGAGCGTCGGCGTCGAGCGCCTTGCGGGCGTCGATGACCGGGTCGATCGGGTCGTAGTCGACCTCGATCAGCTCGAGCGCGTCGCGGGCCGCGTAGCGATCCTCCGCCACGACGAACGCGACCTCCTGGCCCTGGAACCGCACCTTGTCGGTGGCGAGAACGGCCTGGACGTCGTTCGACAGGGTCGGCATCCACGCCAGGCCCAGCGTCTCGAGCGTGGCGCCCGTGATGACGGCCGTGACCTTCGGGTGCGCCTCGGCCGCGGACGTGTCGATCGAGTTGATGCGGGCGTGCGCGAAGGGGCTGCGCAGGATGGCCCCGTGGAGCATGCCGGGCAGCTGGATGTCGTCGAGGTAGTTGCCCTGCCCCCGGAGGAAGCGGGCGTCCTCCTTGCGGAGCATCCGCCCGAAGCCGATCGGGTTGCCGGCCTCGCTGAGCGGTGCGGTGGCGCCGGCCTCGACGTCGGCCGCCGGGGTGTCGGTCGTGGTGTCGGCGGTGGTCGTGTCCGTCATGCTCGTCCGCTCCTGCTGCTCCGCAGCGGGCCGCTCGGGCCCCGCTCGCTCTTACGCCCTCCGGGACGCTCGCTCATGCCGATGCCTCCGATGCGACGGCGGGGGCGGAGTGGGTGGTGCCTTCGGCGTCGGCCTCGACCGCGCCGGCCTCGCGGTCGGCCGCCCAGCGCACGGCTTGCACGATGTTCTCGTAGCCCGTGCACCGGCAGATCTGCCCGGAGATCGCCTCGCGGATCTCCGTCTCGTTCGGATCGGGGTTGTCGTCGAGCAGCTTGCGGGTCGTCATCAGCATCCCCGGCGTGCAGAAGCCGCACTGCAGGCCGTGGCACTGCATGAACCCCTCCTGCACCGGGTCGAGCTCGCCGCCGGTGTCGAGGTCCTCGACCGTGCGGACGGTGCGCCCGTCGGCCATGGCGGCCAGCACGGTGCAGCTCTTGACGGGCTCGCCGTCCATCCACAGCACGCAGGCGCCGCAGTTGGACGTGTCGCAGCCCCAGTGGGTGCCGGTCAGCCCGAGGTGGTCGCGCACGAAGTGGACGAGCAGGAGCCGGGGCTCGATCTCGCGGGTCACCTCGGCGCCGTTGACGGTGACGGTCACCTGCATCAGACGTGCCTTCCGCTCTGGGCCGCTCGGGCCTGTCGGGTGGATTCGTGGCCGCCTGCCCGAACGCCCGGGCGTGGTGCCCCGCTCCGGGGGGCGCGGTCGTGAGTCGTACCGGTCATCTCGTCACCCCTCCCCTCGGGCGCGGGTCACGGAGCGGCGGAGCGCCCGCAGCGTGAGCTCCTGCGCCAGGTGGCGCTTGTAGTCGGCGGGTCCGCGCTGGTCGGCGGACGGGTTCACGTGCTCGGCGGCGATCGCGGCGGCCGCGGCGAGGTTCTCCTCGGTCGGGGCCTGTCCCCGCAGGGCGGCCTCGGCCTCGGGGGCGCAGAAGTGGGCGGCGCCCACCGCGGTCAACCCGATGCCGACGTCGCTCACCGTCTCGCCGTCGAGGGTGACGAAGGAGCCGGCCGCGGCGATCGCCCAGTCGCCGGCGCGGCGCTCGACCTTCTCGTACGCGCTGCCCGCACCCGGCCGGACCGGGATGCGCACCTCGGTGAGGATCTCGGCGTCGTCCACCGCGGTCTCGTACGGTCCGGTGTGGAAGTCGCGGGCACCGACGGTGCGGGTGCCACCCGTGCCCCGGATCACCAGCTCGGCACCCAGGGCCGCGCACACGGCCGACAGGTCCTCGGACGGGTCGGCCTGGCACAGCGAGCCGCCGATCGTGCCCCGGTTGCGCACGATCGGGTCCGCGATCACCCGTTCGGCGTCGGCGACGATCGCGTAGTGCTCGGCCAGCAGCGACGAGTCGAGGAGCTGCGCGTGGCGCGTCATCGCCCCGATGGCGATCGCCTGGCCGTCGAGGCGGATGTAGGACAGGTCGGTGAGGTCGTTGATGTCGATCAAGACCTCGGGCCGGGCCAGCCGCAGCTTCATCATCGGCAGCAGGCTGTGGCCGCCGGCGACGAGCCGGGCCTCCGGTCCGTGGCGTTCCAGCAAGGCGAGCGCGTCGTCAACGGTGCCGGCACGCTCGTAGTCGAACGGCGCGGGTGTCTGCACGGGGAACCCCCAAGTGTCCGCGGGGCCGCGGCGGTCGGCCCTCGTGGCGAGTGTGCACCCCCGCGCGAGCGACGTCCACGGCCGGCTAAGCGATCCCTTAATCGGCGCTACGGTGCGGAGTGTGACGCTCACGCAACTGGAGGCTTTCGTCCTCGTCGCCCGTTTGGGGTCGGTGAAGGCGGCGGCACGGACGCTGGGCGTGACCGAACCGGCGGTCTCCGGGGCGCTCGCCGCCCTCCGCCAGCACCTCGGCGACCGGCTGATCACCCGCACCCCGGACGGGATGGAGCTCACGTCCGGCGGCCGCCGGCTGCTGCCCCTCGCCACGCAGATGGTGAGCCTGGCGACCGAGGCGCGGTCCACCGTCGGGCGGGTCGCGACGACCGACCGGTTGCGCGTCGTCGCCCCCGGGACCGTCGCGGAGTACGTCGCCGGCCCGTTGCTCACCGCGTTCGCCGCCCGCCACCCCACGATCGATACGAGCCTCGGCGTGGCGACGGCCAGCGAGATGCCCGCGCTCCTGGCCGAGCGGATGGCCGACGTCGCGCTCGGTCCCCGCCTCACCGGGTTCGCCGGCAAGCCGATGCTGCGCTACCGCCTGGTCGTCGTCGCCGCCCCCCGCCACCGCCTCGCCCGCCAGGCCCGCGTCACCCAGGCGGCCGTGACCCGGCAGAACTGGCTCGTCGACGCGAGCGGAGCCGATCCCGCCAGCGAGGTCGGACACCTCTTGGCGACCCTGCGCGTCCCCGACGCCCGCATCCGCGTCTTCCCGTCGCTCGACGCGGTGTGGGGCGCGGCCGCCGACGGCGAGGGCGTCGCCCCCGGCATCGCCCACCTGGTGGCCCGCGACGTCGTGCGCGGCCGGCTCGCGGTGCTGCCCGTCGAGGGCACGCCGCTCGACCTGCTGTGGCACGCCACCAGCCTCGGCACCTCCCGGCGGTCGCCACTCGTGGGCAAGCTGGAGCGGTTCCTCGAGACCCCCGACGCGATGCACGCCATCCACCACGCCGACGGCAGCGTCCCCGTCGCCCGCTTCAAGCCCCCGGTCTACGTGACCCTCTGGAGCTGAGGCCCTCGCGAGGTTCGACCAGCCGGATCCGAGCGCGATGAGTTTCGCAACCGCCTGCGGTCGACCCCACCAGAGCAGTTCCGTCCGAGCCCCGGGAGAAGACCGTGACCGAGCAGACCGCCAGCGCCCTACCCCCCGTCGTCGACCGCCAGACCTGGCAGGCCGCGCTCGACGATCTCCGTGTGCGGGAAAAGGCCGCCACCCGCGAGCTCGACGCCATCGCGGCGCAACGGCGCCGACTGCCGATGGTCGAGCTCCCCGACTACACGCTGATCGCTCCGGATGGCCCCGTGCGACTGGTCGACGTCTTCGACGGGCGTTCCCAGCTCATCGTCTACGACCACATGTGGTCCGACGGTGCCGAGTGGCAGTGCGGTGGCTGCACGGGCCTCACGTCCCACTACGTCCGGCTGAACTGGCTCGACAACTACGACGCCCGCTTCGTCATCGTCACCAACGGGCCCATCGACGAGGCGCTGGCGTACAAGGCCAGAGTCGGCAACAAAATGGACTGGTACTCGTCGTCGGAAAGCTCGTTCGGTGCCGACGTAGGCGCGCCGCCCGGCGCGGGCTTCGCGGTGAACGTGTTCCTCCGCGACGGCGACACGGTGTACCGCACCTGGCACACCGACGGCCGCGGCACCGAACAGCTCAGCTACACCTTCGCGCTGGTCGACATCCTGCCGTGGGGCCGCCAGGAGGAGTGGCAGGACTCCCCCGACGGCTGGCCGCAGTCGCCCACCTACTCCAAGTGGCTCGACTCCCCCGACATCGCCCGGCTCTACGGCCCGGAGTCGACGTGACGGAGCCTGCGCGCCGAGGCCACCTGCCGATCAACGGTCTGAGCCTCTACCACGCGGTGTACGGCGACCTCGGCAACACGGCGACGTCGCCCCTCTTGCTGATCCCCGGCGCGTTCATGGGCACGGACTCGATGACGTCGTGGGTGTCGGCCTTCGCGGCCGACCGACCCGTGGTCATCTTCGATCAGCAGGGCCACGGCCGCACCCCTGACACGGCGCGGGCGATGTCGTACGAGCAGTTCGCCGACGACGCCGCGGCGTTGCTGGGCGCGCTTGAGGTCGAGCGCGCCGACGTGATGGGTACTCGCAGGGCGGCGGGGTCGCGCTGCAACTCGCGATCCGGCACCAGTCGCTGGTCGGCAAGCTGGTCTCGCTGTCCGCCACCTACCGCCAGGACGGCTGGTACCCGTCGGTGTTGGCGGGCATCGCGGGGCTCGACGCCACCGTGCTCGGCGGAACCCCCGTCGAGACGGCGTTCAAGGAGCACACGCCGGACGCCGCCGCGTTCGACGCCTACATCGCGAAGATGAAGGTCCTGAACATCGAGCACCAGGACATCACCGACGCACAGATGTGTTCGATCGCCGCTCCGACGATGGTCATCGTCGGCGATGCGGACGGCGTGAAGCCGGAGCACGCGGTGGCGATGTTCGAGCTGCGCGGGGGCGGCGACGAGGTCGCTGCCGCGTCGGGAGTGCTGCAGAAGGCACCGGCCGCCCGCTTGGTGATCCTGCCGGCGATGTCGCACATCGGCATCTCCGCCGAGGCATCGGTGCTGGTGCCGATGGTGACCGCGTTCCTCGACGACGTGGCGCCGACGACGCCGGATCTCTTCTAGGTCCCTTGCCCCACCCGGGGCCGGCGACCTGGGGCCTGGGCGAGCCGGGAACTCGGGCACACGGACGGCGGGAGAAGGCTAAGAAGGCCGACATGGGGACATCGCGTGATCGCATGCTGTGGCCGGCCGTGGCGCTCACCGTGAGCCAGGTCGTGCATGCCGCCGTGCCCGTCGACGAGAACAAGCCCGAGAGCGAGTCGTGGCTGGGACTCGTGGTCGGCCTGGTGCTGCTGGCACTCAGCGTGGCCGCCGTCATCGGGCTGGTGCAGCGGCGCCCGTACGGCCGACCGCTGGCCGCCTGGACAGGACTGGCAGTGGCGGTGGGTTTCGTCGCCTACCACGCCGTGCCGTGGACGAGCGCGGTCACGAACCCGTACCTGGGCGAACCGGTGGGCGCACCCGCGTGGCTGAGCGTCGCCGCCGCGGTGGCCGCCGGGCTGTGGTGCGCGTACGAAGGCCGGGCCGACCTGGCCCGCCGCGGCACAACAGCGGGTTAGCCCACCTCCGCCCCTCGCACTGTGCGCCCGGGTCAGCGGCGTTCCGGCCGCTCGCCAACCCCGCCGACCGACACCCGGGTGCTTTCATGCACTTTCGATCGGGCGGATCGAGCCCATTAGGGTGCGCACTGTGCCCAGCTGAGTTCTCTGCGTGGGCATTGTGGCCGGCGGGCGCTGGGCCGATGGGGATGACGATGACGAATCACGCAACCGTGCACCACCGCCGCCGCGTTGCCGCACTCGTGGTGGCGGCCGCCGCCTGTCTGTCGGCGCTCGCAGCCTGCGGGGGCGACGACGAACCGTCCGAGGCGCAAGGGACGACGACGTCTTCGACCGCCCCACCGGAGTCGACCGCGCCACCGACGACACTCACCACGGAACAGGAGGTCGAGGCGGCATTCCACGAGTTCGTGGCGGTCATGGCCGAACTTGGGCCAGCTCCGAATCCCGATGATGCCCGCTTGCCGCAGATCGTCGTTGAACCACAGCTATCCATCCTGCGCGATGGCCTTCGCCAACGACAGGCGACAAACCAGGTCTTCGAGATCGGCTCGGAGAGCAGAAGCGAGATCCTGAACACCGGAATCGACTCAACCGGAGTGAACGCGACCCTGCTCGTCTGCGTCGTAAGTGCGGACACCAAGGTCGACCGTGACACAGGCGACGTGCTGTCCGACGCCGTCTACGCGAGCACGAACGAGTTCGCCTACCGGCGTGAGAACAACAAGTGGATGCTCGCGGACGTGACGTACGTCGATTCCTGGGAAGGAGCAACGACGTGCGAAGGATGACCCTCCTCCTTGCTGCCCTCGCTGCCTTCGCTGCCTTCGCTCTCATCGGAGTACACGGGACGCCCGCCACGGCGGCCCAAGCTTCTCCCGTCCAGGACCCTCCACCACAGAACCCTCCTCCCGAGCCTGATCCATGCGACACCGTCGTTGAAGCCGGGTTCCTCACGGCGGGTGCTGGGGCCTGTGACGATCAGTTGAACGTGCACATCGGGGATCTGGTGGCGGCGGCTCGTGGGGGTGGCGGCGGTGCCGCGGCGGGGCGGCCGAAGGACTGCGCCACCTACGACGCGCCCGAGGGCACCACACCGGCGAGCGAACGCCAAGCCATGCCCGAGGCCCAGGGCCTCGAGGAAGGCAAGCGTTACTACACCGAGTGCTTCTACACCGACGTCGATCCCCATGAGCTCGCGTGGGCCGACTTCTTCATCTACGAACCCGGCATGGAAGGCCCCCTCCTCGACATCGTCGCCCGCGAGATCGCCGACTCGATGCCCCTCACATACCCCGTCCCCGCCACGGCGCCAGGCATCGACGCCGAACAGCTCGTCGGCATCGACACCTGGCTCTGGATCGACCCAGCCGACTGGCGACCCGTCGAGGTCGACGCCACCCTCGCCGGCTTCACGATCGTCGTCACCGCCACCCCCACCGCCGTCGAATGGGACCTGGGCGAACGCAACAACGAGCGCGACGGCGACGGCAGCGTCACCTGCGACGGACCCGGCACCGCCTGGAACCCCGCCGGCAGCGACGACCAGCGCACCGACTGCTCCTACAACTACCAGTGGGTCCCCGAGCCCCCCGAAACCACCTACCCCGCAAGCGCCACCATCGCCTGGGAGATCGCCTACACCGCGACCGGCCAGCCCGGCGGGAGCCTCGGCATCAACGCGACCACCACCGACTTCGAGCTCACGGTCACCGAACGCCAAGCCGTCGTCTGCTACGACACGCCGCTCGAGGACTGCAACCCCTGACCTGGGCGGCAGCGGCCAGCCCGACGAGCCGGCTCTCCCCCCACCACGCCGCCGACCGAGCGCAACCGCGAGGCGAGGGCGAGGACCCCTGCACCGACATCGGCCGAGAAGTGGGGCCTCGAACCGCGGGTGAACGTCGACGAGCGCGGTCCAACGTTCTCAACCAAGGGGTTGACAAGCGCGACCGCCGGGCGTACGTTCGTCGTCAACCAAACGGTTGAGCAAGGAGAGCCAGTGCCCGACGACCAGTTGTCCCGAGTCTTCGCCGCCCTCGCCGATCCGACGCGGCGCGACATGGTGGCTCGGCTCGCGGTGGGCGATGCCACCGTCGGGCAACTGGCCGAGCCCTACGACGTGTCGATCCAGGCGGTCTCCAAGCACATCAAGGTGCTGACCGACGCCGGCCTGGTGACCAAGGGCAGGGACGCCCAGCGGCGGCCGTGCCACCTCGAAGCCGAGGTCTTCGACCTGATGACCAAGTGGATCGAGCGCTACCGCCAACGAGCCCAGGAGCGCTACGAGCGCCTGGACGACGTCCTCGCCGAGATGCGCGACGACGAGACATCGACCGACCAGCGACATCCGTACCCGCGACAAGGAGAAGCGTCATGAACACCACCAGCAGCCGCTACCAGGTCACGATCGAGGCCGACCCGACACTGCCGATCATCCGCATGACCCGTGACTTCGACGCCACCCCGGCGCAGCTCATGCGGGCCCACACCGATCCCGAGCTGTTCGCCCGCTGGGTCGGGCCCGACGGGATGGACACCAAGATCATCGACTGGGACGCCACCACCGGCGGCCGGTGGCGCTACGTCGCCGGGCGCGACGGCGAGGAGTACGGCTTCCACGGCTCGTTCCACGAGGTCGGCGACGACCACATCGTCCAGACGTTCACCTTCGACGGCCAGCCCGAGGGCGTCGCCCTCGAGACGCTGCGGTTCGAGGACCTCGGCGACGGCCGCACCCGGCTGCACGCCCAGTCGCTCGTCGACAGCTTCGAGGGCCGCGACCAGTGGCTCGCCAGCGGCATGGAGACCG
>CAYUXB010000170.1:0-8524 GCA_964448525.1 uncultured Acidimicrobiaceae bacterium
GCCAACCCGCACTTCCCGTGGGAGGGCGAGCTGCGCTTCTGGGAGGTGCACCTCACGATCCCCGGTGAGATCGACGCCTACGGGGTGCAGCTCTCCGGCGTGCCCGGCATCGGCATCGGCTTCACCGAGCACGTCGGGTGGACGCACACCGTGTCGGCCGGCAACCGCTTCACCGCGTACCGGCTCGACCTGGTGCCCGGGTCGCCCACGACCTACCGCTACGGCGACGAGACCCGGGACATGACATCGACCGAGCACGCCATCGAGGTGCTGCGCGACGACGGCGAGATCGGTGAGGTCACCCGCACGACGTGGGCCAGCCACTACGGGCCGATCCTCGACTTCCCCGGCTTCGGGTGGACCGACGAGGCCACGATCACCTACCGCGACGGCAACATCGACAACGACGAGTTCCTCGAGCAGTACCTCGGGATGCTCACGGCACAGGACCTCGACGAGTTCATCGAGGTGCACCAGGAGGTCAACGGCGTCCCTCTGTTCAACACGATCGCCACCTCCGACGACGGGCGGGCCTGGTACGCCGACACCTCCGCGACCCCCAACCTGTCCGACGAGGCGCTGGCGGCCTACGAGGCGTCCCTCGCGAGCGACATGATCGTCGCGGTCGCGGCCGACAACGGGGCGGTGCTGCTCGACGGATCGGACCCGATGTTCGAGTGGGTCGAGGCAGAAGGCGCCCGCGATCCCGGTCTCGTGCCGGCCGCCGACCAGCCGCAGGTGATGCAGGGCGACTACGTGTTCAACGCCAACGACTCGTTCTGGGTGCCCCACGCGACGGCGCTCCTCGAGGGCGACTACTCGCCGCTGCACGGCCGCCAGGGCACCGCGCGCTCGCCGCGCACCCGCGAGAACGCGGTCGTGCTCGACGACATGTCGGCCGAGGGGGCGTCCGGTGACGACGGGCTGTTCGATCTCGACGAGCTGGCCGATGCCGCGCTGGCCAACCGGGGCTTCACCGCCCGCGAACTGCTGGACGACGTCGTCGCCCGGTGCGAGGCGGTCGGCTCGACGCCGGTCGCCATCCCCGCTGTCGAGGCGAGCGACCCGGCAGCGGTGTCGCCGGGCACGGTGGCTGCCCCGGCGCTACCCGCTGCCTCCGTCGATGTCGCGCCGGCCTGCGGGGTGCTGGCCGACTGGGACGGGGTGTACGACCTCGACCGCGCCGGCCCGCCGGTGTGGCGCGAGCTGGTCAGCCGCTTCGAGTTCGAGGACCTGACCGAGGCCGGGCCTCTGTGGGCGAACGCCTTCGACCCCACCCAGCCGATCTCGACCCCCAGCGGCCTGGCGGCCGCGCCCGCCGGCGGGCCGGACGCCGACCCGGTGATGCAGAACCTGGCCCGGGCGGTGCAGGTGCTCGAGGTGGCCGGGCTGCCCGTCGACGCGTCCCTGGGTGACGTCCAGTTCGCCCTGCGCGACGGCGAGCGCGTGCCGATCCACGGCGGCAACGGTTACGACGGCACGACCAACATCGTGGGCTTCGGCCGGGGGTGGACGATCCTCGACCCGGCGCTCACGGACCTGTCCCGCGAGGCGTTGGCCCCTGGATCGGCGTTGTCCCGCATCGACGGCGAGACGGGGTACCCGATCAACAACGGCACGTCGTTCCTGATGGCCCTCGCGTTCACGGACGACGGACCCGAGGCTCGGACGTTCCTCACCTACGGCAACCCCGAGGACAGGTCGAGCCCCGATCACCTCGGGTCGACCGAGCTCTTCTCCGCCAAGACCTGGCGCGACGTGCCGTTCACCGCCGACGAGGTGGAGGAGGCCACGATCGACGTGGTCACCGTCCGCGGCTGACCCGCTGGGCCGTTCGACCCCGCCGTACTACTGACGGAGGGGTCGATCCATCCGCTCCCTGGCGGCACCGACGAGCTGAGCACGCGGTCTTACTGACCCAGCAGGACGTGGCGGTCCTAGACTGCCGCGTTCATGGGGACGTACGGACCGCCGTACCTCGGCCGCCGGGCGTCGGTGACGTTCATCGCCCTGTGCGGGGTGTGGACGGTCGCCGTGGTGGCCGGGGCGGCGCGCGGGACGGTCTCGGTGCCGTTCGCCGTGTACTCGGTGGTCACCTACGGGTGGAACTCCTACTGGTTCCTGGTCCGCATCTCGTGCCGCGTGAGCGTGCGGGCAGGCATCGTCGAGTGGCAGGCGCCGCTGCGCACCGAGACCGTGTGGGTGTCCGACATCGAGTCGGTCAGGGCACTGCGTCTGCTGCCGAACATGATCTCGATCAGGCGCAGCGGGGGGCCGTCGCTCTTCGTTCTGGTGGGCAAGGGCGTCGCCGACCTCGTGGCCGGGCTGGTCGACCAGCGTCCCGACCTCGACCATCGGGTCGGTGCCTGGGCCCGGTGGTCCGAACGTGGCCCCGGCGGGTCGTGGTGGCGGCCCGGTCGTCACTACAGGTCGGTGGCCGACGTGCCGCCCGCCGCTCCCTGGCCCCCACACTGACCTTGACGTGTTGACAACCATGGTTAAGTTGTCAAGGTGAGCGACACGCCGGATCGCATCCTCCAGGCCGCCATCGAGGCCGCTGCTGTCCACGGCGTGACCCGCCTGTCCGTTCTCGACGTGGCGAAGCGCGCCGGTCTGTCGCGACCCACGCTGTACAAGCACTTCCCGTCCAAGGAACTGCTCGTGGCGGCCGCGGTGCAGCGCGAGGCGTCCGCGATGGCCGACGCCGTCCGCGCCGTGGTCGACGGCATCGACGACCCGCACGTGGCGCTGGAGGCGGGTGTCGGCGTGGCGCTGCGGCTCGTGCGCGACCATCCCCTGCTCGACCGGGTCGTGCGCACCGAACCGGAGGTGCTGGTCCCGCTCCTCACGACCGACGCCAGCCCCGTCACGGGTGCGCTGCGCCTGCCGGTCGAGGAGATGGTCGTGCGCAAGTACCCCGCGCTCGACCAGGTCGCCCGTCGGCGGGTCGCCGACCTGCTCGTGCGCCTCCTCATCAGCTACGCGCTCAGCGCTCCGGACGATCCGCCCGATGTCGTCGCGTCGGTGGTGGCCACGGTGCTCGTCGGCGGCATCCCGGCGCTGGTGTCCACGCCCGTTCCCGCAGGCCCGGAGGAGCCCCGATGACCGACGCGACCGTCGATCCCGCACCGGCGACCCCGACGCGGCGATGGCGAGACCGCAAGCGCTACCTGTGGGCGCTCGGCCTGGCCGTGCCGCTGCTGCCCTTCGGGGCCCGAGGCCTCGTGGAGGACACCGGGCTCGCCGTGTTCTGGTGGCTGGGACCGATCTGGATCCTGCTGCTCGTTCCGATCCTCGACACCCTTCTCGGCACCGACACCTCGAACCCGCCCGAGTGGGCGGTTCCCCAGCTCGAGGCCGACCGCTACTACCGCTGGCTCACCTACCTGTACCTGCCCCTCCAGTTCGCGGGGCTCGTGTGGGCCGCCCGCCTGGCGGTGCACGGCGGCCTGTCGGCCGTGGAGCAACTCGGCCTGGCGCTCACCGTCGGCACCGTGGCCGGCATCGGCATCAACACCGCGCACGAGCTCGGGCACAAGCGCGACCGGCTCGAACGGCGCTTGTCGAAGCTCGCGCTGGCGCAGACCGGCTACGGGCACTTCTACGTCGAGCACAACCGGGGCCACCACAGCCGGGTCTCGACGCCCGAGGATCCGGCGAGCGCCCGCCTGGGCGAGTCCTTCTGGCGCTTCCTGCCCCGCACGGTGCTCGGCAGCGTGCGTTCGGCGTGGGGGATCGCGGCGGCGGCCCAGCGTCGCAAGGGCCAGCGCGTGTGGTCGCTCCGCAACGACGTGCTGAACGCCTGGGCCCTGTCGGTGCTCCTGTTCGGCGGCATCGTCGCGTGGCTCGGGGTGGCGGTGATCCCGTTCCTCGTGGTGCAGGCCGCCTTCGGGTTCGCCCTGCTGGAGGTCGTCAACTACATCGAGCACTACGGCCTGCTGCGCCAGCGGGTGGCGAACGGGCGCTACGAGCGCTGCCGACCCACCCACAGCTGGAACAGCAACAACCTGGCCTCCAACCTGGTGCTCTACCACCTCGAACGCCATTCCGATCACCACGCCCACCCCGCGCGCCGCTACCAGGCGTTGCGCAACTTCGACGACGCGCCGCAGCTCCCGTCGGGCTACGCACTGATGATCTGCCTGGCGGTCGTGCCCCCGCTGTGGCGCCGGGTGATGGACCCTCGCGTCCTCGCCCACTACGACGGCGACGTCAGCCTGGCCAACATCGAGCCCCGCCGGCGCGGACGTCTGCTGGCCCGGTACGCGGTCGCGTGACCGCGACCGGGGCGCGCCTCGTGACCGCCGCGTGCCGCCGCACCTGGGGCCCGATCGCCTGCCAGCCCTAGGCTTGCCCACACCCCCGCGACCCCCAGGAGCCCCGGTGGACCCTCGCAACCGCTACCTGCTGTCCCGCACCGCCGCGGCGGTGGCGACCGCGACAGCGCTGCGACCCGCAGCGCGGTTCGCCCGGTCGGCCACACCGATCGAGTTCCTCGTGGGTCTCCCCGTGTCCGAGATGCCGCTGCAGACCGCAGCGGCCACAACTGCGTTGGCCGCCCTCGGCGCGGCGCGGGGCCGCGCGACGGGTTGGCGGGGAGCCGCCGGCCTCGGCCTGGCGGCGGCGACGGGCGCCGGCCTGTGGCGGTTGCACCGCGACGCCCAGGACTCCCAGCGGGTGCTGGAGGAGGCCCTTGTCGCCGGGCTGGGCGCCCGCTACCGCGACGACATCACCGAGCCGTTCGCGCCGGCGCCGGCCGTGCCGCTCGGCCGGCGATCGATCCTCGCCCCGACCCTGCCGCGGCGGGCCCGCTACACCGCCGGCCGCACCGACCTCTCGTACGGCGAGGCAAGGCGCCGCAACCGCCTCGACATCTGGAAGCGCGCGGACCTGCCCGACGACGCCCGGGCGCCTGTCCTGTTGCAGGTGCACGGCGGGGCCTGGATGGTGGGGGAGAAGCAGGGCCAGGCCTATCCCCTGATGACGCACCTGGCCGAGCGGGGCTGGGTGTGCGTGTCGATCACCTACCGACTCAGCCCCCGGGCCACGTGGCCCGACCACATCGTGGACGTGAAGCGGGCCATCGACTGGACGCGCCGCACGATCGCCGATCACGGCGGCGACCCCGATTTCGTCGTCATCACCGGCGGGTCGGCCGGGGGCCACCTCTCCACGCTCGCCGCGCTCACGCCGGGGGAGGCCGCCTATCAGCCCGGGTTCGAGGAGGCCGACACCAGCGTCGCCGCCGCGGTGCCGTTCTACGGGGTGTACGACTTCGTCGATCGTCACGGCGGCGCCAACCCGGGGCTCGAGCCGCTGCTGACCCGGCACGTCTTCAAGACCTCGCTCGCCGAGGACCGTGCCAACTGGGAGGCCGCCTCCCCGATGACCCACGTCGGGCCCAATGCCCCGCCCTTCTTCGTGATCCATGGCACGAACGACACCATCGTGCCCGTCGAGCAGGCCCGCTCCTTCACCTCGATGCTGGGCGCCGTCTCGCAACAGCCCGTCGTGTACGCGGAGCTTCCCCGTGCCCAGCACGCCTTCGACGCGTTCCCGTCGGTGCGCACGCACCACACGGTCCACGCGGTCGAGCGGTTCCTCGCCGTCGTCCGCAGCCGTCACGGCGGCGAGACACCGGCCGAGGCGGTCGAGGAGGTCGACACCGACGGACCGGTCGACGCGGTCGACGCCGACACGCGCTGAGTCCGGGCCACCGGCCGGACCGCCGTCCGGCGATCAGCCGGCCACGCCTCCGGAGTCGGGCAGCAGGTTGCCCACGAGCTGGGACGGCGTGCAGCCGGCCAGCGCCCGGAACTCGCGCACCAGGTGGCTGTGGTCGGCGTACCCGCAGGTCGCCGCCACGTCCGCGATCGAGCGGACCCGGCCGGCCTGCAGCACCTCGACCGCCCGGCGGAAGCGCAGGACCCGGGACGTCGGCTTCGGGGCCAGGCCGACCTGGGAGCGGAAGCGGCTGCCGAAGTGGCGGCGGCTCCACCCGATCTCGTCGGCGAGGACGTTGACGGGCACCTGGCCGTTGGACCGCTCGAGCTGGTGCCAGGCCCAGGCGACGGCGGGATCAGGGTCGGGCCCGTGCGCCATCCGCGCGAGCAGCACCTGGTCGAGGAGCGCGAAGCGCGCGGCCCAATCCGGCGCGGAGGCGAGACGATCGGTCAGCTCGCCGGCGAACGGGCCGAGCAGGTCGTCGAGGGCGACGCACTCGTTGGCCAACTCGTGGGGAGAGCCGAGCACGCGGGCGGCGCCGAGCGGGGTGAGGTCGAGCTGCACCCCGTTCTGGGTGCCGTGGTGCTCGGTGACGGCGTAGCCGTGGTGGAGCCCCGCCACGAACGACGTGAGGCGGCGGCCCGCGGACGTCGAGTCCGACATCTCCACCACGTTGATCGGCTCACCGAAGCTGATGATCACCGCCACCTGCCCGCTCGCGACCTCGCGGCGCCGAAACCTGCCCTCGGTCCGCTCGACGTAGCCGCAGTAGGGGCCGTCGACGACGCCGGCGAGCGCGGGGTGGGCGCGACCGTGCGCCATCGTCCAGGAGGAGCTCTCGTCCTCGTGGTGCACGATCCTGACGCCCTCGGCCGCAGCCACCTCACCAGTGTGCCGCGTGGGTCGGCCCCGCGTGCCCCGAGGTCGGGGTCAGGCTTGGGTGGCGACCGCCAGCCTGGCGGCGAGTGCGGGGACCAGGGGATCGTCCGCCGGGGTGAGCACCTTGCTGCGTTCGAGCACCTCGATGTCGTAGGGGTGCACCGCGTTGTACCGCAGCACGGCGGCCGCGTTGCCCGCGCGCATGAGTGCGGTGCGCAAGGCGACGTCGACGTGATGGCGGTGGTCCTCGATGAAGGGCGACTCGCTGGCCGGCATCACCTGCCCGGCGTAGCGGCGGGCAGCGCCGTCGACGTCACCTTGGTCGAGGCGCGCCAACAGGTCGATGGCGTCGACGTGGTGCGGCAGCGTGAGCCGGTAGGGACGGGAGGTGAGCTGGCCGTTCAGGGCCTGGCGGAGCCGCGACATCTCGCCCTTGAGGGTGGCGATCGCCACCGGCCGGTCCCCGTAGAGGTGGGCGTGCAGTTCGCCGAGCGTGAGGGGGCCGATGATGGCGAGGATCGAGAGGATCTCGAGCTGGCGCTGGGTCAGCCGCAAGGGCCTGCCGCCGAGGCTGGCCCGCGGTTCGCCGAGGATGTGCAGCTCGAGCGCGGACCCGGACCCCCCCTCCGCACGCAGCTCGTGCTCGACGAGACGAGCGAGCGACGCGACGGTGGTCAGACCGAGGGGGTTGGCGTGCTTCCAGGTGGTGGACAGGTCGACCGCGCCGATCGTGGTGCCGTCGGGGCCGTGGATCGGCGCTGCGTAGCAGACCCAATCCCGCACGGGGCTCATCCAGTGCTCGCTCGAGAACACGGTGGCGGGCCGGTCGGCGGCGAGAGCGAGCCCGATGCCGTTCGTGCCCATCGCCGTCTCGTGCCAGACCCCGCCGGGCTGGAGCCCGATGCGTTCGGACCCCGCTCGCAGCCACCGGGGCGTGGATTGCCACAGCACCCGGCCGTCGGGATCGGACACGCACGCGATGAGGTCGCTCGTCTTGGCGATGTGGTCGAGCTCGTCGACCAGGCCGAGCACCGGACGGCTGAGGGCGGAGGCGTCCCAGCGGTCGCGGACCTCACCGGAGTCGTCGACGGGCGCGGCCACTCGGTCGTCGGGCACGTCGATGGCCGACCGTCGCCACGACGCCTGCACGATCGGGTCGACGTTCGGGTTCGGCGTCTCGATGTCGGCGCGCGACGCGTCCGCGGCCTTTCGGCGCAGCTCGAGGTCCGTCGTCGCTTCCATTCCCAGGTCTCCCGTCCGGGGGCCTACGCCATCACCCTAGGGGGAAACCGCTGTACGTACACCGATTCGCGCTCTTTGCGAGATGTCCAACCTTTTTCCAACCTCCATCGGTGATACTGGGTCTCGACAGCGCACGACGGTGCGCAGTCGCTCCCCCCGGAGCTCCAAAGTCACAGGGGTCGGAGGCAGGTTCGCCCGCCCGCCTACCGTCTCCGGCACCCTGTGACGCTTCCCAGCAGGGCTCCGGACGTTGGGACCACCGAGTGCCGATGGGGCCTCTTCCTCCCCAGCAACGCCCCATCGGCACCGGTCTCAGCTGGCCGATCAGCGCTATGAGCTTGACCCCGCGGTCAAGTTGCCCGCTACCCTGGCCAGATGACCGATCCGGCGCAGAGCGACACCCACCGCTTCGAGTCCGTCCCGGCCGTGCGCGAGTCGCTCGCCAAGGTCGACTACCTCGCCGACGACGGCATCGCGGGGGTGGTCTACCTCGCCGATCGGCTCGGCAAGCCGGTCCTCGTCGAAGGCCCGGCTGGTACCGGCAAGACGCAGCTCGCCAAGTCGGTGGCCGAGATCGCGGGCGCGCGGCTGATCCGCCTGCAGTGCTACGAGGGTCTCGACGAGTCCAAGGCGCTGTACGAGTGGAACTACAAGAAGCAGCTGCTGCGCATCCAGGCCG
>CAYUXB010000171.1:0-1144 GCA_964448525.1 uncultured Acidimicrobiaceae bacterium
CATCCGCCGCTTGCGGGCCGGGTCCATCGGGTCGATCAGCGCCTGGTTGCCGTCGCGCAGGTCGACCGAGCACCACAGCGGCGCCTTCTCGATGCGCCGGTTCGGCCAGGAGCGGTCCTCGAGGGCGAGCGGGAGCGGGAGGAACGGCCGGTACTTGTCGAAGGGCATCTTCGTCGGGGTCACGGGTTCGGGAGGCATGGCTCGCTCGCTCTCTCGCTGCTTGGTCAAGATCGGATCGTTGGGCTGTGGCTGTCGCTTCGATGCGGGCCGATAGTCGCCCGGAAAACTCAAAAGCCCCCTGCGCCGGTGGGCGACAGGAGGCTGGGCGAGCACCTATGTGGGGCGCTCGCCTTACGTAAGAAGCAGTCCGTTGGTCGACAGATGCATCGACCAATGGTGCCCAGGTCCACAGGTGTGAGTCAAGGTCGCGACCTCGCGGTCCACGCCATCGGCTCCGGCGAGCCGCCCGCTCCGCACACCCGGCTCCGCCGTCCCGCAGCCGACGTGGCACGCGTCGGCCGAGTCTCATCGCCCCGCAGCACGCCGACGCACCCCACGTGCGGGTTCTCGGCGGCCACGTGCCGGAGGCGGTTACCCTCGTGGCCGTGAGTCGCCGATTGTTCCGCCGGTTGGGGTTGCTCGTGCTCGTGGCGGGGGTGGTGCGGGCGCTGGTCCAGGCCCTGAGACCCCCAGCGGAGACCCCCGACGATCGACCGTCCGCGCCGAGGCCGAGCCCATCCACCAGCAGTGCAGACGGGTCGCCGTCGAGCAGCCGGTCCGTGCCGACGACGCCCACGTCAGGCACCACGACGAGCGCGGCGCGCACGGGTGGGTCGACGGGCCCGGCTCCGTCGACCGGCGCCGGGTCGGCAGGGTCCGCCGACACCGCTCGTGCGGACTCCGCACGTCCTGCTCCGTCTTCCGCTCCGGAGGCGCAGGCACCCACGCCGGAGGCATCCGCGCGGAGAGCCCCGGCGAAGAAGGCACCGGCGAAGAAGTCGGCGGCCAGGAAAACACCCGCGAAGAAGGCCGCAGCCACCAAGGCACCCGCCGCCAAGACCTCGGCGGCCAAGGCCCCCTCCAAGAAGACCCCGGCGAAGCAAGCGTCCATCGACCAAGCCCCGCCGGCCGAGAAGGCACCCGC
>CAYUXB010000171.1:1244-8480 GCA_964448525.1 uncultured Acidimicrobiaceae bacterium
CCCCGGCGAAGCAAGCGTCCATCGACCAAGCCCCGCCGGCCGAGAAGGCACCCGCGAAGAAGGCGACAGCGAAGAAGTCAGCCGCGAAGAAGGCGCCTGCCCGCAAGGCGGTGCCGCCGCCGGATACGACGGGCTGATCGGTGCGGTGGGTCAGCCGATGGCGTGGACCGACACGATGCCGTCGCCGGAACGGATCGCGTCCTGCGCCTCGGCGGGAACGCTGCGATCGGTGGCGATGACCTGCAGCGCCGCCTCGCCCCGGTCGGAGCGTCCGAGGTGCATGTCGTCGATGTTGACGCCCGCGTCCGACAGCACCCCCGCCACGAAGGCGATCATCCCCGGACGGTCGTCGTTGCGCACCACCAGCATGTGGCGGGCGGGCGGCAGATCGATCGTGTGACCGTCGAGGAGGACGATGCGGGGATCGCCACGCAGGCCGACGAGCGTGCCGCCGATGCCGTGGTCGCCGCCGGTGATCGTGATCAGGTTGACGTAGTCGTGGGCGGTGGCCGTGGAGGTGTCGCGCACCTCCACACCTCGCTCGGCGGCGATGCGCGGCGCGTTGACGTAGGACACGGGCTCCTCGTTGACCGCGCCGAACACGCCCTTCAGCACCGACAGGGTGAGGATGCGGGTGTCGGAATCGGCGATCTGGCCGGCGTACTCGATCTCCAGGACCTTGGGCAGCTTCTCCGCCAGCGCGGTGTAGATCGCGCCGAGCCGCTCGGCGAGGGGCAGGAAGTGGCGGACGGTCTCGGTGGCCTCCGCCGCGCTGACGTTGACGGCGAAGGGCACGAACTCGCCGGCGAGCGCCAGGCCGACCTGCTCGGCGATGGTGTCGCCGGCCTTGTCCTGCGCCTCGCGGGTGCTGGCGCCGAGGTGCGGAGTGACCACGACCTGGGGCAGATCGAAGAGCGGCGACTCCGTCATGGGCTCCGACGCGAACACGTCGAGCGCCGCGCCGGCGACGTGTCCGATGCGGATCGCCTCGGCCAACGCTTCCTCGTCGATGATGCCGCCGCGGGACACGTTGACGATGCGGATGCCCTGCTTGGCCCGCGCCAGGAGGTCCTTGCCGATGAGCCCCACCGTCTCCGGCGTCTTCGTCACGTGCAGGGTGACGAAGTCGCTCACCTCCACGAGGCGATCGAGGGACACCATCTCGACACCGATCTGGCGGGCCCGTTCGGCGTCGACGAAGGGGTCGTAGGCCACGAGGCGCATGCCGAAGGCATGGGCCCGCTGGGCGACCAGCTTGCCGATTCGACCGAGGCCGACGACGCCGAGCGTCTTGTCGGCCAGCTCGACGCCCTCCCACTTCGAGCGCTCCCAGCGGCCTTGCACCAGCGCGGCGTGGGCCTGCGGGATGTTGCGGGCCTGGGCGAGCAGCATCGCCATCGTGTGCTCGGCGGTCGTCAGGATGTTGGACTGCGGGGCGTTGACCACCATGACGCCGCGCTCGGTGGCGGCCTCCACGTCGACGTTGTCGACGCCGATGCCGGCCCGGCCGACGACGACGAGATCGACACCGGCCTCGAGCACCGGCCGGGTGACCTGGGTGGCGGAACGGATGATGAGGGCCGCAGCCCCGGGCACCACCTCGACCAGCTCCTCGGGCGACAGCCCCAGCCGTACGTCGACGACGTGGCCGGCGTCGCGGAGCCGCTGGAGCCCGCCGTCGGCGATCTTCTCGGTCACGAGGATGCGTGCCATCGCGTGCAAGTGTGGCCGGGTCCGGCGAAGGCCCGCCAAACGATGTGCCCGGAGCACGACACCGAGCGCGCGACACCTCACTGACCTGGGAATTGACGTTCCGTCAGCGGGTGTGACGGGAGGCACGGGCGGTCGCCGACAGCGGCGGGGCCGGGCGCGTCGACGCCGCGTTGCTCGCTCGGCGATGGAGCCCTGTGGGGTCTTCCGCCGTCCAGCAACTGCGGGTGCGCCTCTCCTGACCCCGACTCGATGCCAGCTGTGGACACAACCCGTGTCCACAGTTGTACGCTGCTCGCACAGTTTGAGCCAGGAGGAGTCCTGCCATGTCACGACCCCCCACGAAGGCCGGGCAGTTCGGCGAACGGCTCCGGGCCGCACGCGAGTCCTCGCGCCACCGCCTCGATGACGTGGCGGTCCACGTCAGGGAGAGGATCGGCTACGG
The DNA here is from genome assembly GCA_964448525.1 of uncultured Acidimicrobiaceae bacterium. Lineage (GTDB taxonomy): Bacteria > Actinomycetota > Acidimicrobiia > Acidimicrobiales > VFJN01 > ZC4RG19. The sequence continues at coordinate 3,400 of CAYUXB010000171.1, forward strand.
ACCGTCCCGCGAGACGATCCGTCGATGGGAGACGGGGCTCGATGACGAAGAACGGATCGATCCGGTGGTCCTCGCGGCGCTCGCCGAGATCTACGGCGTCGAGCTCGCCTCCCTTTCCCGGGTGGCCGAGCGCAACGCCCGACGGATCATCCGCCTGCTGCGTCGCCATCTGGACGAAGCGCCGTCGAGCGTCGAGCACCTCGACTGGATCGGCATGGGCGAGTCCGATACGGCCCACGGTCGCGACGCCGACGAGCTGCTCGCCGGTGGCTTCGGCGCGTGATGGTCCTCGACACCGGGCCGATCTTCGCCGCGGCCAACCGCCGGGACCACGACCACCACGCGTGCGCGCAGCTGATCTCCGGCGCAGCCGAGCTGGCGGTTCCCACGTCGGTCATCGCCGAGGCGTGCTACCTCATCGGCACCAAGCTGGGCCCAGAGGTCGAGGCTGCCTTCCTGCGATCGCTCCGCACCGACCGATTCACGGTCGTCGCGCCCACGGACGACGACCTGACCCGCGCCGCCGAGCTCGTCACGACCTACGGGGACCTGCCACTCGGCGGCACCGACGCGCTCGTGATCGCGACAGCAGAGCGGATGGACGTGGCGGCGATCGCCACGCTCGACAGACGGCACTTCTCGGTCGTGCGACCGGCCCACGTCGATGCGCTGCAGCTCGTTCCCTGAGGCGAGCGCCCGTCTCCGCTCGGCCTCTGAACCCCCGAGGTCAGAGGTTCTCGACCTCGACGGGTTCGATGCCCTCCGCGGCCGGCAGCTCGAACCCGAACACCTGGGCGTAGAACGACAGCTCGGCGTCGAGTGCGCGGCGGATGTTGGCCGCCTGGCGGAAGCCGTGCTGCTCGCCCTCGAAGGCCACGTAGGCCACCGGCACACCCCGTTGCCGCAGCGCACCGACGATCATCTCCGCCTGGTTCGGCGGCACGACCTCGTCCTCCAACCCCTGCAGCACGATGAGGGGGCGGTCGAAGCCATCGACGTGATGGATCGGCGAGCGTTCGACGTAGCGGTCACGCGCCTGCGGGTAGGGCCCGATGAGCCCGTCGAGGTAGCGGCTCTCGAACTTGTGGGTCTCGGTGGCCAGGGCCTCGAGGTCGGCGACCCCGTAGTGGCTGGCGCCGGCGGCGAACGTGTCACGGAACGCCAGCGCCGCCAGCGTCGTGTAACCCCCCGCGGAGCCGCCTCGGATGCACAGGCGTTGCGGGTCGACCCGACCCTGATCGCCGAGCCAGCGGGCGGCGGCCTCGCAGTCGTCAAGGTCGACGATGCCCCAGCTGTCGCTCAGCTGGTTGCGGTAGGCCCGGCCGTACCCGGTCGATCCGCCGTAGTTGACGTCGACCACGGCGAAGCCCCGGCTCGTCCAGTACTGGGTGCCGACCTGCAACATCGGCCGTGCCGCGCTCGTGGGCCCCCCGTGGATGAGCACGAGCAGCGGCGGCAGCTCGCCCGGGGTGGGCGTGACGTCGGGGTTGGTGGGCGGGTAGTAGAGGCCGTGCGCCGTGCGGCCGCCACCGGTCGGAAAGCTGATCGGCTCCGGGGTCGAGAACCAGGCGGTGTCAATGCCCAGGTCGCGCGGGGCGCGCAGCAGCTCGGGCTCACCCGCCACCGCGGAGCCCTCGACGCGGACGCTGACCACCGCCGGTTCGGCGGTGGCCGACGCGCCCACGAACACGACCCGGTCGCCCTCCGCCTGCACGGACCCCACAGATGTGTAGGGCAGGTCGAGATCGGTCACGGCACCGTCGGCCGACCGGACCGCCAGATGCTCGATGCCCCCGCGCTGGTAGGCGAACACGACGCGTCCCCCGTCGAGGAAGGCGTAGCGCGACTGGCCGAACACCCACTGGGGCACGCCGATCTCGGCGTCCATCTCCACGGTGGTCTCGACCGTGCCGTCGGTGGCCGCCGCACCCGGCGTCGGCGGGGGTGTCCAGCGGTAGAGGTTCCACCACCCGGACCGGTCGGAGACGAACCACAGCGACCCGTCGCCCGCCCAGCGGGGCTGGAACACCGACTCGCCGTCGCCGTGGCCCCCGCGCGCCTGGTCGGGACGGCCTGCGACCACCGCGGGGTGGGCGAGCGCGGGGCCGACCTCGGTCGTGCGCAGGTCGGCGACGCACAGCTCGGTGCCGTCCCACGGCATGTCGGGATGGGACCACTGGAGCCAGCACACCCGGTGCCCGTCCGGTGAGAAGCGCGGATCGGACACGAAGTCGGGACCCGAGACCAGCACCCGCGGGGCCAGCTCGTCGGTCGTGTCGACCACGACGATCTCGTTGCGGACCTCGGCCGGCCCGCCGCCCTGCGGGTGGTGCTCGCGCACGACGAGAAGCCAACGGCCCGAGACGTCGAGGTCGCCGTCGGCCCACCGGTCGCCACGGGGGACGTCGGGCTCACCTGTGACCGGGCGGGGCGTCGCCCGGCCCGTCAGCGCGTGCAGGCGCTGGTCGTCCCAGTTGACGAACCACACGGTCGGCCCGGCGGTCCACCAGGCCCCACCGCCGTACTCGTGAGCGGCGGTGCGGGCGTTGTAGCCCTCGGGCAGCAGGTCGACGGCCGGACCGTTGCCGGTGCGCTGCACCAGCTGGATACGGCCGCTCTCCTCGGGGCGGGCCTCGGACCAGGTGACCGTGTCGCCGTCGAGCGAGACGCCCCCGAGACCGGCGGCAGCCCGCACGACCAGCTCGGAGGTGACGGGGGTCGGCCACGAACCGTAGGGCGCCATGGCCCGGAGGCTAACGCAGCCCCGCGGACGTCGGCGCCCGGCACCAGGCGGCCTCCGAGGCGGCGTTTCGATGTCGTGTCAGATCCGTGACGTGGGCATTCTCGGGCCCGTCGCGAAGGGGCCGCGGGGCGCGGGATCGGCCATGATCTCGCCCGTGGACTGTGTGATCTGTGGAACGAGGAACGCCCCCGGGGTCGAGAACTGCGTCGGGTGTGGCACCTCCCTGGATCCTGCGGGCGCAGCCGGCGGACCCGGCGGGGCCCCGCCGGCGGGAGCGGCTCCCGCCCCCCCGGCGCCCTCGGGTGACGCCTGGACGGCTCCCGGGACCGCCTCGTTCCCGCCTCCGGGCGCCGCGGGGCCACCTGGTGCGCCGCCGCCGGGTTACGGACCTCCCGGGCAGTACCCGTCGAATCAGTACCCCGGGGGCGGGCAGTACCCGCCGGACCAGTACCCGAGCGGCGGGCAGGCACCGGGCCAGTTCCCCGCGGGCAGCGCGATGCCGCCCGGGCAGTACCCGCCGGGTGGCGCGCCTCCAGGCTACGGCCCGTCCGGCGCCTACCCCGGCCAGCCCGGCGGCGGTGGCGGCCGCAGCCCTCTGCTGCTGGTGCTGGCCATCATCGTGGTCGCCGCCCTGGTGGGCGCCGCGACGTTCGTCGTGCTCAACCGTGGCGGCGGCGACGACGACCAGCAGGTCGTGCTCGAGCCGATCAGCATGGTGCAGGAGGACGACTTCGCCGGCAACCTCGACGTGGGCGAATCGGCAGGTGCCGCCTTCGCCGGCCTCACCGTCGACGAGGCGGTGCCCGACGCCCGCGTGCAGGAGGTGTCCACGGGGCTGGCCGGCCGGGTCGTGGACGGGGTCGAACCCGCGGTCTACGGCGGCAGCCGCGACACGCAGGTGTGCGACGTCGAGACGCTGGTCTCGTTCCTCACCGATCCCGCCAACGAGGCGAAGGCCACGGCTTGGGCGGACGCCCTCGACATCGAGGTGTCCGAGATCGAGAGCTACATCGGGGGACTCACCTCGGTGCGCGTGCGCTGGGACACCCGGGTGACGAACCACGGGTTCAACGACGGCGAGGCCACCCCGTTCCAGTCGCTGCTCCAGGCGGGGACGGCCGTGATGGTCGACGACACCGGCGTGCCGCGGGTGAAGTGCAACTGCGGCAACCCGCTCGGCGAGCCGACGAGCAGGGGCGGCACCAGCGAGTCGGCCGCGCTCGACATCGACGGCATCGCCGAGAATCCCGACGACGCCTGGGAGGGTCTCGACCCGGCGCAGGCGGTCGCCGTCAACCCCGGCGCCAGCGTCGAGGCGATCACCCTGGTCGACGTCGACCAGGGTGGGCTCATCGAGCGCCCGATCGGATCCGACGGGGCCAGCAAGCGCGACACCGGCACCGGTGACGTGCAGCTCACGCTCGAGTGGGAGTCGGCGGCGGACCTCGACCTCGCGGTGGCCGAGCCCGACGGCACCGAGACCTACTTCGGCAACCCCGGTCCGTCGCCCTCCGGGGGCGAGCTCGACGTCGACTCGAACATCGGCTGCGAGGACGACGACGGTGTCCCCGGCGCGGTGGAGAACATCTTCTGGCCCACCGGCGACGCGCCGTCCGGCACCTACACCGTCAAGGTGACGGGCTACACGGTCGGGGGCGCGGACTGCGGCTCGGGCGACTACACGCTGACGATCACCGTCGCCGGCGAGGAGCGCACCGAGCAAGGCAGCGTGGCCGACGACGAGGTCGACACGTTCGAGTTCGAGGTGCCCTGACCCGCCGACCTGACGCCTGACCGGGCGGGGCGGGTGGCCGTCGGCCAGCCGCCCGCCCCGGACGGTCAGGTTGCGGCGACGTCAGTGCGCGGTCAGCGCGCTTCGGCGAGCAGGTCGGCGATGCGCCGGCAGCCCTCGCCGAGATCGTCGTCGCCGAGAGCGAACGACATGCGGGCGTAGCCGGGGGCGTCGAACGCCTCGCCGGGCACGAGCGCCACCTTGGCCTCCTCCAGCAGCACGCCGCACAGCTCGACCGTGTTCGCCGGCGTGACACCCCGGATGGTGCGTCCCACGTAGGCCGACAGGTTGGGGAAGGCGTAGAACGCCCCCTGCGGCGGCAGGACGTGCACGCCCGGGATGCCGGACAGCAGACGGTGCATCGTGCTGCCCCGCCGCTCGAAGGCGCCCCGCATCTCGGCCACGGCCGTCAGGTCGCCGCTGACCGCCGCCAGGGCGGCCGCCTGCGACACGTTGGCGACGTTGGAGGTGGCGTGCGACTGCAGGTTGGCGGCCGCCTTCACCACGTCGGCCGGGCCGATCAGCCAACCGACCCGCCAGCCCGTC
>CAYUXB010000172.1:0-8403 GCA_964448525.1 uncultured Acidimicrobiaceae bacterium
GACGGCAGCGGCAGCCGCCCCGCCCCCCGGTGCAGCCGCCGCGAGGCGCTCCGCCGCCTCTCCCCCGCCACCGCCGGGCGCTCGTCCCGGTCCGCCGTCCGCCGCGCACGCCGCCCCGCCGCCGTCGGCGCGACCGCCGGCGCCGGGGGGACCGCCGTCAGGACGCCCCCGCTACGCGCCTCCGGGCAGCGCTGCGCCTCCACGCCGGCCCGCCGGGTCGGGTGGCTACCGCAGCGGTGCGGCGGTGCCGGCACCCGGGACGTCCAGGGACCTCCCTCCGGGATTCCTCGACGACCACGCCAAGCAGCAGCGCAAGAAGACCGATCGCCGCAAGAAGCGCCTGATGATGACGGTCGGCGCGCTCCTCCTCGTCGGTGCCGTGGGCGCCACCGTGGTGCTCACCGCGAACTCCAACAAGAAGGAGACCGTGGCCGACATCGCCGTCGGCGACTGCTTCAACGGCAGCGCCAACGACGTCGACAAGGTCGACTGCGACGAGCCGCACCTCTTCGAACTGTTCCACGTCGCCGCGGCCCCCGACCCGGAGGCGGCGTTCCCGGGTGCGGAGCAGGCGCTGAGCGATGGCGGCGCCGCGTGCATGTTCGAGCTGGTCGGCTACTACGGCGCTGCGGCGGAGACGGCGGCGGCCAACGGCCTCGACATCACGACGATCGCCCCGACCGAGGGCCAGTGGGAGGACGGCCAGACCGACACGTACTGCCTGGCTGTGCTCGCCGACGGCAAGCCGCTCGACGAGTCCATCAGGGGCAAGGGCGCCTGACCGGGCGGTCGGCGCCGCCCGGCGTCCACCGGGCGGCCGCGACCACGGCACTAGCCGAAGAACACCTCGGCGACCTCGTAGATGGCCGGGTCCACGAGCTTGAGCTCGGCTGTCGCCTGGGCGAGCGGCACCCGCACGATGTCGCCCGCCCGCAGGGCCACCATCGAACCGAAGTCGCCGTCGTGCACGGCGTCGATCGCATCGATGCCGAAGCGGGTCGCGAGCACGCGGTCGAAGGCCGTCGGGGTGCCGCCACGCTGGACGTGGCCGAGCACGATCGCCCGGGTCTCGTAGCCCGTGCGGTCCTCGATGCCACGGGCGAGCTGATCGCCGATGCCACCGAGACGGGCGTGGCCGAACGCATCGACCTCCCCCGACGCGACGGCAAGCGTGCCGGCCGCGGGCTGGGCGCCCTCCGCCACGACGACGATGGAGGCGTGTCGCCCGCCCTCGTGGCGTCGGCGGATCGTCTCGCACACCTCGTCGATGTCGAAGGTCCGCTCGGGCACGAGCACCATGGTGGCGCCCCCGGCGATGGCCGCCCACGTGGCGATGTGGCCCGCGTGCCGGCCCATGACCTCGACGACCATGACCCGGTTGTGCGATTCGGCCGTGGTGTGCAGCCGGTCGATCGCGTCGACGCAGATCTGCACCGCCGTGTCGAAGCCGAAGGTGAGCTCGGTGGCGCCCAGGTCGTTGTCGATGGTCTTCGGCACGCCGACGACGGCCACGCCGTCGGCCGCCAGCCGGGCGGCGACGCCGAGCGTGTCCTCGCCGCCGATGGCCACCAGGGCGTCGATGCCGTTGTCGGCCAGCGTGGTCTTGACCGCGTCCGCGCCGCCGTCGACCTTGTACGGGTTGGTGCGCGACGACCCGATGATCGTGCCGCCGCGCGGCAGCGTCCCGCGGAACGATTCCACCGACAGCTCGACGAGGTCGCCCTCGATCGCCCCCCGCCAGCCGTCGCGCAACCCGATCAGCTCGTCGCCGTAGACCCTCTCGCCCTTGCGGGTGACCGCCCGCATCACCGCATTGAGGCCGGGGCAGTCTCCGCCACCTGTCAACATCGCCACTCGCATGGCCGCGACCCTATCGAGACGAGGGGGCGGCGAGGCTCCCCGTCGTCCCTCTGACGAGCGCCGCCGTCCGCCGGCCCTCTAACGTCCGCCCGATGTCCGTGGTCATCGCGATCGACGCCGGAACGACGGGGGTGCGCAGCTTCGCTCTGCGGGCCGACGGCACGCCCGCGGGCTACGCCTACCGGGAGTTCCCCCAGCACTTCCCGGCGCCCGGGTTGGTCGAGCACGACCCCGACGACATCTGGACCGCCACCCGGGAGACCCTCGCGGACCTGCTCGAACGCCTCGACGGCGAGGCCGTCGCCGCGGTCGGGATCACCAACCAGCGCGAGACCGCGGTCGTGTGGGACCGACGCACGGGTCGACCCCTGCACCGCGCCCTCGTCTGGCAGGACCGGCGCACCGCCGCCCGGTGCGACGAGCTGCGCGAGGCCGGCCACCTCGACCTGGTGCGCTCCACCACCGGCCTGGTGCTCGACCCGTACTTCTCGGCCACCAAGCTCGAATGGCTGCTGCGGGAGGGCGACGTGCCCACGGGGCCCGACCTGGCGTTCGGCACGGTGGACTCGTGGGTGCTCTGGAACCTCACGGGCGGGGTGGACGGTGGCGTCCACGCGACCGAGGCGTCCAACGCCGGTCGCACGATGCTGTTCGACATCGGGCGGCTCGCCTGGTCGCCCGAGCTGCTCGACGTGTTCGGCGTCCCCGAGAGCTGCCTACCCGAGGTGCGGGCCTCGGGCGGACGGTTCGGCGTCACGGCCGGCGGCACCGCCCTGCCGGCGGGGGTGCCGGTGTCCGGCATCCTCGGCGACCAGCAGGCCGCGCTCTTCGGCCAGGCGTGCTTGGAGCCGGGCATGACGAAGAACACCTACGGCACCGGCAGCTTCGTGTTGATGAACGTGGGCGGCCGCTGCCCGTCGCCCGTCGAGGGCCTGCTCACCACCGTGGCCTGGGATCGAGGCGACGGCGCCGGCGCGACCTACGCCCTCGAGGGCTCGATCTTCGTCACCGGAGCGACGGTGCAGTGGCTGCGCGACGGCCTGGGCCTCATCGAGCAGAGCGCGGAGATCGGCCCGCTGGCGGCCAGCTGCGCCGACACCGAAGGCGTGCACCTGGTGCCGGCCTTCGCCGGACTGGGCAGCCCGTGGTGGGATCCGTACGCCCGCGGCACGATCGTGGGCATCACCCGGGGCACCACCGCCGCCCACCTCGCCCGCGCCGCGGTCGAGGCGATGGCTTTCCAGACCCGCGACGTCGTGGATGCGATGGTGGCGGCATCCGGACAACCGCTGGCCGAGCTGCGCGTCGACGGCGGCGCGTCCGCGATGGACCTGCTCGTCCAGATCCAGGCCGACCAGCTGCAGGTGCCGGTGGCCCGCCCGGTCATCCAGGAGACCACGGCGCTCGGGGCGGCCTGCATGGCCGGGCTGGCGGAGGGCGTGTGGTCCTCGTCCGACGAGATCGCCGCGGGGTGGCAGCTCGACCTGCGGTGCGTCCCCGAGATCGAGCCGACGGCCGCCGATGCCGGCCACCGACGCTGGAGGCAGGCGGTCGAGCGCTCCCGCGGCGGGGCGGCGCCGGGCTTACCCCCCTTTGGGGCCGGCCCCGGGGGGGGGCCGGCCGCCGGTGCATCGGGCCGACCGGGAAGCGGAGGGGACGCTTCTCGGCCGTGGCCCGACGATCGAGACCCGGGCGGTCAGCGGCTCGGATGGCCGGCCCGGCTCCGCGCCCGGCGCAGCTCGCGCACCCGGGTGTCGACCACCCGGGCGAGCGCCGCCACCTGCCGGCGCTCGCGGGCCCTGTAGGGCTTGCCGTCGCGCCCGAGCACCAGGGCCAGGCCGGAAGCCGGCAGCGGTGACCACACCACGTCGGACCGCACGGCGTCCAGGACGCCCGTACCCCCCGCACCCTCGGCGGCCCGGCTGCCGGCGAGATAGGCACGCAACCAGGCGGAGCTTGGCGCCTCGTCGTCGGCGGCGAGCACGGTGTCGCCGCTCTCGGCGACGTCGCCCTCGATGTCGACCACCGCGACCCACTCGGCGCCGACGACCCGGCGGGCGTGCACCACGACCGACGACAGCAAGGTGTCGAGGTCGGTGGCGCCCACGAGCTGCGCCGCGGCCTCGAGGGCGTCGAGCCGGGGATCGTGCAGGGCGTCGGCGACGCGACGCACCTCCTCGACCGCCACACCGTCGACCTGCCGCACCTCGTTGACGAGGAGGTCGACCAGCGTGTCGTCGGGCAGTTCGACGACGAGCTCGTCGACCGCCTGGCCGCCGTCGCGCTCGAGGATGTCGATGCCGACGACATCGCCACGCACCGCGCCGATGCGACTGGCGACCTGGCCGAGGGCGCCGGGTCGGTCGGGGAGCCACATGCGGATCACGAAGGTTTCCACGACGGGCACGGTACGGAGGTCATGTGAACCGGTTGTTTCGGACGCGCGACGGGAACGTGAGCACAGGCCGACGCACAGGGACCGCTTTCTCGCGGCCCTGCGACACGGGGCGACGGGGACGGGCACGCCCGGCTCGACCCCGGGAATGTTTCGAACACGCGACAAGACGGTGACCCCACGGCGTGTGGCGATTGACGGGCGGTCAAGCCGATCGCCCAGCAGTTCCGGGCTTTTCGGCGTCCCTTGGGCCTCAGCAGGGGCTAGGTTGCACCTCGCGGGCCTGATCGGATGCGCGCGATGCCGACCAGACGCGCGAACATGACGTAACGCAACTGTCGTGACCGACCGATCCTGGGGATCGGACGACGATGCGGTCACCAGACTGGGGAGGGACCCCGCCGGTGAGCGCATCCAACACCACTGACACTCCTACGACGCACATGAGCACTTCGGGCGAGCTGCCGGGTCTGCACGGGAGACTGACGGTCATCCCTGCCAACCCCGAAGACCGCGCCGCTGTGACCGAACAGCTGGCGCGGCTCTTGGAGCGCGCCCGCACCGATGCTCCCACCACGCTGAGCACCGCGCTCGGGCCGGCCGACTTCGAGGCCGCGAGCCGCGAAGCCGCCGTCCGCCGGGTCGAGGACCACGACCGGTTGCGAAGCGAGCTGGCCGCGACCCTGCGCCGCGCCCGCGAGCTGCAGGCGGTCACCGCCAACCGGCGCGACGAGTCCGCCGCCCGGGCTCGGCGCATGAGCGCGCACCTCGAGGACTGCGACGCCCTGCTCGAACGGGCCGGCGAGCTGACGAACGCCGCCGAGGAGGCCCGGCGCACCCTCGACGCCCGCCGAGCCGATGCCGAGGCCGCCCGCGGCAAGCTCGTCCTCGTCGAGGAGCAGCGTGAGGCTGCGGGGCAGATGATCGACGACGCGGCGCGTCAGCTGCGCGACCTCGAGACGTCCGAGCTCGACGAGCCGACGCTGCGACGCGAGCTCGAGATGGCCAACCACGCCCTGCAGGACGCCGAGGTCGCCCACGCCGAGGCCAGCGACGCCCTGCGCGTCATCGAGCAGGCCGCCGCGGCGCGCGCCGCCACCCGCGACCACATCCTCTACGAGCGGGCCGAGCTCGTCGCCCGCATCGAGGCACCGATGGTCGACGGCGGCCCGCTGCGGGATGCGCTCGACGCCTTCGACGCCGACACCCGGGTCGGCGAACCCGACCTGGTGGCGCGCGAGCTGGCGCGCGAGTGGATCGAGGTCGACGGGGAGCTCGAGCGCATCGAGTCCGCCCTGCCCGCTCCCCCGTCGCCCGACGAGCTGGCGGCGGCCGAGCGTCGCCTCGACCAGATCGACCAGACGATCGCCGACCTCGAGTCCGCCGACCGCCGCACCGAGCTCGACCCGCAGGCCCGCGACGAGATCGAGGCCGCCCACGAAGCCGTGCTCGAAGCGGAGGAGGACGTCGACCAGTCCGGCGGCCACGAGGACGACCTCGCCCGGTTGCAGCAGGCCCGCGAGATCGAGCACGCCGTGCTGCGAGCCCACGGCTTCGAGACCTACCTCGACGTGATCCTCGCCGGTCCCCGCCCTGACGGCGACGCCCAGGCCGACCTGCTCGACACCCTGCGCGCCCGCCGCGTCGCCGAGGACACCGTCGCCGCGCTGCGAGCCGCCACCGACCCGCCCGCCATCGTCACCACGCTGCGAGCCCGACGCGACCGCGTCTACCGCGAGGCCGCCGACCTGCTGGGCTGCGATCCCGGGGTCAACGTCGCCGAGCTGCTCTACGCGCACCCCGTCGTCCCGGCCAACCGCACGAGGGCGCTCGCGGCCACGCTGGCGCAGTACGACATCCACCCGACCGGCGTCGCGGTGCGCGAGGCCGCGGTCGCCTGGCTGATCGAACAGGACCGCGACATCGCCGAGCGCGACGAGTGCCGTCGCGAGGTCGAACGCCTCGACCGCGACCTCGAGTCGCTCGACGACGAGGACGCCCGAGCCTTCGAGGAGGCCGACCGCACCCGAGCGGTCGCGAGCGGGGCCCACGCCGACGTCGGGGCGACGCTGCACCGCGTGCGCACGCTCGAGGACGAGCTGTCCGACCGTGCCTCCCAGGACGAGCGCCGCCTGCAGCGCATCGCCGCCTCCGAGCAGCTCCGGGCCCAGATCGCCGCGGTCAGCGAGGCGCTCGAGCAGTCCGAGCAGGAGTACAGCACCTCGCTCGCCGCCGCCGAATCCGCGGTCGTGGCGGCCGAGGCGAGCGTCGAGCGCGCCACCGCCGCGCTGTCCGACGCCGTGCGTCGGCTCCGCCGCATATCGGAAGCCCTGCCCCCCGCGCTGCGGCCGCGTGCCGGGGACGATCCGCTCGGGGAGCTGCCCCGCTTGCGCGAGACCCTCGCAGCCGAGGTCGAACGAGCGGAGGTGGCGCTGGCCAGCGCCACCTCCGACCTCGAACGGGCCCGCGACGAGATCAACGACACGCAGGAGCGCCTCGACGACCACCTGACGGTCGTCCCCACCGACGACGTCAACGACGACGACCTGCGCCAAGCCATCAGTGACCTGGTCGGCACGGGCACGTCGCCCGCGGTGTTCGACGATCCATTCGTCGGTCACGCCGCCGCCCGCTCGTTCCTGCTCGACCACCTCGTCGAGGTGTCGGCCCAGCGCCCGGTGGTGCTGCTCACCGATGAGCCCGACATCCTCGGCTGGGCCATCAGCCTGCCCGACCACCTCGGGGCCGTGACGCGCTTGGCGGCGCATCTCGACCTCGACCACCAGCCGCCATCCCGCGGCGAACCCATCACCAGCCAACCCGGCCCGGTGTCCTGACCTCCCCGAAGGACCACAACGTGCCCCGTCGCATCCCCATCCGAGCGAAACTGGCAGCGGCACTCGCCGTGCCGATCTGCGCGCTGCTCCTCGTCTCCGCACTGGAGGTGGCGCAGAGCATCTCGCACACCAACGAGACCGAGGCGCAGACCGAGCTCGCCACGGCGTCGATCGGCCCCGGTGGCCTCATCGCCGGCCTCCAGAACGAGCGCAACTACGGGAGCCTCTACATCCTCGGCTTCGAGGCGGCCGTCCAGCTGCCGGTCTCGTCGATGGAGGAGGCCGCCGCGGCGACCGACGAGGCCATCGAGGCCTTCCAGGCCGAGGTCGACTCGAAGGGCGGCGACGTCGCCGCCACCTACGCTCCCGCCCTCGAGGCCATCACCTCGGACATCGACGCCCTGCGGGAACTGGCCACGGGAATGGAGGGTCCCCGGAACCAGGACCGCACCGACGTCTCCGACCCGTTCTTCAACGGCTACACCGAGCTGATCGACACGCTGTTCCAGGCGAACGGGCAGGTGGCGCTGGCCATCGACGACCCGACGCTGCGTCGTGGCGTCGAGCTGACCGACCTCACCTCGCACCAGATCGAGAACCTGGCCCGCACCCAGCGGGTCGTGCTGCTCGCCGGCGTCGGCGACGGCCTGCGCGACCCGCAGGAGATCGCCGAAGCGGCCGGTCTGGTCGGCCAGATCGAGTCGAACCTCAACCAGACCCGCGACCTCGGCGTCGGGCGCTACGGGCCGGCGACGGGCATCGCCTTCGACGAGTTCGAGCGGTCCGGCTACCTCCCCCTCGTCGAGACCACCATCGAGACCGGCGACGTGAAGCTCACCGAGACGCTGGGCGCGCTGTCCCGCGAGGAGGACGAGGGCTTCAACGGGTACCGCATCGCGATCAACGACCAGATCACCGATCGGGCCCAGGAGCTCAACGACGCGGCATCGGCCAGCCAGTGGCGCTACATCGGGCTGGCGGCGCTCGCCCTGTTGGTGGCTGCCATCGTGACCTGGCTCGTGTCGCGGTCGATCACCAAGCCGCTCCGGTCGCTCACCCACCAGGCAAAGGAGATGGCGGAGCAGCGGCTTCCCGAGGCGGTGACCGACATCCTCGACACCCCGCTGGGCGAGGACGTCACGGTGCCGACGGTCGAGCCCGTCCGGGTGAACACGCGCGACGAGGTCGCCGATGTCGCCGATGCGCTGAACACGGTGCAGGACTCCGCGCTCGACCTGGCGGTCGAGCAGGCCGTGCTGCGGCGCAACATCGCCGACAGCTTCGTCAACCTGGGTCGCCGCAACCAGAACC
>CAYUXB010000173.1:0-8392 GCA_964448525.1 uncultured Acidimicrobiaceae bacterium
TCGCCGACGTGCTTGCGGGTGACCGACACGGCGTGGCCGAGACCGAGGGCCTCGCCCTGGCGCACGTAGTGGATGTCGGCCAGGTCGGCCAGCCCCCGCATCTCGTTCAGCTGGTCGTGCTTCCCCGAGGCCTCGAGTGCGACCTCGACCTCGACCGACCTGTCGAAGTGGTCCTCCAGGCTGCGCTTGCCGCGCCCGGTGATGATGAGGATGTCGTCGATGCCGGCCCCGACGGCCTCCTCCACGACGTACTGGATCGCCGGTTTGTCGACGACGGGCAGCATCTCCTTCGGCTGCGCCTTGGTCGCCGGCAGGAAGCGGGTGCCCAGTCCTGCCGCGGGGATGACTGCCTTGCGAACAGCGTCCGCCATCGACGGTCGCCTCCCTGTGTGTACGTCGGACCCGGGGGTTCGCGCGTCCACCCGCCTGCGGAGGCGCGCCGTCCGGCCTGTCGAGCAGACCGTAGCCACTGGCGGACGGGCGGTGTCGAGCGCGTGCCATGGCGCCGCGGCTGCCGTCCCCCCGACCTCGGCTGCCCTCGGCCGGCGAGGTTCAGCCCTTGTCCACGCTGTGATCGGCCGACCGAGGAGGCGCGCCGAGCCGACGTTCCTCGCCACGGCGGATGCGGCCGATGTTGTCGCGGTGGCGCGCCACGATCAGCGCCGCGGCCAGAGCCACCGCCGCCACCTCCCGCCCGGGGATGCCGAGAGCGGCCGCCACCAGGGGCAGCACCGCGACCGCCACGATCGAGGCGAGCGACACCATGCGGGTGACCGCCACAACGACGACGAACCCCACGCCGGCCACAGCCATCGCCACCGGGTAGAGGACCACGGCCATGCCCGCCCCGGTCGCCACGCCCTTGCCGCCCCGAAAGCCGCGGGTGACCGGCAGGACGTGGCCCACGACGGCCGCGACGCCGCAGGCGACGCCGAGGCCGTGGCCGCCGATCAGCCAGCCGCCACCGGCCGCGACCGCCCCCTTGGCGACATCGCCGACCAGGGTGGCGACACCCGCCCGCTTGCCTGCGGTGCGCAGCACGTTGGTGGCACCGGGGTTGCCCGACCCCGCCCGGGTGGGGTCGACGCCCCGGTGGCGCGTCGCCAGCACCGCCGTCGGGAAGGTGCCGAGCAGGTACGCGACGACCACGCAGAGGACCGAGACCGCTGCGGGAGGCGAGGACGCGAGCACGACCGGGGAATCGTACGGGGACAGCTGGGTCGCCCTGTCATCCAGCGGATAGCCTTGGCACTCTCTCTTCGCGACTGCCAGCCCTGCGGGAACGGCCGATACGGAGCCCAGATGCCCACCTATGAATACCGCTGCAAGGACTGCGGCGAGCAGCTCGAGATCGTGCAGGCGTTCACCGACGACCCCTTGACCGAGTGCCCCGCGTGCGGGGGCAACCTCAAGAAGGTGTTCCACTCGGTGGGCATCTCGTTCAAGGGGAGCGGCTTCTACAAGAACGACAGCCGGTCCTCGTCCGGGTCGTCGAGCTCCGGCTCCTCCTCGTCGAGCTCGACGTCGTCCGGTTCGACCTCCTCCGACAGCGGCTCGTCCTCGTCCGACAGCAGCTCGTCCTCCGACGGCGGCTCCTCGTCGAGCTCGTCCGCCGGCGCCGGATCGAGCGACTCGGGCTCGTCGTCCTCGAGCAAGACCGAGGCCAAGGCAGGGTGAGCACGACCGGGGGGTCGGGGGCCCGGGCTGACGTCGGGGTGTACGGGGGGTCGGGCCTCTACTCGCTGCTCGACGAGGTCACCGAGGTTGTGGTGGACACGCCGTTCGGGCCGCCCGCCGCGCCCGTGACGATCGGCGAGCTCGCCGGGCGGCGGGTGGCGTTCCTGCCGCGGCACGGCCGCGATCACACGCTGCCGCCGCACCTCGTGCCCTACCGAGCCAACGCCTGGGCCATGCGCGAGTTGGGCGTGCGCGCCCTGTTCGGGCCCTGCGCCTCGGGCTCGCTGCAGCTCGACATCGAGCCCGGCGACTTCGTGGTGGCCGACCAGCTCGTCGACCGCACCTGGGGCCGCGCCTCGTCCTTCCACGACGGCCCCGGAAGTCCCGACGGGTTCGCCCCGGTCGACCACATCGGCTTCGCCGACCCCTACGACGCCCGCCTGCGGGCCGTGGCGGTCGCCGCCTGCCGTGAAGAGGGCGTCACCACTCACGACGGCGGCACGCTGGTCGTGGTCCAGGGCCCTCGGTTCTCGACCCGGGCCGAGTCCCGCTGGTTCACCGCCCAGGGCTGGCACGTCATCAACATGACGCAGATGCCCGAGGCCGCCCTCGCCACCGAGATCGGCGTGCCCTACGCAGCGATCGCCCTGATCACCGACCGCGACGTGGGGCTCGACGACGCACCCGGCACCTCGCCTGTGACCCTGGACGAGGTCTTCGCCATGGTGAAGCGCAACGCGGACGTGGTGCGCAACGTGCTCGCCCGGGCGGTCGCCGCCCTGCCCGACGAGCTCTTCGACGACATCCCCGACGCCACGCTCGCCGGCTGACACCGCGCGCCGGAGCCACGGTGGCGACGCGCTAGCTTTCCGGACGGCTTCCCCCGCCGATCTCATCTTCCGCGGAGGCAGCCATGTCCCCCAGCCCCATCGTCCTCACCGTGCGCGCCCGGCGGGCGCTCACCCGCCCCGCCGTGCGCCGGCTCTGCGTCGCCGGCCTGGCGGCGGCGACCGGCCTCACCGTCATGTCGCTCGTCGCTGCGGCCGACGATGCTCGCGCCCGGTGGGGGCAGACCCGTCCGGTCGCCGTCGCCACCCGTGACCTCGCCCCCGGCGACGTCGTCGACGCCGGATCGTTCGAGGTGCGCGAGCTGCCCGAGGCGGTGCTGCCCGAGGGCGTCCTCGACGGGCCGGATGGTGGCGCAGTCGGCGACACGGCCGAGGGGGCGGGCCCCGAGGGTGGCGCAGTCGGCGACACGCCCGTCGGTGCGGTGGTCCGTCACCCGGTGCTCGCCGGCGAGCCGCTGGTCGCCGCCCGCATCGCCCCGGACGGGCTCACCGGGGCAGCCGCTCTCGTGCCCGCCGGGTGGCGAGCGGTCGCCGTGCCGCTCGGTGCCGCGGGGGCGCCGCCGGTGACCACGGGCGACCTGGTCGACGTCTTGGCCGTGAGCCCCTCAGGGGCCGCCGGGGACGACGGGCGGGAGCCCGCCTTCGCCCTGGTCGACCACGCGCTCGTGGTCGACGTGAACGACGAGGCGGTCACCGTGGCGGTGCCGGAGGCCGACGCCCCCCGGGTGGCGTGGGCGCTGAGCAACGGCGTCGTCGTGCTGGCGCTGGCCGGCGCATGAGCCCCCGACGGTCGGGAGGCGGGCGGTCCCGGCCGGCGTCAGCGGAAGCCGGTGGCGACCAGCACGAGCACCGACGCGCCGAGCACGAGCCGGTAGAGCACGAAGGGAGCGAACGACTTGGTGCGGATCAGCTTCAGGGTGCCCCACACCGCGATGTAGCCGGTGATCGCGGAGGCGACGATGCCCCAGGCGAACGGCGCCACCATGTCGCTCGGGATGCCGCCTTCGCCCTGCACGTCGACGTACTTGAAGATGAGCGCCCCGGCCGTGATCGGCAGGCTCATCAGGAACGCGAACCGGGCGGCACCGTCGCGCCCGAGGCCCGTGAAGCGGCCCACGGTGATCGTCACACCCGAGCGCGAGACACCCGGCTGCAGGGCGACGGCCTGACCCACGCCCATCAGCAGCGCGTCCTTCAGGGACACCTCGTCGATCGTGCGCTTGCCCCGCACCCCGTCGGCCAGGGCGAGCAGCAGGGCGCCGACGATCAACATCACGGCGATCAGCCAGATCTGGCCGGTCTTCTCCTCGATGATGTCGGAGAACAGCGCGCCGGTGATCGCCGCGGGGATGGTCGAGACCACGATCAGCCACCCCAACCGACCGTCGGTCGACTTCGGCGCGGTGAAGGCGGCCTTCGTCAGTCGGATGATGTCGTGGCGGAAGTAGGCGATGGCGCCGCCGAGCGTGCCGACGTGGAGGGCGACGTCGAACGTCTTCGCGAGCGACGGGTCGCCCTTGAAGTCGTCCCAACCGAACAGCCACGGCACCAGGATGAGGTGACCCGACGACGAGATGGGCAGGTACTCGGACAGCCCCTGGGTGATGCCCAGGATGATGGCGTGAAGGATCGACACGGTCCCCGTCGCTATCGGTCGTGGCGGCGGCTCGGTGCCGCCTGTGGGTCACGCATGCTCACCGACGGGTGGGGCACCCCGCAACCCGGAACGCCGGGCGCGCCGCGCACCTCGCCACCGGTGGTGGAGGCATGTCGACGCGGTCGCGATTGACACCACAGTCGTAACGCCGGCGCCTGTCTCACGTGCCGCTGAGCGTGACGCCGGGGATCACCAGCGCCGCCGCTCCGGTGCCACCCGGTGTCCATTCGCGCTCGCCCCCGACGGCGGACACATCGAGCAGCAGGCGCTGCAGGGTCGACGCCACCGTCGCCTCCCGGATCGGCTCGGCGCGCGCGCCGCCGCGCAGCATCAGCCCCTCGACCCCGACCGAGAAGTCGCCCGAGATCGGGTTGACCCCGGAGTGCAGGCCGGTCATCGACTGGACCAGCACGCCGTGGTCGACGCCGGCGATCAGATCGTCGATCGTGCCCGACCCGGTCGCGATCGCCAACGCCTGGGCGCCGACCCCCGGCGTCGAGCGGAACCCGCGCACGGCCGAGGCGGTGGACGGCACGCCCGCGCGCCGGCCGGTCATCGTGTTGTGGAGGAAGCCCTGCAGCACGCCGCCGTCGATCAACCGGATGCGGCGGGTGGCCAGGCCCTCGCCGTCGTGGCTGTCGGCGCCGAGCGACTCGGGGTCGGTGGGGTCGTCGACGAGGGTGAGCAGGGGCGATGCGATCTGTTCGCCCACCCGGTCGGCGAACGGCGAACGGCCCTTCAGCACCGACTCGCCGTTGAGGGTGCCCGCCACCACGCCGAGCAGGGTGGCCGCCATCTGCGGCTCGAGCACGAGGGTGACCGTGCCGCTGGCGGGCTGGACCGCGCCGAGCAGGCGGGTGGCCCGGTCGGCGGCGTCGTCGGCCGCCTCGTCGAGGTCGACGTCGGCGGGCTCGCGCCCCACCGATACGCCGTAGCCCGTCTTCGTCTCGTCGCCGTCGGTGGCGAGGGCCTGCACCGAGAGGTGGCAGAACGTCGAGCGCCCTGCCACCGCGATGCCGGTCGAGGTGGCCACCGCGCCGACGCCCGACCCGTCGCCCCACTGGGCGACCCGCACCCCCGTGATCCGCGGGTCGCGCGCCCGGACCGCCCGCTCGAGGTCGAGGGCGAGGGCGAGCTTGCGCTCGGTCGGCAGGTCCGCCAGGCCGTCGCGCCACAGGTCGACAGCCGGCGGCTCGACGCCGTCGGGCTCGGCCAGGCCAACCCAGTCCTCCGGCTCGGCGAACGTGGCGTTGTCCCGGGCCTCGGCCAGCACCTCGGCGATGACGGCGGGGTCGAGCGAACCGGCGTAGGCGAACCCCTGCCGGCCGTCCTGCACCACGCGGACGCCGAGCCCGGCCGTGGTGGCCTGGGTGAGCGACTCGATCTCCCCGCCGTGCACCCGCACGCTGGTGGACGTCGAGCTGCCGACGAAGGCCTCGACCTGCTCACCGCCGCGGGCCTCCGCCGCCACCTTCGCGGCCAGGTCGAGCAGCTCGTCCTCGCCGGCATGCCCGCCGGCGGGGCCGCGCTCGCCCGTCTCTCTCGACCCGCTCACGAGCCCGACACCGACACGTCGCCCACGACCAGGGTGAGGCCCGCGGCGCTCATCGGCAGCCACGTGAGATCGGCCCCCACCGCCACCACGTCGTGGAGCAGGCGCTGGAGGGTGGAGGCGATCGTGAACTCGCGCAGCGGCTCGGCCACCTCGCCCCCGCGGATGCGCAGGCCCTCGGCCCCGGTGGACAGGTCACCCGACACCGGGTTGACGCCCGAGTGCAGCCCCGAGACCTCCTGCACCAGCACGCCGTCGTCGACGCCGGCGATCAGGGCAGCGGCGGCGTCGGTGCCCGGGGTGAGCGACACCGCCCGGCATCCGGCGCCCGGGGTGGTCTTGAACCCGCCCCGCACCGCGGACCCGGTCGAGGGTGTGCCCATGCGGCGACCGGTCCAGGTCGAGTGGGCGAACCCCTGCAACATGCCGGCGTCGACCAGCGGGATCCGCCGGGTGGCGAGCCCCTCGTC
The DNA here is from genome assembly GCA_964448525.1 of uncultured Acidimicrobiaceae bacterium. Lineage (GTDB taxonomy): Bacteria > Actinomycetota > Acidimicrobiia > Acidimicrobiales > VFJN01 > ZC4RG19. Next base: position 6,205 of record CAYUXB010000173.1, read on the forward strand.
GTCGACCGGCGTCGCGCCCCACGAGCGCGGGTCGGTGGGATCCTCCACCAGGGTGAGCAGCGGCGACGCCACCTGCTCCCCCACCCGGTCGGCGAAGAGCGAGCGGCCCTTGATGACCTCCTCGGCGCCGAGCGTGTCGGCCACGATGCCGACGAGCTGGGCGGTGACCCAGGGGTCGAGCACGATCGTCAGTCGGCCCGACGGCGGCTTGGTGGCGCCGAGCATCCGCACCGCCCGGTCCGCGGCGTCGCGGGCGGCAGCCGACACGTCGAGCTCGTCGAACGACCGGCCGAGCGAGAAGCCGAAGCCGGCCTGGGTGTCGTCGCCGTCGGCGGCGAGCGAGTAGGCCACCAGCTCGCACCCGGTCTCGCGGGAGGTGCGCCGGAGGCCGGTCGTGGTGGCGAGGGCGGCCTCCGCCAGCGAGTCGCCGTAGTCGCACGACTCGATGCCGGTGATCCGCGGATCGGCGGCGAGCACCGCCCGCTCGAGCTCGACGGCCAGCGCCACCTTGTCCGCGGTCGGCACGTCGGCCAGACCGGGCCGCCACAGGTCGAGCTCCACCGGCTCGACGCCGTCGGGCTCGGCCAGGCCGGCGGCATCGTCGGGCTCGGCGAAGGTGGCGTTGTCGCGCGCCTCGGCCACCGTCTCGGCCAGGGCCGTGGCGTCGAGGGTGCCGCAGTAGGCGAAGCCCTGGCGTCCCTCGCGCACGATCCGCACGCCGACGCCCATCGAGTCGGCGACCGCGAGCTGCTCGACCGCGCCCTCGTACACCCGCACCTGCGTGTCGCTCGACCGGGCCACGTAGGCCTCGAGCTGCTCGTCGCCCTGCGCCATGCCGACCAGCCGGTCGGCGACGTCGAGCAGGTCCCCGGCGCCGCTCACGCCCACCACCCCCACGTGGGGATTTTCTTCGCGGTTCTGGTCGCTGGAGCGACCAGAACCGCGGGCGAAATCGTGGGGTTGGTCGTCATGCCGCGGTGCCGCCGACGGTGAGGGCCTTCACCCGCAGGGTCGGCACACCGTCGCCGACGGGCACGCCCTGGCCGTCCTTGCCGCAGGTGCCCGGGTGTCCCATGGCGAAGTCGTTGCCCACGGCGTCGATGTCGCCCAGCACCTTCGGGCCGTTGCCGATGAGGTTGCCCTCGCGCAGCGGCTCGGTGATCTTGCCGTCCTCGATGAGGTAGGCCTCGGTCATGCCGAACACGAAGTCGCCGCTGGCGGTGTTGACCTGCCCGCCGCCGAGCGACGACACGTACACCCCGTGGTCCGTCGAGGCGACGATGTCGTCCGGGTCGTCCTGGCCGCCCAGCAGGTAGGTGTTGGTCATCCGCACCATCGGCAGGTGCTGGTAGCTCTGGCGCCGGCCGTTGCCGCTGCGAGCCCGGCCGCCGTTGCGCGAGCGCAGCATGTCCCACATGTAGTCGGTGAGCACGCCGTCTTCGATGAGCACGTTGCGCTGGGCGGGCGTGCCCTCGTCGTCGATGGCGAAGCAGCCCCACTCCTCGCCCATCGTGCCGTCGTCGACCAACGTGACCAGGGGCGATGCGACCTGCTGTCCGAGCTTGTCCTTGAACACGGAGGCGCCCTTGTCGACCAGGTCCTTCTCGAGGCCGTGGCCGCACGCCTCGTGGAACAGGACCCCGCCGGAGCCGGCGCCGATGACCACGGGGAGCTGCCCCGACGGAGCCGGGCGGGCCCGAAGCTTGGTGATCGCCATCTGGGCGGCCTCGGCGGCGAACTCGTCGACGTCGATGCGGTCGAACAGCTCCCAGCCGATGGTGAGGCCGGTGGACTTGCGCCCCGTCTGCATCCCGGTGTCGCCGGTGGCGACGGCGCTCACCGAGAAGAGCGTGCGGACCTGGTCGTCCCCGGTGAGCAGCCCGTCGCTGTTGGCGACGAGGATGCGGCGCCGCGAGCCCGCCACCGAGGCGGTGACCTGGGAGATCTCCCGCGCTGCGGCCCGGGCTGCCGCGTCGGCCTGGCGCAGGATCGCGACCTTGTCGGCCTTCGGCACGTCGTCGGGCAGGACGCCGACCGAGCTGGGGTTCGCCACGTCACGCCGGGTGAGCGCGATCTCCCGCACGCCGCCGCCACCCTCCCGGGCCGCCGCCGAGGCCGCCTCGGCGGCCGTGAGCAGGCCCTGCTCGGAGAGGTCGGCCGTGTGGGCGAACCCGGTGGTGTCGCCGAC
>CAYUXB010000174.1:0-8384 GCA_964448525.1 uncultured Acidimicrobiaceae bacterium
CGGCTCGTGGACCTTGCCGTCGATGGTCCGGGTGACCACCTGCGGCTTGCCCACCGTCAGCTCGAAGCCTTCCCGCCGCATCATCTCCACGAGCACGGCCAGCTGCAGCTCGCCACGCCCCTGCACCTCCCAGGTGTCGGGCCGCTCGGTGGGCACGACGCGGATGCTGACGTTGCCGACCAGTTCCTGATCGAGGCGGTTCTTGACCAGGCGGGCCGTCATCGAGGTGCCCTCGCGGCCGGCGAGCGGCGACGCGTTGATGCCGATGGTCATCGACAGGCTGGGCTCGTCGATCGTGATGACGGGCAGGGGACGGGGATCGTCCGGATCGGCCAGCGTCTCGCCGATCGTGATCTCGGGGATGCCGGCGATGGCCACGATCTCGCCCGGCCCCGCCTCGTCGGCCGGCACGCGCTCGAGCGCGTCGGTCACGTACATCTCGGTGAGCTTGGCCCGCTCGATCGTGCCGTCGGTGCGGCACCACGCCACGTTCTTCCCCTTGCGCAGAATGCCGCTGCGGATGCGGCACAGCGCCAGGCGACCGACGTAGGGCGACGCGTCGAGGTTGGTGACGAGCGCCTGGAGCGGCATGTCGGGGTCGTAGGAGGGCGCGGGGATGCGCTCGACCAGCAGGTCGAGCAGGGGCTTGAGGGTCGTCCCGTCGGGCAGGCCGGCTCCGTCCGCGGGCCGCTCCAGCGACGACCGGCCCTCGCGGGCCACGCAGTAGACGATCGGGAAGTCGAGCTGGTCGATGTCGGCGTCGAGGTCGAGGAACAGCTCCTCCACCTCGGTGACGACCTCGGCCACCCGCGAGTCGGGGCGGTCGACCTTGTTGACCACCAGGATGACCGGCAGCTTCGCCTCCAGCGCCTTGCGCAGCACGAAGCGGGTCTGGGGCAGCGGGCCCTCGGAGGCGTCGACGAGCAGCAGCACGCCGTCGACCATCGACAGCCCGCGCTCGACCTCGCCGCCGAAGTCGGCGTGACCCGGCGTGTCGACGATGTTGATCTTCACGTCGCCGTACTGGACCGCCGTGTTCTTGGCGAGGATGGTGATGCCCTTCTCGCGCTCGAGGTCCATCGAGTCCATCACGCGGTCGTTGACGTCCTGGTGCTCGCGGAAGGCACCCGACTGCCAGAGCATCTTGTCGACGAGTGTGGTCTTGCCGTGGTCGACGTGGGCCACGATGGCCACGTTCCGCAGGTCGGCGCGGGTCTGCACGAGGGATTCCTCTTCGGGGGTCGACGCGAGGGGGACGGGACAGCCTACGGCGTCGCACCCCGGGAACCGCAGGTCGCCGCTACTCGAAGCGCACGGTCGAAGGTGCGGTGGTCCGCCCGAGCAGGGGCAGCGTCGCGGCGGCGACACCGAGCGCCAGGGCGAGGCCGCCGCCGAGGCCGACCCAGTAGCCGATGCTCGGCAGCTCCCAGACGATCCCACCGCCGATGCCGACGATGACGGCAGACGTGGCCAGCCCCAGCAGGGCGCTGGCGAGCGCGATGAGCAGCAGGGGGGCGGCCGCCTCGATCAGCGCGGTGCGCCGCAGCTCGGCGAGCCGCATGCCCGCCAGCCGGAGCAGGGAGAAGGGGCGCTTGCGTTCGATGATGCCCGACGCCACGGCGACCGCCAGGCTGCAGCCGGCGATGACCAGCGTGAGGCCGAGCGCCAGGTTCACCACCCGGTTGAGCTGCACGAGCTGGCGGTCCGCCTCGGCCTTCTGCTCGGTGGCGTTCTGCGTCACGGCGCCCGGGAGGGCCTGCACGATCGCGGTGCGGGCCCGGTCGGTGACAGCGGCCGAGCCGTCGGTCTCGAGGACGACGAGTTGCGCCGGCAGATCCAGCAGGTCCTCGGCCGCGTACGGCGCCGGCTCGACGGCCAGAGCGTCGAGTCCGGTGTCCACCCATGCGGTGCCGCCGTCCGGGCAGGGGGCCGTGATCCCCATCCCGGCCACCTCGGCGCACGCCGCCAGCCGGGTCTTGGAGCGCCCGAGAGCCGGGTCGGCCAGAGGGCGTCCGGGGTCCGGGTCCTCGTAGAGCACGATCCCGCGATCCGCTCCCGCGACGATCGCGTCGTCGAGCGCGGCGTGCGCCTCCGCTGAGGTGACACCCCCCACGCCGGTCACCAGGGCGCTCCTCTCCACCAGCGTGCTGTCGCCGTCCCCTGCCTCGGCGAGGACCGCGGGGGTCACGCCGCTGAACACGCTGGCCACGAACACGGCGAGCACGAGCCCGCTGACGGCGCGAAACCCGCTCACCGGGTCGTCCTCCAGCCGGCGGCCGGCGAGCAGCGAGCTCGCCCGCCGGCCCCGGCGCCCGATCACCCGGGCGGCGAGCACGGTGAACCAGGGCCCGGCGGCGACGATCCCCCAGATCATGACCGCGAACGCCGCCATCGCCGGGAACACGGCGACGAAGCTCGCGCTCCGCACCGCGATGCCGAGCGTCACGACGAAGGCGACGGACCCGCCGGCGAGGGGCACGAGGCGTCGAGCGGTCGGCCGGGCGCGCACCGCCCGCCGGGCCACACCGAGCGGCGAGATCTGCAGTCGCCGGAGGCTGGCCATGGCCGCCACGACGGCGAGCGCGGGGATGGCGAGGAGGATCAACGCCAGGAGCGCAGGCGCGACCTGCACGTCGTCGACGAAGGGGGCATGACCGTCGATCTCGATGCGTGCGGCCCAGGGCCGCGCCAGCACGAAGCCCACCGCCCCGAGGACGGCCCCGGCCGCCGCCGCCACCCCGGCCTCGACCGCCGCGATCAGGTTGATCTGGCGGGGCGTCGCTCCGGCCAGGCGCAGTGCGGCGAAGCGCTGCTCGCGCCGGGCGGCGCCGATGCGGGTGGAGGTCGACACGAAGACGAGCACGGGCATGAGCAGGCCGACGGCACCGATGCCGAACATGGCGCGGAGGAAGTCGGTGAACTGGTAAGACGGCGGCGAGGTGCGGATGCCGTAGACCTCGGGCGCATCCATGGCCCGCATCACGTCGGTCGGCATGCCCACCACCGCGACCAGGTCGTCGGGCCCCGCGAGGTAGCCGTCGCCGACGGTGCCGGACGGCGCGGACGGGAACCGGTCGGCCAGCCGGTCGGCAGGAAGCTCGTCCAGCAACGACGCCAGCGCCGGCGAGACGTGGACCTCGCCGGGCTCGGGGACGTGACCGAGCCCGAGCGGCACCGGCGAGTCCGGCCCGGTGGCGGCGACGCGGAGCACGGTCATGATCCGGCCGTCGACCCCGTCGCCCTGCACCCACCACAGCAGCGGATCACCCGACCCGTCGAGCGCCCCGGGGTCGCCGACCGTGTGCTGCCAGGCCGTGTGGCGCTGCTGGGCGCGGATGGCCGGGTCGGCCGCCGCGGCGAGCAGCAGGAGCGTCGTGCCGATGGCCACGCCCAGCGCGGTGAGCGCCAGCCGCACGGCGCTCTCGCGCCCGCCGCTGACGACGAAGCGGGCAGCGAGGCGGATCACGGCGCACCCACCGGCAGGGCGCAGCGGCCGTCGCGCACGACGACCTCGCGGTCGCTGTAGGCGGCGACCCGCGGCTCGTGCGTCACCACGACAACGGTGGTGCCCTTGGCGCGGGCCTCGTCGACGAGCAGGTTCATGACCCGCTCGCCCGCCAGCGAGTCGAGGCTGCCCGTCGGCTCGTCGGCGAACAGCACCGGCGGCGACGTCACCATCGCCCGGGCCAGCGCCACCCGCTGGGCCTCGCCGCCGGACAGCTCGCCGGGCCGCCGGCGCTGCAGGCCGTCGATGCCGAGCCGCTCGAACCAGCCGTCGGCCGCCGCGAGCGCGTCGCTGCGGCGCCGCCTGTCGAGCAGCAGCGGGAGGGCGACGTTCTCGATGGCGGACAGCTCGGGCACGAGTTGGCCGAACTGGAAGAGGAAGCCGAAGGAGGTACGGCGCAGCTCGGTGCGCTCGTGCTCGTCGAGGCGGTCGATGCGGCGGCCAGCGAAGCGGACCTCGCCACGATCGGGTCGGAGGATCCCGGCCAGGCAGTGGAGCAGGGTCGACTTGCCCGAACCCGAGGGGCCCATTATCGCCAGGATCTCGCCCTCCTCGACGGTCATGTCGACACCTCGCAGCGCCTGGGTGGCGCCGAACGCACGGTGGACGTCGACGGCTTCGAGCACGGCGCTCACGCTCTCCGCTCCTGCTGCTTCGCAGCGGGCCGCTCGGGCCACGCTCGCTGTCGCTCGCTCATGCTCTCCGCTCCTGCTGCTTCGCAGCCGGCCGCTCGGGCCACGCTCGCTGTCGCTCGCTCATCGGGTGACCTCGTGGGCCAGGTCGTCGAGGCGGGCGGCCGTCAGCTCGAGCCAGCGCAGGTCGGCCTCGAGGTGGAACAGGGCGTAGTCGGCGAGCAGCGCCTGACCCAGCGGCGCGGTGCGCCGCAGCTCGGTCAGCTCGCGCATGCGGGCGAGGTGGGCCGCCCGCTGCGTGTCGAGGAACCGGTGGGCGTCGCGCCCCGACAGGAGGGCGAGGACGACCTTCGAGAACAGGACCGTCTGCAGGTGCGGTTCGGGCACCTCGGCCTCGGCCAGCCAGTGCTCGAGGTCGGTGACGCCCTGTTCGGTGATGGCATAGCGCTTGCGCTCGGGGCCCTCCCCCACCTCGGTGCCGACCACGACGGCCCGGCCGTCCCGCTGCAGGCGCCCGAGGGTGGCGTACACCTGACCGAACGGCAACGGCTTGTCCGACCCGAAGCGCTGGTCGAAGGCCCGTTTCAGCTCGTAGCCGTGCGAGGGGGCGCCCTCGAGCAGGCCGAGGAGGGTGAAGGCGGTGCTCATGGCGGGCACTATACATCGAGTGCATACACTCGGCGAATAGCTCGGTCGTCCTCCGCCCCCACTAGACCAGGGGCCCATGGACACCCTCGAAGCGCTGTACACGACCCGGGCCATGCGCCGGGTCACGAAGGAACCCGTCCCCGACGAGGTGCAGGCCGCCATCCTCGACGCCGCCATTCGGGCCCCCAGCGGCGGCAACAGCCAGAACTGGCGCTTCCTGCTCGTCGACGACCCCGAGGTCAAGGGACAGATCGGCCCGCTGTACCGCGACGCCATCACGCAGCTGTGGGCCAGCGTGTACGCCGACCGGCTGGCGGCGGCCGCCGCGGACCCGGAGGACCCCGAGAGCATCCAGATGGTGAAGGTGCAGCGCTCCGCGCAGTGGCTCGCCGACCACTTCGAAGACGTGCCCCTTTACCTGTTCGGGTTCGTGCAGCACGACCCGACCGGCGGGTCGATCTACCCGGCCGTGTGGAGCGCCATGCTGGCGGCCCGCGCCCACGGTGTCGGGTCGTCGCTCACGAGCGTGCTCGGGTTCTTCCACCCGCGCGAAACCCTCGACATCCTCGGCGTGCCCGACGGCGAGGGCTGGATCATGGCCTGCTGCGTGTCCTTCGGCTACCCGACCGGCCGCTGGGGCGTCGCCGGCCGCCGACCCGTCCACGAGGTGTCCTACCGCAACCGGTGGGGTGCCCCGGTCGGCTTCGAGGTGCCGGAGCCGTTGTGGCCGGAGGGCGAGGGCTGACGTCCCGGCGTCAGGTGCGCTCGGAGAAGACCAGCAGCGCAGGGTCGTCGTCGAGCTGCGACAGGTCCGGGTCGACGGCGTAGCCGGACGGATGCGCCCAGCCGGCGAGCTCTTCCGGGCCGGCGGGTCGCTCCGTCAGCAGGTGGCGGACGAGGGCGCCCTTCAGCAGCTTGTTCCAGTGGCTGACCGTCCGGCCGTGCGCGTCGACGAAGCGCACCGTGACGCGCCGCCGCACCGGTACCGCCGCCGGGGTCCACGCGGCGGCGTGCTCGTTCGGCAGCAGATCCCACACCAGCCGGCCGGCCAGCCGCTCGGCGAGCGCGGCGGTGAGGTGGGGCCGCCACCAGGTCGACAGCTTGCCGAGGGGCGGCAGGTTGGCTGCCATCTTCAGCCGGTAGTGCGGCAAGGGGTCGCGTGGCGACGACAGGCCCCACACGCCCGACGCGATCAGCACCGTGCGGGTGCCCAGCGCCTTGGCCGGCGTCGGCAGGGAGCCCCAGTCGAGTCGCTGGTAGAGCACACCGGTGTAGCGCTCGATGGCCGGGCGGGTCGGCGCGCCGGTCAGATCGTCGCCGCGGTCGGCCAAGGCGTGGAGGACCGTCGCCCGGGCGTCGTCGAGCGCCGGGAGCGCGGCCCTTCCTGCACGCCACGGCCGTCCCCGGCCACCTGAGGCCTTTCCCTCCGACGGCGGCAGGAGGATGGCGGGCGCCCGGTCAGCGGCCATCGACGGGCTGGTGGTCGTGGGAGATCTCGGCACCTCGGGATGACGACGGGGACGGCGAGCGTACCCGCCCCCGCTCGGCCACCCGCACGCTCTCGGGCGCGCGATCGCGGCCGACGGTGCCGCCGCCTCAGTCGGCGAAGCGGTCGCGCAGCTCGAACTTCACGATCTTGCCCGAGGGGTTGCGGGGCAGGGCGTCGACGACCTCGAGCTGCTCGGGCAGCTTGCGGGTGATGAGCCCTGCGTCGAGCAGGTGCGCCTTCATCTCGTCGAACGTGAGGGCCTCGGCGTCCGCGGCCGGCACCACCACTGCGCAGGCTCGCTCGCCGCTCGACGCGTCCGGCAGGCCGACGACCGCGACGTCCCCCACTTTCGGGTGGGTGAACAGCAGGTCCTCGACCTCCTTGGCCGAGATGTTCTCGCCCTTGCGGATGATCACGTCCTTGAGCCGGCCGGTGATCGTCAGGTTCCCCTCGGCGTCGAGGGTGCCGAGATCCCCGGTGCGGAACCAGCCGTCCTCGTCGAAGGCGGCGGCGTCGAGGGACGCGTCCAGGTAACCGAGGGTGACCTGGGGCCCCTTGGCGCGGATCTCGCCCTCCTCCCCCACGCCCGCGACCTTCCCGTCGACGGTGACGATGCGCAGCGAGGTCTCCGCCACCGCGGGGCCCTCCGTCTCGGCCAGGATCTCGTCTGGCGCGTCGTGGTGGTTCATCGTGAGGATCGGCGCCTCGGTCATGCCGTAGCCCGACACGACACCGACCCCGAACGCAGCCTTGAGCTCGTGGTGCAGGCTCGGCGGCTTCGGCGCCCCGCCCCCGGGGAACGTGCGGATGTGCGGGAACAGCTTCTCACCCTCCGGCAGGTCCTGCTGGGCCTTCAGGTACACCTGGTGGAAGAAGGTGCCGGCGCCGCCCTGGGTGATGTTCTCGCGGCGCAGCAGGTCGATGGTGGTGGCCGGGTTGAAGGCCCCCTCGAGCACGAAGGTGAGACCGTAGGCGAGCGCGGCGTAGATGTAGACGCCCCCGGCGATGTGGGTGATCGGGAACACGAACGCGAACCGGTCGTCGGGGGCCAGGCCCAGGCGCTCGGACATGCCGACCGACCCGTAGCGCAGGGTGCGGTCGCCGTGCTTGGCGCCCTTCGGTTCGGCCGTCGTGCCCGAGGTGTAGATGAGGTACCGGACCGGCACGTCGCCGGTCGGCGTGTTCATGTCGTCGTCCGGAGCAGGCGGCAGCGTCGCCGGGTCGCCCTCGGGCAGCGCATCGTCGACGACCAGCACGCGCGCGTCGGTGCCGTCGGTGACGGCGGTGGCCATCGCCTGGTAGTCGAACCCGCCCCAGACCGACGGCGTGACCAGGAACGACGACCGGGCCTGGCGGACGATGAAGCCGACCTCGCGCTCGCGGTAGATCGGCAGGATCGGGTTCTGCACCGCCCCCAGGCGTCGCAGCGCCCCGAACAGCACCATCGCCTCCAGCGTCGTCGGCTGGATCCACGACACGACGGTGCCCTCGCCGACACCCAGCTCGGCCAGCCCGGCGGCGGCGCGCTCGCAGCGGTCCCGGTACTCGCCGAAGGTGAGGCGCCGCCCCTTCTCGTCGACGGCCATCTCGCGGTCGGGTGTCTCGTCGGCCCGGCGGACGACCAGATCCCAGATGTTGCGGGCAGCCAACATGGCGCGCCTTCCCCTCGTGCACCGGCGGGCCGGCGCCCGCACCGTTTCTGACGATCCGTCAGGCTAGTGGTCGCGGCTCCCGCCGGGCGCGCTTGCGTGGGCCCGACCCAACCAGGTCGGCGAGCGGAGGGGGATCAGATGCCGAGGAAGTCGTCGAGCCCGAGGGTGAGACCCGGGTGATCGGCAACCTGCTTGACCGCCAGGATGACCCCCGGCATGAAGCTGTCGCGGTCGTAGCTGTCGTGGCGGATCGTGAGCGACTGGCCGGTGGTGCCGAGCAGCACCTCCTGATGGGCCACCATGCCCCGCAGGCGCACCGAGTGCACCCGGATGCCACCGGGCCCCTGCGAACCCCGGGCACCCTCCAGCGTCTCGCGGCGGGTGGGGTCGGGCGCCCACCCGTCGGAGGCCTCCGCCATGCGCTGCACCGTCAGCATCGCCGTTCCCGAGGGGGCGTC
>CAYUXB010000175.1:0-8383 GCA_964448525.1 uncultured Acidimicrobiaceae bacterium
TGAGGTCGAACTCCCGCTCGAGGCGCTCGCGGACGATCTCCATGTGGAGGAGGCCCAGGAAGCCGCAGCGGAAGCCGAAGCCGAGGGCGCCGGAGCTCTCGGGCTCGTAGGTGAAGCTGGAGTCGTTCAGCCGGAGCCGCTCGAGCGCCTCGCGCAGGTCGGGGAACTGGTCGCCGTCGATCGGGTACAGGCCGCAGAACACCATCGGCTTCGGGTCCTGGTAGCCGGACAGAGCCTCGGCGGCAGGGCGCGCCACCTCGGTCACCGTCTCGCCCGAGCGGGCCTCCGCGACGTCCTTGATGCCGGCGATGAGGTACCCGGTCTCGCCCGGGCCGAGGGACGCGACCGGCACGTTCTTCGGCGTCCGCACCCCCACCTCGTCGGCGTCGTGCACCGCCCCGGCCTGCATGAACCGCAGGCGCTTGCCCGTCTGCAGGGTGCCGTTCATCACCCGGACCGACGACACGACGCCGCGGTAGGGGTCGTAGTGCGAATCAAAGATGAGCGCCTGCAGCGGGGCGTCGACCTGCCCCGTCGGGGGCGGCACACGCTCGATGACCGCGTCGAGCAGGTCGCCGACGCCCTCGCCGGTCTTCGCGCTGATCCGCAAGATCTCGTCGGCCGGGATGCCCAGCACCTTCTCGATCTCTGCCGCGTAGCGGTCGGGGTCGGCGGCCGGGAGGTCGATCTTGTTGAGGGCCGCGACGATCTCGAGATCGTTCTCGAGCGCCAGGTAGCAGTTGGCGAGGGTCTGGGCCTCGATGCCCTGCGCGGCGTCGACCACGAGGATCACGCCCTCGCACGCGGCCAACGACCGCGACACCTCGTAGCCGAAATCGACGTGACCCGGCGTGTCGATCAGGTCGATGACGTGATCGGCGTGGTCGAGCCGCACCGACTGGAGCTTGATCGTGATGCCGCGCTCGCGCTCGAGATCCATCGAGTCGAGGTACTGGGCGCGCATGTCGCGGGGGTCGACGGCGCCCGTCAGCTCGAGCAGGCGGTCGGCCAGCGTCGACTTGCCGTGGTCGATGTGAGCGATGATGGAGACGTTGCGGATGCGGTCGAGGTCCATAGGGGGAGTTCCGCGAGCGTAGCGGTGCCCTCTCGCCCGCCCTGCACCGCCGCCGGAGGTGACATCCCGTCCCGCTGGCCGCTAGCCTGTCACGGCTATTTCGGTCTCCTGCAGTCGAGTGAACAGAGAGCAGCCCCCGTGGCGAACATCAAGAGCCAGATCAAGCGCAACAAGCAGAACCTCGTGCGCCACGAGCGCAACAAGGCCGTGCGCTCCGAGCTCAAGTCCCGCACCAAGTCCGCCGTGGCGGCCGCCGAGTCCGGCGCCGACGACGCGGCCGAGCGCCTGCGCCTCGCCATCAAGCGCATCGACAAGGCCGCGGCCAAGGGCGTGATCCACCGCAACGCCGCCGCCCGGCGCAAGTCGCGCCTGGTCGCCCAGATCAACCGGGTGTCCGCCGAGAGCTGATCCACGGGCGGCCGCACCTCGGTCGTCCCCGTTGGTCGCTCACCCGACGGCCACAACCCCCACTCGACGCAGGCGATGCCGGGCCCCGTGCCCGGCATCGGCGCGCCCGGGGCCGCGTCGGGCGTTCTCCCGGCCGGAGCACGCCGCGCCGTCGGGGCGGGGTGCAGTGGAGGGCAAGGGCGCCGCGCCGTCAGCGGGCGAGACGGGCCAACCGCGCGACCAGGACCTCGAGCACGAGGGTGTCGGGCCACGCCTTGCCGCCTCGCAGGTCGAGGTCGGCCGCGGCCAGCAGGTCGATCGCACGCACCACGCCCTCGTGGCCGAGCTTGCGCGCCTGGGTCAGTGCCTTGCGGGCGGGAAACGTCGACCCCTTCATCCCCAGCAGCTGGGCCGCACCCTTCTCCCCCGCCACCTCCGCGCCGTCGAGCATCAGCATGCGGCCGTAGTGGTTCTGGAGCGTCGCCATGATCTGCAGGCCGTGGCGCCCCCCACCCGCCGTCATGCGGTGCAGTTTGGACAGCGCGGTGGCGATGTCGCCCTTGTCGAGCGCATCGGTGAGCTCCCAGGGCGGGACGCCGCCGGCCTCGCCGAGGAACGGCTCGACGTCGGCGACGCCGAGGCGGGTGCCCGACTCGAAGCTGCCGACGAGCGTGCCGAGCACGCCGACCAGGCGCTGGGGGTCGTCGCCGAGCCACGCCACCAGACGGTTGGTCGCGGCGCGGTCGAGCCGCAGGCCGCTCGCCGCGACCTGCTCGTCGACCCACCCCTCGATCTTCCGGCCCGGGCTGGTGTCGACCTGCACGCCCTTGCACGCCTTGATGGCGTCGAGGAGCGACTTGGGAACCCGGCCACCGCTCCACACCAGCACGAGCGACGTGGTGGGTAGCGGGTCGGCCAGGTACTCGACGAGCGGCGCCACCTGCGCGGCCTTGGTGAACATCTCGATGTCGCGGCCGACGACCACCCGCCGATCGGTGAGGAAGGGCGGCGTCTGGGCGGCGTCGACCAGGGGGACGATCGTGGTCTCGGTGGTGTCGGGGCCGGCGAAGCGTTCGCGGCCCACCTCTTCGACGGCGAGCCCGGGATCGAGATCGCCGGTGAGGGCATGCACCACATCGCGGGCCGCGTCGCGCAGCAGCACGTCGTCGTCGCCCTTGACCAGGTGCACCGGGGCGTCGAGCTTCACATCTGTCATCGCAGGCCTTCGTCAGCGGGGCGGGGCGGGGTGGCGGCCGGGTCGCGCCGGGCCGCCAGGATCGCGGACATGACCTCGCCGACCCGCCGGCTGCGGCGCACGTCGGCGGTGCGCAGGATGCGGCAGCCCTCGGCCGCCGCCGCTGTCTCGCGGGCGATCGCCTCGGCGCCGGACCAGCGTGACGAGTCGAAGGCGAGCGGGACATCGGCGTGCCGGGCCGCGGCCAGCGCGTCGGCGATGCGGGGCAGATCGGCCACCAGCGCGGCGAGCGCCGGCACCCGTCCGCCGGGGGCCGAGCCAGAGACGGAGGTCGACGTCGAGGTGGACGGCGCCGCGTGCCCCGCCCCGCCCGACACGGCGCCATCGAGGGCGACGGCCACGTCGGGCAGCAGCGCGACCGGCACGAGGATGAGCGCCGCGCCGGCCCGCCCGGCCGCGGCGGCCGCCTCGGCGGTCTCGGCCCGCACGACGACCGGGACCTGCACCGCCCGGACCGCCGGGCCCACCAGGCGGGGCGCGAGCGACACGTCGACCAGGTCGGTACCTGCGGCCACGAGCGCTGCCGCGGTGGCGGCGACCTCGGCCTCCCGCCCGAAGCGGGGCTCCGGGACGACGCCCGCCACGAGCACCCGGGTCGCCAGGTCGACGACGCCGCCACCCAGATCGAGCGACATGTCGATGCGCACGACGGGCGACGGAGGGGGCACGGGCACGATCGCCGAGGATACGTGGACCCGCATCGATGCTGTCGACGCGTCCACGGGGTTCCTGCGGAGCCGTCGCCGTCACGGCGACCTCCAGGCGCCCGTCGCCGTTGCGCTCCACCGCCAGCCGGAGGCCGCCGACGTCGACCACGGTGCCGCTCTCCGGCGCGACCCCGCCGGGGATCGGTGCCCGACGGGCGTCGGGTGGCCCACTGTCGGCGCGCGGCATCAGCACCCGCGCGTCCGGCCAGCGCCGGCGCAACGTGGCGATCACGTCGGCGACCACCCTCGACGACGTGCGGGCCACCAACACGTCGATCCGATCCACCCCGGCGCGGCGCGTTCCGCCGAGCACCATGTCGTCGCGGGCCCGACCGTCCAGCACCACGACCGCGGCCCCCTCGGCCTGCCACAGCGTGGCCCCGATGCCGAGAGGTTGCTCGAGCCGGGGTGCGCCCGCCACCTGGCCCGGTGCGACGGCCGCCACCACCGACCCGGCGAGCAGGACCCCACCGACCCCGCGAAGCGCCAGCCCGGTGGCCGGCCGCCAGCCGTCGAAGGTGGCGCCGGCGCCCGGCGGTCGAGAACGGGCCCCTCCGGCGAGGCCGCCGACGCCGGCGATGTCGGGGAGGCCGGCGCGGGCGACCACCACCAGGACCGCTCCCGTCAGCAGGCAGGCGAGGTGACCTGCCCGCAGGTCGCCGAGCGGCCACCGCACGGCGGCCTCCGCCACCGCTTCGAGCCACCACAGCATCGGTCGGGTCGGCAGGTGGAGCACCGACGCCGCCACGCCGCCGACCGCACCCGCGACGAGGCCGGCGGTGAGCCCCCACACCATCAGCGGGCCGGAGGCCGGGGCTGCCAGCATGTTCGCCGGCAGCGAGGCGAGAGGCACCGCCCCGAAGGTGGCCACCAGCAGCGGCGACACCGCGGCCTGGGCCGCGACGGTGACCGACAGCGGCGCCGCGAACCAGCGAGGCCCGGGCAGGACGGTCTCGATGCGGCCGGCGCCGACGACGATGCCGGCGGCGCCGGCGACCGAGAGCTGGAAGCCCAGCGACGTCGCGAGAAGCGGGTCGATCAGGAGCATGCCCGTCGCACCGAGGGTCAACGTGCGCACCGAGGAGGTCGGGCGACCAGCGGCGATGCCCACGGCCGCCACCGACGCCATCGCGGTCGCTCGCAGCACCGACGGCTCGGCCCGCGTGACCAGCGCGAACATGGCCAACACGGCGAGCGTGACCGCGAGACGAGGTCCGAAGCGCAGGCTCGTGAGCACCGGTGCCGCGATCACCAGCACGAACGCCACGTTCTGCCCGGACACGGCCAAGAGGTGCGTGAGTCCGGCAGCCTGGAACGCGTCCTCCATGTCGGCGGGCTGAGCGCGGTCGTCGCCGAGCGTGATGCCGGCGAGGAGGCTCCGCTGGCGCGGCGGCAGCCCCTCGGCGCCGCGGGTCAACGTGCGGCGCAGGTCGTTGGCGAGCCGGCTGGCCGGCCCGCCCGTCCGCCAGCCGGTGACCGTCTCGATCGTCATGCGGCCGGCGATGTGGCGATGGCGCAGCCACGCATCCCCGGGCGTCGGGTCGCGGACGCGACCGATCACCGTGACCCGCTCGCCTGCGAGCCGGTCGTCGAGCGCGCCCGCCGCCGACGCCCGGGCGGTGCCGCGCAGGCGGCGACCGTCGAGGCGCACGTCCACCGTCACGCCGCCGCGCCCGTCGGGCTCCGGGTCACCGACGAGGGTGACCTCGGCGTGGACCGGGCCGGTGGCCAGCGGAGCGTCGAGACCGTCGACCGACCGCTGTCCCAGTGCTCCCGCGAGCAGGGCCACGCCGAGGCACAGCAGTTCGGGTCGCGGCCGACGCCGCCGACCGACGCCGAGGGCCGCCACGATCACCGTGGCGGCGACCAGGAGGGGCACCCGAGGGAGGTGGCCGTCCACCGCCGACAGCGCCCCGCAGAAGGCGGCGACGGCCAGGACCGAGCACCACAGGTCGGACACGGGTCACGCCGTCGCGTGGGGGCGGATCTGCTCGAGCTTGGCATCGCCGATGCCCCGGACGTCGATCAGGTCGTCGACCGAGGCGAACGGCCCGTTCTGCTCGCGGTGCGCGATGATCGCCTCGGCGGTGGCGGGCCCGACGCCGGGGAGGTCCTCGAGCTCGGTGGCGGAGGCGCGGTTGATGTCGATCGGGTTGGCCGCATCGTCGGCCCCGGCCACCGGGCCCGCACCCCCGGTGCCCACCGGTGGCAACGGCGGCTCCTCGCCGACACGCAGGACGTAGATCTGCTGACCGTCGACCAGGGCGGCCGCGAGGTTGATCCGCGCCAGGTCGGCGTCGCCGTTCGCGCCGCCGGCTGCCTCGACGGCGTCGACCACCCGCGCCCCCGCAGGCAGGCGCTGCACCCCGGGTGCCGGCACCGCACCCACGACGTGGACCACCACCTCCCCGGCCGGGCCGGCCGCAGCACCGGGTGCTGCACCCGGGGGCGCGTCCACGGCGGACCCGGGCGCGACCGCACCGGCGGCGCCAGCCGGCGATGCGGTCTCCCCCGCGCCCTCCAGCGCCTCCACCCCCTGGTCGTCGGCATCGGCCACCGGGGGCGCGAGGGGGATCTCCGCCTCCGGTGGCGGTGCGGGCGGCGCCAGCAGCCGCCATCCCACGGCGCCCGCCACCACGACCGACAGCACGACGACGAGCGCGCGCCCGGGCGGGCCGCCACCGGCAGCCAGGTCGTCGAGGCGGTCGCGCCAGGTGCGCGGCGGCAGGGGGCGACGCAGGAGGTCGTCCTCGTCGGGGTGGTAGACGTCGGTCGGATCGTCCAGGGCGGACATCGCCGTCCTCCGGGCCACGACGGCACCGGCACGAGCCGGGCACGTCAGCGTTCGCAGGGCCGCAGGTGCGGCGATCGGCGTGGGGGCGGCCCGTCGGGACGGGGCGGCACGCCACACGGCCGTCGAACGGCGAGGACCGGGCACCTCGACGAGGAGCCTCGGCCGCACGAGGGTAACCGACCCGACAGCCCTCCCCGGACCACCCCGGCGACGAGAGCGCGGCATGATCGGGCCGTGAAGCTCACAGCCGACGCGGCGATCGCCAACGCCCACGCCTGGTTCGAGATGAACAGCGGATGGGCCCCGCCCGACGAGGACACCCTCGAGGAGTGGGTCGACGACGGTGTCTGCCGGTGCCCCGACGAGTGCCTGGTGGAGCCCGAGGCGTGGTGCGACCACGGCCTGGCGTCGTGGTGGCTCATCCTCCGCGCCATCGACTGAGCGACGAGGACCGGGCGGGGGCCTACCGGGCGGTGGTGGTGCTCGGCGTCGACGACACGCCGCCGGGCACCGTGCGCCGGGCGATCCACTCCGCCTCGATCTCCTGCGGGATGCGCCTGTAGGCCGCCCAGTGGGGCAGGCCCCGCATCCGTCCGTGGAGGTAGGCGCCCAGGTAGCGGCGGAGGAACCCCAGCACCCCCTGCTCACGCCACTGCCGCACGTGCTCGAGCTCGTGGCGCAGCAGCCGGGCGTTGCCCACCCCGCGGCGTCGCATGAGGATGAGCGGGCCCAAGGTGGTCGCCGTCGCGCCCGGCGCGGCCGGGCCGATCAGCAACCAGTATCCCTCGTGACGTTCGAGCCGCATGTGTCCCTCCCTCGCGGCGGCGACCTCAGAAGAGCTGGCGCGTCAGCCGCTTGCGGTACTCGGCGGTGCGGGGGTCGTCGGGGCCGAGCACCTCGAGCAGGTCGACGTAGGACTGCCGGGCGTCGTCGTCGGCCTTGACCTGGCCGAGGAGGTCGTCGAGCTTGGCCACGATGTCGTCGGTGTCGCCGGCCCCGTCGGGCGCGACCTCGTCCGCGGTGCGGGCCAGGGCGGCGACGCGACGGGTCTCGGGCGTCTCGGGGATGCGCTCGAGGAGGGCGAGCGCCTCGTCGAGGTCGCCCTCGTCGCGCCGGCCGACCAGCAGCTCGGCGAGGGCCACGATCGCGTCGTGGTGGTCGGGGGTCGTGTCGAGCACCGTGCGCAGCGAGGCCTCGTCGCCCACGGCCAGCAGCCGGGCGGTCTCCTTGTCGGCCTCGCTCGGCTGGAGACGGCCGACGAACTCCCGCACCGCGGCCTCGGGCTGGGCGCCGACGAACGCGTCGACCACCTTGCCGCCCGCCACGGCGAACACGGCGGGGATGCTCTGCACCTGGAACGCCTGGGACACCTTGGGGTTCTCGTCGACGTTGACCTTGGCGAGAACGACCTGCCCGCCGGTCTCGCCGACGACCTTCTCGAGGATCGGCCCCAGCGTCTTGCAGGGGCCGCACCAGGGCGCCCACAGGTCGACCACCACGGGGGTCGTGGTCGAGCGGTCGATCACGTCGGTCTGGAAGGTGCTGTCGGTCACGTCGATGGCCATCGGGACCAGGCTACCGGCGACCCCCCGACCGCCCCTCCGGGTGTCCGGCACGGTTCGGCGGCGGTCGACGACTCAGCGACACCCGAAGGCCACGCCCGGGCCCGTCGTCGCTGCGGGCGTCCGGAAGGCTCTACGGTGAACCTCCGATGACGGATGCGCCGACCACCGACACCGAGGCACCCAAGGGCGTCGACGTCGAGCGGGTGACCGAGTGGCTGCACGCCCGCGTGCCCGCGCTCGAGGCACCGCTCGGTTTCGACCTCATCGCCGGGGGCCGCTCCAACCTCACCTACCGCGTCACCGACGCGGCCGGACGGGCGTGGGTGCTGCGCCGCCCGCCGCTCGGCCAGGTGCTGGCCACAGCCCACGACATGGGCCGTGAGCACCGGATCATCTCGGCGCTCGCGCCGACCGACGTCCCGGTCGCCCCCGTCGTCGGCCTGTGCACGGACGAGTCGGTCAACGGCGCCCCCTTCTACGTGATGGACTTCGTCGACGGCCTGGTCGCGCGCGACGCCGCGAGCGCCCGCACCCTCGACGCCGCCGCCCGTCGCCGCGCCAGCGAGCAAACGGCGGAGGTGCTCGCCCGCATCCACGCGG
>CAYUXB010000176.1:0-8307 GCA_964448525.1 uncultured Acidimicrobiaceae bacterium
CCGCTACGTGGTCGAGAAGGGCTCGATCACGGTCGACGGCGTCAGCCTCACCGTCGTGGACGTGCTCGACGACGGCTTCACCGTCGCGCTCATCCCCCACACCGCCGCCGTGACGACGTTGGGCCTCAAAGGCCCGGGCGATCGCGTCAACCTCGAGGTCGACGTGACGGTCAAGTACGTCGAACGCCTGCTCACCTGGAACGCGGACGTCTCGCCTGCGGTCCCGTCAAAGGACAACTGATGCCCTTCGCCAAGATCGAAGACGCTGTCGCGGCCATCGGCCGGGGCGAGATCGTGATCGTCGTCGACGACGAGGACCGGGAGAACGAGGGCGACCTCATCATGGCGGCCGAAGCCGCCACCCCCGAGGCCATCGCCTTCTTCCTGCATCACACCTCGGGCGTCATCTGCGCGCCGGTCACACGGGAGCGGGCCCGCGAGCTCGACCTCCCGCTGATGGTGGCCAACAACACCGAGAGCATGCGCACGGCCTTCACCGTGAGCATCGACTACCGGCACAACACGACGACCGGCATCTCGGCCCACGACCGGTCGGCGACGATCAAGTCGCTGGTCGACCCGGCGACCCGTCCCGCCGACCTGCTGCGCCCCGGGCACATCTTCCCCCTGGAGGCCCGCGAGGGCGGCGTGCTCAAGCGCGCCGGGCACACCGAGGCCGCGTTGGACCTCGCCCGCATGGCCGGCCTGTATCCGGCCGGCGTGCTGTGCGAGCTCGTCAACGAGGCCAAGGACGACATGGCGCGGGTGCCGGAGCTCGAGCGGTTCGCCACCGAGCACGGGCTGCTGCTCATCTCGATCGCCGACCTGATCCGCTACCGGCGCCAGACCGAGAAGCTGGTCAAGCGTGTCGCCGAGGCCCGCATCCCCACTCAGTGGGGCGACTTCACCTGCTACGCCTACGAGTCGGTCATCGACGGTCAGACGCACCTGGCCTTCGTCCGCGGCGCGGTGCAGGGCGAGGACGACGTGCTCGTGCGGGTGCACAGCGAGTGCCTCACCGGCGACGTGTTCGGCTCGCTGCGCTGCGACTGCGGGCCCCAGCTCGACGAGTCGATGCGGCGCATCGCCGAGGAGGGCCTCGGGGTGGTCGTGTACCTGCGGGGGCACGAGGGCCGGGGCATCGGCATCGGCCACAAGCTCCAGGCCTACGCGCTGCAGGAACAGGGCCACGACACGGTCGACGCCAACCTGGCGCTCGGCATGCCGGTGGACAGCCGCGAGTACGGCATCGGGGCGCAGATCCTCGTCGACCTCGGCATCACCACCATGCGCACGCTCACCAACAACCCGGCCAAGCGCGGCGGGCTCGAGGGCTTCGGCCTCAGGATCACCGACCGCGTGCCGTTGCTGACCGAACCCAACCCCGAGAACATCGCCTACCTGCGCACCAAGCGGGAGCGCATGGGCCACCTTCTGGAGGGGCTCGACGATGTGCTCTGATGCACCCCGCGGAGCGATCACGACACGGGAGGCATGAGTGGCCGAGGGGACTGCCCGGGCGGGAACGCCCGATGGGCTCGACGGGGCAGGTCTTCGCGTCGGCGTGGTGCGGGCGCGCTGGAACGCGGCCATCGTCGACCGGTTGGCGGAGGGCGTCGCGCGAGGGCTGAAGTCCCTCGGCGTGGCCGCGGACGACGTGGTCGACGTGCCGGTCCCGGGGTCGTTCGAGATCCCCTTCGGCGCCCGCGCCCTCGCGACCTCCGGTGAGGTCGATGCGGTGATCTGCATCGGCGCCGTCATCCGGGGCGAGACCACCCACTACGACATCGTGGCGGGGGAGTGCGCGAGCGGCGTGCAACAGGTGCAGCTCACCACCGGGGTGCCGGTCGCGTTCGGCGTGCTCACCACCGAGGACGAGGCCCAGGCGCTGGCCCGGTCCGAGGGGCCGGGCGGGCACAACGTGGGCGAGGAGGCGGCCGTCGTCGCCGTCGAGATGGCCCGCATCGCCCAGCGCTACGCGCCGGGGTGACCGGCGGGGCCGGATGGGGCGACCTCGCCCGGTCGCCGGCTGGTCGATCGCGTTTGCCTGAGCCGCCTCGGTGGGGCGTACCCTCCACGCCGTGCTGAAGCTCGTCCTCCCCAAAGGCTCGCTCGAACGCTCCACGCTCGAGTTGTTCGAGGCCGCCGACCTGACGGTCAATCGTTCCTCCAGCGTGGAGTACAAGGCGACGATCGCCGATCCCCGTGTGGACGAGGTGCGCATCCTGCGCCCGCAGGAGATCCCGTCGTATGTCGCGGACGGCCTGTTCGACCTGGGCATCGCGGGCCGTGACTGGGTCGAGGAGACCCAGAGCGACGTCGTCCTCCTCGGCGAGCTCGCCTACTCGAAGGCGACCGCCAAGCCGTTCCGCATCGTGGTCGCGGTGCCGGAGAGCTCGGAGTGGGACAAGGTCGAGGACCTGCCCGACGGCGTCCGGGTCTCCACCGAGTACCCCAGCCTCACGGCCCGGTTCTTCGCCGAACGCGGTGTCGAGGCCGACGTGCGCCTGTCCTACGGCGCGACCGAGGCCAAGGTGCCCGACATCGTCGACTGCGTGGTGGACGGCACCGAGACCGGGCGGGCGCTGCGCGCCGCCAACCTGAAGATCATCGGCGAGATCCTGCCGAGTTACACGGCGCTCGTCGCCAACAAGGCCGCGTACGCCGACGACGACAAGCGGCACGCCATGGAGCAGCTCAAGGTGCTGCTCGACGGCGTGCTCGAGGCGCGGGGCAAGGTGCTCGTCAAGCTCAACGTCGCCCGCGCCGACCTCGATGCCGTCATCGATCTCGTGCCGTCGATGAAGGCGCCGACGGTGTCCGAGCTGTTCGGGCAGGGTGGTTACGCGGTCGAGACGGTGGTCCCCAAGTCCGTGATCAACACGCTCATCCCGGCGCTCAAGGACGCGGGCGCGTCCGACATCATCGAACTGCCGCTGTCGAAGATCGTCCACTGATGGCGGTCGTGCCCAACGCCACGGCGACGGGGGTGGTCGAGTCGTTCGACGACCCGCGCGGGCTGGGCGAGGTGCGCACCGACGCCGGCGACGTGCTGCCGTTCCACTGCACCGCGATCGCCGATGGGTCGCGCACCATCGCCGAGGGCACGCCCGTGCGCTGCCGGATCGTGGCCGGACGGCTCGGTCGCTGGGAGGCGGCCGACATCACGCCCCTGTAGCGGCCCGACCTGGAGGTCGGCGCTCAGCCGTCGACGGGCTCACCGATGGCGTCGAGCAGCACGCGCGCGTAGCGCTCCCCGCCGGCCGGGGCGAGGTGGATGCCGTCGGCCTCGCGCACGGTGACCGTGCCGTCCGGCCCACACACCTCGCTCTCCCACGGCTCACAGGGCAAGCTCACGTGGAAGGCGCCGTCAGGGCCGAGCAGGGGAGCGGGGTCGACGATCGTGACCTCGGACCGCTCGACGGCCAGGTCGCGATACATGGCGCGGATGGCGGCCGCGGCGGGCTCCGACGCCGGCTCGCCCACCGGCGGCGGAACGACGATGTAGATGCGGGTGCCGGTGCCCGTGAACAGGTCGAGGATGCCGGGCATGATCTCGGCGTAGGCGTCCGCGATCGTCTGCGGATCGCGCGGCGGGCCGCCCTCGGGGTGGATGCACGGGGTGCTGTCGTTGCCGGCGAACGAGATGATGAGGTGGTCGGGCGCGGTGGCCGCGAACTCCTCGAACGCGTCCATCCAGTCGCACGGGGCACTGCCGCCGAAGGCGACGCTCTCGACGGTGAGGCCCTGCCCCTCGGCGTGGACCTGCATCTGGTCGCGGGACTGCTCGATGAGCGAATCGCCGACCACGGCGATGTCCGGGGGCCCGGTCCCGTCCTGCCTGCCGCCGTCGCCGTCGCCGTCGTCCGAGGCCGATCGCGCCGCGAGGGCCAACCCACCCGCCACGAGCGTGATCAGGACGACGAGCGCCCCGACGAGGAGGGCGCGCCGGCCCGCCCCACCCGCTGTCGTGTCGGGCTGCGAGCCCGCACCCCCCGGCGTCGTCACCGACGTCGACGGCCGTCAGGCGTCTGCGGCCGGTGCCGCAGAGGGCCCGCCGGACGCCTCGACGAAGGCCAGCCGCAACTGGTGGACGGCCTGGGTCAACGGTGTGTGCGCTTCACCCAGCCGCGTTCCGAGGGCCTCGACCACCGCGGCCAAGGCGTCGATGGCGATGCGGGCCTCCTCGAGCTTCGGCTGCGGCTCCGACAGGTGCAGCGCCGCGACCTCGTAGAACTGGAGGGCCTGCTGGCCGATGACCAGGCCGGCGGGGGTGCCGAGGAGCTCCTGACGGGCCGCGTCCATCTGCCGGGCGTACTCCTCGGCAGCGGCGCGCTCCTCGGGCGTGAGCTCACGCTCGGGGCCCTCGGGGGCCTGCGGTGCACCCGGAGGGGGCCCCGCCTCGGGGCCTGGCGACGACGGCGGGGGCCCGCCCGTCGCCCGGCCACCCGGGCGGTCGACGGGGTGCTCGCCGGAGGGAGTCCATAGGCTGCTCATCGGTCCCCGACGGTAGCGGAGCAGGCGACCCCCGCCACGCCCGGGCGCCGGCACGTTGTGGACTCGCCGTCGCCCGCTGCTACCCTACGTCGCACAACTTCAAGGAAAGCGGGGCCCGCCCTGGCAGCAGCAGCTGTCAGGATCGGGGAGCCCCCACCCGGCCACCGCCGAGAGGCGACGTGCGTCCGGGTCGATCGCTCCACAGGGCCCTGCCCTGCGCGGACGTCGGCTTTCCTCCGGCGTCCGCTCTCAGTTTTCGGCGGGGTCGGGTTGGCAGTTCTGACAGCCCATGCGTACGGAGGTGTCTGCGCATCTATGAGGAGTGAGCGGCGATAGCTACGCCGGCGAACAACGAGCCCCGGATCAACGAGCGCATTCGCGCACGCGAGGTACGCCTCGTCGGTCCGGACGGTCAGCAGATCGGCATCAAGCCCCTGCCCGAGGCCTTGTCCATCGCCCGTGCTGCAGATCTCGACCTGGTCGAGGTGGCAGCGCAGGCGAATCCGCCCGTGTGCCGGATCATGGATTACGGCAAGTACAAGTACGAGGCGGCCCAGAAGGCCAAGGAATCCCGGCGGAAGGCGAGCAACGTCTCCCTCAAGGAGATGAAGTACCGCCCGAAGATCTCCGGGGGTGACTTCGACACGAAGACCCGCAAGGTTGCGGGGTTCCTCGAAGAGGGTCACAAGGTCAAGGTCACGCTCACGTTCCGTGGGCGCGAGATGCATCACCCCGAGATGGGGCGGCGCATCCTCGATCAGGTGGTCAAGGCCGTCGAACACCTGGGGAAGGTCGAGATCTTCCCCCGGCAGGACGGTCGCAACATGACCATGGTGCTCGGCCCGGACCGCAAGGCCCAGGCCGCCACCGAGCGGGCCAAGCGCAAGGCAGACAGCGAGGCGGCTGCCCCAGCAGCACCGTCGACCGAGCCTGCCAGCGCCACCGCAGGCGAGACCGCCGATCCGGCCACGGAGACGCCGACGACCGATCCCACGCCCGTCAGCGCGGCCGGTGCCGCCGAGGCGGGTCAGCAGACCCAACAGGATCAGGCGAGCGACGGCTAGGGCGGACCCCCGCCCGGCCCGACGCTCGACGACACGAGGACACGTCATGCCCAAGATGAAAACGCACCGCGGCGCAGCCAAGCGGTTCAAGATCACCGGCACCGGCAAGCTGCGCCGCCGCCAGATCAACAAGAACCACATCCTCGAGAAGAAGGCTCCGGCCCGCAAGCGCCGGCTCAGCCGCGAGGAGGGCGTGGCGCCCGGCGACGAGGCCCGCATCAACCGGATGCTCGGCCGGCGCTGAGCCGAACCCCGGGTGCTCGCACATGCGGGCACCCGACCTCGGCGCCGCGCCCGATGCGCATCGCCGTCCCTCACAACTGATCGACGAAAGGAGCTCCCCGTGGCCCGGGTGAAGCGATCCGTCCACTCCAAGAAGAAGCGTCGCGTCACGCTCGAGCGCGCCAAGGGGTACTACGGCAACAAGAGCCGTTCCTACCGCGCCGCCAACGAGCAGGTGATGCACAGCCTGCAGTACGCCTACCGCGACCGCCGCGCCCGCAAGGGCGACTTCCGGCGGCTGTGGATCCAGCGCATCAACGCCGCGTGCCGCCTGAACGGCACGAGCTACAGCGTGTTCGTGGCCGGCCTGCGCACGGCCGGTGTCGAGGTCGACCGCAAGGTCCTCGCCGACCTGGCCGTCACCGACGAAGCCGCATTCGCCTCGCTCGTGGCCACCGCGCTCGGCGCCCTCGAAGGCTCCGAGACGACGACCACGTCGGCCTAGAGCCGGCGGGTACGTCACGACGGCGATGGCCGACCCGATCGGCATCCGCCATCACAGCATGCAACGGCTGCGGCGCCTCTCGAGGCGCCGCAGTGCGCGTTCCGACGAGGGTGCGTTCGTCGTCGACGGCCCGCTGCTGCTCGCCGAGGCGCTCGACGCCGGCGTGCCGGTGGACGACGTGGTGGCCGCGCCGAGCTGCCCCGCCGACCTGCTGGAGCGGGCGGCCCGGGCCGGCGCCGCCGTCCACGAGGCACGGGCGACCGACCTCGCCCGGGTCGTCGACACCGTGACGCCCCAGCCCGTGGCCGCGATCGCCCGGCTCCCTCTGGCGACCGCCGCCGACGCGGCTGCCGTCGCCGGCCCGCTGGCGCTCGTGCTGGTGGGAGTCGCCGATCCCGGCAACGCCGGCACCCTGCTGCGCTCGGCCGAGGCGGCCGGGGCCGGGGCCGTCCTGTTCTGCGACGACGCGGTCGACCCGTTCTCGCCGAAGTGCGTGAGGTCGTCCGCCGGCTCGCTGTTCCGGCTCGCGGTGGTGCGCGAAGGCGACGCCGGCGCCGCGATCGACGCGCTCGTGGCCGCCGGCCTGCACACGGTCGCCACGGTCGCCCGCCACGGCCGGCCCTACGACGAGGTCGACCTCGGACGACCCGTCGCCCTGGTGCTCGGCAGCGAGGCCCATGGCCTGCCCGACCACCTGGTCGATCGCGCCGACAGCGCCGTGACGATCCCGATGGCGGGTCGGGCCGAGTCGCTGAACGTCGCGATGACGGGCACGATCCTCGGCTTCGACGCCGCACGCCGGCGCCGGGCGCACGGTGCCGATCGATAGTGACTGGACGAGACGCCGCCCCGGGCGGCAGGGTGCACGACGACATGAGCGACCAGAGCCCCACCCCCGCATCGGCCGACGACCTGGTGGTCGAGATCGGCCGCCTCGAAGCCGACGCGCGGGTTCGGCTCGCCGCGGCCGCCACGGCGGACGAGCTGCGCGCCACCGAGGCCGAGGTGTTCGGCAAGCGCTCGCCGCTCACCGCTCTACGGCGCAAGCTGGGTGGGCTCGACGACGATGGCCGCCGCACCGTCGGCAAGGTGCTCAACGGCGCCACCGAGGCGGTGAAGGCCACAGCCGTCGAGCGCCGCGCCGTCCTCGACGCCGCACGGCGGGCCGAGCAACTGCTGGCCGAGCGCCTCGACCTGACCGAGGTCCTGCCCGCGGGCACCGCCGGCCACCTCCACCTCGTGACCCAGGCCATCCAGGAGCTCGAGGACGTCTTCGTCGGCATGGGCTTCACGGTCGCCGAGGGGCCCGAGGTCGAGACCGACTGGCACAACTTCGGAGCGCTGAACTTCCCGCTCGGCCACCCGGCCCGCGACATGTACGACACGCTGTACGTGGACTTCGGCGATCCGGGCACCACGCTGCTCCGCACCCACACCTCGCCGGTGCAGGTCCGGGTCATGACCGGCACCCCGCCGCCGTACTACGCGGTGATGCCCGGCCGGGTGTTCCGCTCCGACACCGCGGACGCCACCCACATGCCGGTCTTCCACCAGATCGAGGGCCTGGTCGTCGACCGCGACATCACGTTCGCCGACCTGGCGGGCACCATCGACGCCTTCACGAAGGCGTACTTCGGTGGCGACTTCACATCGCGCCTGCGCCCGTCGTACTTCCCGTTCACCGAGCCCTCGGCCGAGTTCGACATCCAGCGCCCCGACGGCACCTGGCTCGAGCTGGGCGGCTGCGGGATGGTGCACCCCAACGTGCTCACCAACTGCGGGCTCGACCCCGACGAGTGGCAGGGCTTCGCCTTCGGCTTCGGCATCGACCGGCTCGCCGCGGCCCGCCACGGGGTCGACGACCTCCGCGACCTGTTCACCAACGACATCCGCTTCCTGACGCAGTTCTGAGCGTCAGGCCCGGATCGTGACCCCCCGAGGACTCCGATGAAGGTCCTGCTGTCCTGGCTCCGAGACTTCGCCCCGATCGAGGGCGACCCCGCCGCGCTCGGCGAGCAC
>CAYUXB010000177.1:0-8268 GCA_964448525.1 uncultured Acidimicrobiaceae bacterium
GGAGGACATGGCGGTCATCGCCGTCTACGTGGGCGACGAGAAGCACCCGCTCGAGGCCATCCCCCGGCTGCTGGTTCGGGCCAACCAGGCGCTGCAGACGCTGGAGCGCTACCGCGACCGGCTCGACGGCGTGACGGCCTCGCTCTCCGCCCTCGAGGTCGAGGACCTGGTGACGGTGCGCGACGTGGTCAACGTGTTGCAGCGCACGGAGATGGTGCGCCGCATCGCGGACGAGATCTCGGGGGACATCGTCCAGCTCGGGGTCGACGGCCGCCTGGTCGCCCTCCAGCTGGAGGAGCTGATGGGCGGCGTCGACGACGACCGCCGGCTCGTGATGCTCGACTACTTCACCCCCGAGACGGGCTGGCGCCTCGACCACGCCATGGCCGCGCTGGCGGACATGGGCACCGAGGAGCTGCTCGACTCCACCGCGGTCGGCGCGACCCTGCAGGTGCCGGGCTCGGCGGTCGACCTCGACGCCGGGGTGCAGCCCCGCGGCTACCGCCTCCTGTCGCGCATCCCCCGCCTGCCCGAGTCGGTGATCGAGCACATCGTCGACCGGTTCGGCAGCCTGCAGAAGATCATGCGGGCGACGATCGACGATCTCGACGAGGTGACCGGCGTGGGGGAGTCCCGGGCGCGGGCCATCAAGGACGGTCTGTCGCGCCTCGCGGAGTCGAGCATCCTCGACCGCTACAGCTGACCCTTCGGCGTCGCTCGCGCCGCCGGGCGCCACGCCACCCACCGGTGCCGGGTCGGTCGCTCCGCTGATCGGAGTAGACCAGGGTCATGCGCATCACGCTCCCGTCCGGTACGCCCGCCGAGATCGCCCGCCCCGACGGCGCCACCCGCGGCCTGGTGCTCGTCCCCGACATCGGCGGACTGCGCCCCCTGTTCGACGACCACGTGGCCCGCCTCGCCACGGAGAACGGGTGGGCGGTCTGCGCGTTCGAGCTGTGGCCCGGGCGTGACGACCTGCCGACCCTCGCCGACCGGTTGAACGCCGGTAGCTCGCTCGACGACGCCCGGGTGCTCGGCGACGCGGTGGCCGCGGCGGACGCCACCGGGGTCGAGCCGGTGGGCATCGTGGGCTTCTGCATGGGCGGCATGTACGCGCTGAAGGCGGCGGGCACGGGCCGGTTCGCCCGGGCCGTGTCGTTCTACGGGATGGGCCGCGTGCCCGAGATGTGGCACAGCCCGACCCAGGGTGAGCCGCTCGACGCGCTGGCGCAGCCGGAGGCCTGTCCGGCACTGCTGCTGGCGGGCACGGCCGACCCGTGGGTGCCGGAGGAGGACATGGCGGCGCTCGAGGCCGCGGGGGTCGAGGTCGTGCGCTACGACGGTGCCGACCACGGCTTCGCCCACGACCCGTCGCGCGACGCGCACCGTGCCGAGGACGCGGCGGACGCCTGGCGTCGGGCCATCGCCCACCTGTCCGCCTCGTAACCCGCCCCCAACGGATTTTCTACGCGGATCTGGTCGCTCCAGCGACCGATCCCGCGTAGAAAATCGGCTGGTCTGCCCGATCCGTGAGGGGTGAGTCAGCGGGCGCGGCGCTCGAGCTGCTCGCGGTCGGTGATGCGATAGCGGCGCTCGGACTGCTCGATCCACCCGAGGCGAACGAAGCTGGCGATCGCCTTGTTGACCCGCTCGCGTGAGGCACCGACCATGGCCGCCAGCTCCTCCTGGGTGACCGGGAGCGTGAACTCGTCGGCTCCGGCAGCCATCTCGACCAGCCGCTTGGCGGTGCGCCCGGTGACGTCGAGGAACACCGAGTCGGCGAGGGCGACGTCCATCGTGCGCAGGCGCCCCGCCAGCAGGGCCACGACACCCCACAGCAGCTCGGGGCGCTGCTCGTAGACCTGGCGGATGGGGCCGTAGCCGATGGCGAGCACCTGGGACTGCTCGAGGGCGCGGGCTTCGGCCGTGCGACCCTGGTTCTCGAACAGCTGCATCTCGCCGAACAGGTCGCCTGGCTCCATCAGCGCGACCACCGATTCGCGCCCGTCGATCGACCGCTTGGCGATGGCGATGCGGCCGTCGAGGACGATGTAGACGGTGTCGCCGGGGTCGTCCTCGTGGAACAGCACATCACCGCGGCGGAGGTCCTCGGTCGTGCTCGCGTCGGCGAGGTGGAGCAGCTCCTGGGGTGTCAGATCGGCGAACAGATCGACGTCGGCGAGCAGGTCGGTGGGGCTCATCACCTGGGAACGATAACGACGAGCGGACCTGACGTCGTCACAGATGGGTGACCGACGTCTCGGCACTAGTCTCCGGCGTGCCATGGGAGACGTCTGGGCCATCGTCGTCGCCGCCGGTTCCGGCCGGCGTTTCGGGGGCGCCAAGCAGTACGAACCGCTGGTCGGACGGCGGGTGATCGACTGGTCGCTGGCCGCCGCCCACGCGGTCGCGGACGGTGTCGTGCTGGTCGTCGCCCCTGTCCACGCCGGCGACGAGGAGGCCTCGGCGGACGCCGTCGTGGCCGGTGCCGACACCCGCTCCGGGTCGGTCCGCGCCGGTCTGGACGCCGTGCCGCCCGACGCCGAGATCGTCGTCGTGCACGACGGCGCCCGTCCGCTGGCCGGCGCGGAGCTGTTCCGCACCGTCGTCGAGGCCGTGCGCGCCGGAGCGGACGCCGCGGTCCCTGGCGTGCCGGTGGTGGACACCCTCCGGGCGCGCCGAGGGGGGACGGTCGACCGAGAGGGCCTGGTCGCGGTGCAGACGCCGCAGGCGTTCCGGGCCGGGGCGCTGCGCGCCGCGCACGCCGGCGCGGCGGAGGCGACCGACGATGCGTCGCTGGTCGAGGCTGCGGGTGGCAAGGTTGTCGTCGTGAACGGTTCCCCCGCCAACCTGAAGATCACCCGGCGCGACGACCTGGTCGTGGCCGAGGCGCTGCTCCGTGCCCGCTGACGCCCCCCGCATCCGGGTGGGGCAGGGGTTCGACGTGCATCCCTTCTCCGACGATCCGCAGCGGCCGCTCGTCCTCGGCGGGGTGCCGTTCCCCGGCGCCCGCGGGCTGGCGGGCCACAGCGACGCCGACGTGGTGGCCCACGCGGTCACCGACGCGCTGCTCGGCGCCGCCGGCCTCGGCGACATCGGCCAGCACTTCCCCGACACCGATCCGGCGTTCGCCGGGGCCGACTCCGTCGACCTGCTGTGCCGGGCGGTCGCCGACGTGCGCGCCGCCGGATGGGCGCCCCAGAACGTCGACTGCACGGTCGTGCTGGAGGCACCGAAGCTGGCGCCGCACCGCGACGCCATCCACGAGCGGCTCTCCGCCGCGGTGGGCGCACCCGTGACGGTCAAGGGCAAGCGGGCCGAGGGGCTCGGTGCGCTCGGTCGGGCCGAGGGCGTGGCGTGCTTCGCCGTCGCCCTCGTCACGGGGGCGTCGTGAGCCCGCCGCGCCGGGGCGCCGGCGGCCAGGGCGGCCGGGGCGCCGGGGGCCGGGGCGGCCGGGGCCAGCCCTCCCGGGGCCAGGGGAAGGGCGGCGACCGGTCATCCGGTGGCCGGTCCGGACGCGGCCGAGGACGGGCTCCCGCACCCACCCGCATCACCACGCCCGGTGCACCGCGCTCGATCGCTCCGGCGCGCCGCGGCCGCGTCTCGTCCGACCGGGGATTGGGCGGCGACCAGGTCGAGGGTCGTCAGGCCGTGCGCGAGCTGCTGATCGCAGGGCGCCGCAAGGTGCGCGAGGTCTGGATGCTCGACCAGGGCGACGACGCCCCGATCCTCGAGGACATCCGGGAGCTCGCCGCCGCCGACCGCGTCACGGTCACCAAGGTCGGCAAGGGCCGCTTCTACGCCCAGGCCCGCTGCGAAGCGCCCCAGGGCGTGCTCGCGCTGGCCGCGCCGCTGCCCGAGACCGACCTCGACTCCCTGCTGGGCGGCCGGGGTGG
The DNA here is from genome assembly GCA_964448525.1 of uncultured Acidimicrobiaceae bacterium. Classification (GTDB taxonomy): domain Bacteria; phylum Actinomycetota; class Acidimicrobiia; order Acidimicrobiales; family VFJN01; genus ZC4RG19. The sequence goes on from CAYUXB010000177.1 coordinate 3,897, forward strand.
CGCGGCGCCGTTCCTGGTCGCGCTCGACGGGGTCACCGACCCCGGCAACCTCGGCGCCGTGCTGCGCTCGGCCGAGTGCGCGGGCGTCACGGGGGCGATCCTGCCCCGGCATCGCGCGGTGCACGTCACCCCGGCCGCCACCAAGGCCGCCGCCGGCGCGGTCGAGCACGTGCCGATGGCGGTCGTGGGCGGGCTGCCCACCGCGCTGGCCGACATGCGCAAGGCGGGCGTCCACGTCGTGGGGCTCGACGGTGCGGCGTCGACCTCGCTCTACGACGTCTCGGGGGCCGACGGGCCCGTGTGCCTGGTGCTCGGAGCCGAGGGGCGCGGCCTGTCGCGCCTCGTGGGCGAGCGCTGCGACGAGCTTGTGGCCGTTCCCATGAAGGGCGTCCTGGGCTCGCTGAACGTGTCGGCCGCGGCCGCCCTCGCGTGCTTCGAGATCGCCAGGCGTCGGTGAGAGCCCGAGGCGGGAGTCGAACCCGCGACCTGACGCTTACAAGGCGCCTGCTCTGGCCAGCTGAGCTACTCGGGCAGTCCCCCGACGATACCGGGCGCACCCGCGCGTTCGGGCGGCCTCGGAGGGTGCTTGCATCGCGCAGGGCATCGGGCCAGCCTTGCACCAGTGGCTTTGACCGATCGTGACCGGGCGATCCTCGACTTCGAGCGAGGGTGGTGGCTCCTTCCTGACTCGAAGGGGGCCGCGATCCGCGCGAACCTCGCCGTGTCCCCCACCCGCTACTACCAGTTGCTGAACGTGCTCGTCGACGATCCCGCTGCCGCGGCCTACGACCCGTTGGTCGTCCGCCGCCTGCGCCGTGCCCGGCAGCGTCGCCGGCAGGCCCGGGTCGAAGGCCGCACCACCACCGGCAACGGCCGCTGAGGAGGCCCTCCGCATGCAGACCACCGAGCGTCCGCCCACCGGACCGGCACGAGGCACCAGCCCCGTCCGGGGGGTGGTCCTCGTCGCCGTCGCCGTCGTGCTCGGGTTCTTCATCCTGCGCGCCATCGACGACACGGGTGGTGCCCCCACCGTCACCGAGGAGCCCGCCGCCACCGCCGGCGACGAGCCGGCCGAGGGCGAGACGCCGGACCCGACCGAGCCCGCGGCCCCCCAACCCCGCCCACCGGGCGAGGTCACGGTGCTCGTGGCCAACGCCTCGGGCGTGAGCGGGGCCGCCGGCCAGCAGACCGACCTGATCGCCGGCGCCGGCTACGTGACGCTCGAGGGCACCAACGCCCCCGAGCTGCTGGAGGCCAGCCAGGTGCTGTTCGTGCCCGAGTACGAGGCTGACGCGGCCGCGCTCGCCGCCGCGATCAACGCACCGCCGGAGGCCGTGCAGCCGATGCCCGAGCCCCCGCCGCTCGAGACGGGTGGCGCCCACGTCCTCGTGATGCTCGGCCCCGACCTGGCGGGCGGATGACGGCGACACGCCATCGCCGTTGACCGCCGGTCGACGGGTAGCTTGCGATCGTGAGCGACGATCGTCTCGACACCCTGCGACCGTTCGAGGACCGGCCCGCCGACGCGGCCGTGGTCCTCGACTTCGACGGGACGCTGGCGCCGATCGTCGAGGAGCCCGCACGGGCCCGCCCGCTCGACGGCGTGACCGACGTGCTGACGCGGCTCGCGGAGACGTTCGGCCTCGTCGGCATCATCTCGGGGCGGCCGGTGGACTTCCTCGTCCCCCTGCTGCCCGACGGCCTCGTCGTCTCCGGCCTGTACGGGCTGGAGGTCGTGCGGGACGGCGAGCGCGCCGACCGGGCGGCCGCTGGTGCGTGGCGGGAGGTGGTGGCCGACGTGGTGCGCTCGTCGACCGACCGCGGGCCCGAAGGGATGCTCGTCGAGTCCAAGGGGCTGTCGCTCACCCTGCACTACCGCACCCGCCCCGATCTCCGCGAGGAGGTCGCCGAGTGGGCTCGCCACCAGGCCGCCCGCTCGGGCCTCGACGTGCGCCCGGCCAAGATGTCGATCGAGCTGCACCCGCCGATCGCGGCCGACAAGGGCACGGCGGTGGAGGAGCTCGCCTCGGGCTTCGGCGCGGTGTGCTTCGTCGGTGACGACCGGGGCGATCTTCCGGCCTACGACGCGCTCGACCGACTGGCGGCCCGGGGTGCGCACGTGCTCAGGGTGGCCGTCGACTCGGACGAAGCGCCGGCGGAGCTGATCGACCGCGCCGACCTGGTGGTCGAGGGACCCGCCGAGGTGCTCGCCCTGCTGCGCCGCCTCGCCCGCTGAGCCCGCTGAGCCCGCCGGGCCGAGCAGGTCAGCCGGCGGCGGCGCGTTGGTCGGCCAGCCAGTCCGACGGGCGGCGGGCGATCGACAGCTCGCGCAGGCGTGCCGCCCGGTCGGCCCGCTCCGCCGCGGGCATGCGCAGCGCCCCGTCGAGCGCGTCGGCGGTGCCCGCCACGTCGAACGGCTGCACGCGCACCGCGGCTTCGCCCACCTCGTCCCACACCCCGGCCTCGGGCGACAGGCACAGCACCGCGTCGCGCTCGTTGACGATGCCGCCTTCCTTGGCCACGAGGTTGAGCCCGTCGCGGATCGGGTTGACGAGCAGGACGTCCGCCCGGCGCAGCACGGCCACCGAGCGCGGGTAGTCGTCGCGGGTGTCGTAGACGATCGGCGTCCAGTCGGGGGTGGCCCACCGCTCGTTGATGCGCTCGACCAGGGCCTCGACGTCCTGCTGGTACTCGATGTAGGCGGGGACGCCGGTGCGCGACGGGTACACCGACGCGAGGAACACCACCCGCCCCCGCCAGTCGGGCCGGCGGTCGAGCAGGTCGTCGAACGCCTCGAAGCCGCGCAGCAGGTTCTTCGACAGCTCGATGCGGTCGACGCGGGCGACGACCAGGCGCTCGCCCACCTCGGCCTCGATCTCCGCCAGGGCGGCATCGCAGGCGGGGGAGGCCGCTGCCGACCGCACGTCATCCGCGTCGGCGGGCAGGGGGGACACGAACGTGCGGGGTTCGAGCCCCAACACGTCGCGGCAGCAGGCGACGAAGTCGTCGGCCCAGCGCTGGGTGTGGAAGCCGCACGCGCGGTGCGCGGCCATGCCCGACATCAGCTCGGCGGCGATGTGGGTGGGTAGCACCCGGAGCCACGTGGGGGTGGCGAAGGGGGTGTGGCTGAAGTGGACCGCGTCGAGGTCGGGCCGCCGCTCGGCCAGGTCGAGGCCGAGCAGGCTGAGGTGGTAGTCCTGCACCAGCACGGCGGCGCCCTCGGGGGCGACCTCAGCGACCGTGTCGGCGAACGCGGCGTTGACGTCCCGGAACGCCTGCCACGCGGCGTGCAGGTCGGACCGGAACGACGGCTCGCGGGCGAGCTCGTAGAGGCCGTGGTGGACGAACCACAGGATCTGGTTGCTGATGACGTCGTAGGCGAGGCGGTAGGTGTCGGGGTCGACGTCGAGGAGGCGGACGCGGAAGTCCTCCGCGTCGACCACCCCGGCCCGTGCCGCGGCGCGGTCGCCGTCGGACATGGCGGCGGCCACCCACAGCGTGTCGGTACCGGCCACGAGCGGCCCGATGCCCGAGACCAGACCGCCCGCCCCCCGTTTGGCCACCAGCTCGCCGGCGTCGTCCAGTCGGAACGAGAGCGGGCCACGGTTCGACACGACGACGACGGAGCGGGTCACGGAGAGACGAGGGTAGTGCCCCCCTGCAGGAGGGGCACCGTGCACCGGAGCGGCGGGTGGCATCACCGCGGCGGATGTGCGCCAGACTTGCGCCTCGTGCGAGCCGTGATCGTCCCCGACAAGATGCGTGGCACCGCGACCGCCCGGGAGGTCGCGGCGGCGGCGGGTCGCGCCCTGGCCGCGGCGGGTTGGGAAGCCGACGAGGTGCCGGTCGCCGACGGCGGCGAGGGCACGCTCGAGGTGCTCGGAGGCCCCAACCGCACCACCACCGTCACCGGCCCGCTCGGCGAACCCGTCGCGGCCGAGTGGCGGCTCGGCGGGCGCACCGCGGTGGTGGAGATGGCCCGCGCCTCCGGCCTCGACCTGGTGGGCGGCGCCAAGGGCAACGACCCGGTGGCCGCGTCGACGGCGGGCACGGGCGAGCTGCTCTCGACGGCGGTCGAGGCCGGGGCCACGAGGCTGCTGGTGGGCCTCGGCGGCTCGGCGACGACGGACGGCGGTCTCGGTGCGCTGCGCTCGCTCTACCCGCTGCACCGGCTGGCGGGCGTCCAGATCGTGGCGCTCTGCGACGTGCGGACGCCCTTCGTGGACGCCGCCGAGGTGTTCGCCCCGCAGAAGGGCGCGTCGCCCGCCCAGGTCGAGCTCCTGCGTCGCCGCCTGGAGCGCCTTGCCGACGTGTACCTGGCCGACCACGGCGTCGACGTGCGCGCCATCGAGGGCGCGGGGGCGGCCGGGGG
>CAYUXB010000178.1:0-8174 GCA_964448525.1 uncultured Acidimicrobiaceae bacterium
CGATGGCGCAGAAGCCGGCACCCTCGCTACCGGAGTAGTACTCGTGCACGATCGGACCGAGCCAGTCGAGCGCCGCCCGCTTCACCTCGGGCGGGCACGGCGCCGCCGCGTGGATCACGTAGCGCAGGCTGGAGAGGTCGTAGCGAGCGCGGACCTCCGCCGGCAGCTTGAGCAGGCGTACCAGGTGCGTCGGCACGAACTGCACGTGGGTGACGCGGTGGCGCTCGATCGCCTCGAGCACCGCGATCGGATCGAAGCGCTCCATGACGACGGTGGTGGCGCCCACGCGGTGCATCGCGGTGGTCCAGCCGGCCGGGGCCGCGTGGTAGAGCGGTGCGGGGCTGAGGTACACGGAGCTCGCGTCGGCGCCGAAGAGGCCCTGCACCATCAGCACGAACCCCGTGGCGGCGCCCAGCTCACCCCCGACCTGCGACGGCTTCACGCCCTTCGGCCGCCCCGTCGTGCCGGACGAGTAGAACATCCAGGCGCCCTCGACCTCGTCGGGCGGCCGGGTGTCCGGCTGGGCGGCGAGGGACTCGGCATAGCCGTCGAATCCGTCCAGACCGCCCCCGACGGCGACCCGCCCGGTGAGCGTGTCGCCGCCGGCCCCGAGCTCGCTCACGACATCGCCCAGCGCGGCCGAGGCGACGAGCGCCGTGGCCCCGCTGTCGGTGACGATGTAGGCGGCCTCCTCGGGTGCGAGGTGCCAGTTGATGGGCGTGACGTGGAGGCCGGTGCGCAGGGCACCCCAGACGACCTCGAAGAACTCGGGCCGGTTCTCGAGAAGCACGGCGACGGTGCCGCCGGTCCGGAGGCCGAACGAGCGGAGCAGGTGGCCGACGCGGCGCGACCGGTCCTCCAGCTCCCCGTAGGTCAGCACCTGCCCGGTGCCGCCCATGATCACGGCCGGGCGGTCGGGCGCCTCGGCGGCGAACCGGCTCGGGTGTTCGAGGTCGCCGGTCACGGCTGGGGGTAGTCGGTGTTGCCCGAGAACTCCTCGACCACGTTGAGCAGCTCGTCGGCCACCACGAAGTCGTCGGCGTCGGGGTCGAAGCTGACCTGGTAGTACCAGGGGTTCGAGACGGCGCCGAGCAGGCCTTCGCCGCTGCCGCCGCGGGGCGTCCAGGCCGGGGCGAGGTCGAACAGGTCGATCCCGCTGGCCGACTCGAGCGCGGCCGTGATGGCCTCGCGGGAGACGTCGTCCGGATCGCCGAACTCCTCGATCACCGTGACGAGGGCGTAGACGGCCATCCACGAGCGCATGGCGCTGCTCTTGATCTGGTCGCGCGCCAGCTCGGGCTCACCGGATGCCGACAGGTCGGCGACCACGTCGGCGAGGATTGGCCACTCCTCGGTCGACCCCGTCGCCGGCGGGACCTCGGAGTTGAACAGGATCTGGGCGCCGAAGTCGCCGAGCTCCTGGGCGTCGGCCAGGCCGAAGGTGCCGAGGCTGGTGGAGAAGGTGAGGTCGGTCGCGAGCTGCTCGGCCGCGCCCAGCACCTGGATCGCCTCGGCCTCGCCGAGCGCCAGCATCACGCCGGTGGCTCCCGAGTCCTCCGCGGCGAGGATGAACTGCTGGTAGTCCGTTGTCCCCTGCGGCACCGGGATCATGGCGGTGACCTCGGCGTCGTAGGCATCGAGCATCGGCTGCAGGATGCCGGACAGCGCCTGGATGGCGGGCGTGTCGACGTGGATCATCGCGACCTCGGTGTGGCCGGCCCGCGCCAGCGGCGGGAGCATCATGAAGGTCGTGCCGATCGAGCCGCCGCCGATCGGGTACGAGTTGGCGGCGTTCAGCTCCTCCGACCCGGGCGCGACCCCGACGCGGGGGAGCCCGGCCGGAGCGGTCGTCTCGATCACACCGGTGGGGTTGGCGGCGGTCGTGTCGTGCACCGTGGCGACGACGCCGGCCTCGACGAAGTCGCGGGCGCACTCGAGCTCGCCGTTGGGGTCGAGGCCCGTGTCGCAGGTGGTCAGCTCCATGCAGTGCCCGCCGACGCCGCCTCGGCCGTTGAACGCCTCGACGGAGGCCTCCGCGGCCTTGACCTGGTCGATGAGCGACAGCACGGGCGACTCGAAGACGGTCATGATGCCGAGCGGGTACGCCTCGAGCTCGGCATCGCAGGGGCCGTCGTCGGTCAGGAGTCCCGACGGCTCGACGGCGGCGGCGTCGCCGCTGCCGTTGTCGTCGTCCGCCGAGGCGTCGCCGCCGGAGTCCTCGGTGCAGGCGCTCGTTGCCAGCACCAGCGCACAGATCCCGACCGCCAGCCGATTCCGCGTCCCCATGATCCCCCCGTTTCGACGATACATCTAGATGTTTAGATGTCTACGCGCTGTGACGGCCGGCGGCAAGTGCTTGTTGGTGCTGGTGGGGAAAACATGTAGAGGTCTTGGTAACGTGCCCGGTCGGCGGCGAGCAGGTCGGCGCCGGACGAGGGAGATCAGTGGCGATCGAACGCACCCGGCTGCTTCTCGGCGGCGCATGGCAGGAACCGTCGTCCGGCGCGACGTTCGAGGTGCGGTCGCCGCACGACGGCCACCTCGTCGCCGTCGTGCCCCAGGCGGCGCCCGCGGACGTCGACGTCGCCGCGCAGGCCGCGACCGCCGCCCTCGACGGGCCGTGGGCCGCGACCACCGGCACGGAGCGGGCCGAGGTGATCCGCCGCCTCTCGCTCGGGTTGCAGGCCCGCACCGACGAGCTCGCCGCGGTCATCACCGACGAGATGGGCTCGCCCGCCAAGTTCTCCCTGTTCGGGCAGGTCGTGGCAGCGACCATGGTGCTCGACGGGTTCGCGGAGGTGGCCGAGAGCTTCGCCTTCGCCGCCGAGCGCCCCGGCGCCGTCGGGCCCTGCCTGGTGCAGAAGGTGCCCGTCGGCGTCGCCGCGGGGATCGTGCCGTGGAACGTGCCCCTGTTCATCACCTGCATGAAGCTCGGTGCCGCCCTGGCCGCCGGGACGCCGATCATCCTGAAGCCGTCCCCGGAGGCGCCGGTCAGCTCGTTCGTCCTCGCCGACGTGCTGACCGAGGTCGGCCTGCCGCCGGGCGTCGTCAGCATCGTCCCCGGCGACGCCGACCTCGGTCGCCACCTCGTCGCGCACCCGCTGGTCGACAAGGTCTCCTTCACCGGCAGCACGGCGGCCGGGCGACAGGTCGGCGCCACCTGCGGCGAGCTGGTCAAGCGGTGCACGCTGGAGCTCGGGGGCAAGTCGGCCGGCATCGTCCTCGACGACGCCGACCTCGCCACGACCGTCCCGCAGCTCCTCGACGCCGGGTTCCAGAACAACGGCCAGGTGTGCGCAGCGCAGACCCGCATCCTGGTGCCGCGCGCCGCCCAGGGCGAGATCGTCGACGCGCTGGTCGACCACGTCCGCACCCTGGTGGTCGGCGACCCGCGGTCGCCGGAGACCGACATCGGGCCCCTCGTGTCGGCCCGCCAGCGCGACCGGGTCGAGGGCTACGTCCGCACCGGGGTCGACGAGGGCGCCCGGCTGGTCGCGGGCGGCGGCCGCCCCGACGGGTTCGACGGCGGCCACTACGTCGAGCCGACGCTCTTCGCGGACGTCGACAACGCCAGCACCATCGCCCGCGAGGAGATCTTCGGCCCGGTGCTCGCCGTCATCGCCTACGACGACGTCGACCACGCGGTCGCCCTCGCCAACGACTCGGACTTCGGCCTGTCCGGGTCGGTGTGGACGAGCAACCGCGACCGCGGGGTGGCGGTGGCCGGGCGCATCCGCACCGGCACGTGCGCGGTGAACTCGGGGATCGTCGTCGAGCCGCGCAACCCCTTCGGCGGGTTCCGCCGCTCCGGCGTGGGCCGCGAGATGGGGCCGGAGGGCGTCGAGGCCTACCTGGAGACCCGCACGGTCGTGCTGCCGTTCACCTGATCGCGGGGTGGGCAGGTCTCAGCTGGCTCGCCGGATCACGGCGTGACCGTCGCGTTCGAGCTTCGCGATCGACCGGTTCTCGGAGAGGTTCTCCGCTACCCCGACGACCAGGTCAGCCCCCACCGCGAGAGCGAGCTTCTCGAGCGTGTCGAGCGACGGGCGGGTGCCTCCGCCCTCCATCCGGGCGATGGCCGACTGCGTCGTACCCATCCGCTCGGCCAGCCCCGCCTGTGTGAGGCCGGCCTCGGTGCGCAGCCGGTGGACGAGCTCGCGGAACGCGGCGACACGGGCCTCGTCCTGATAGGCGGTCTCGGCGGCCGTCCTAGGAGGCGTGACCTTCCTGAGATCTGTCCAGGGGGTGCGCTTGGTATCGGTTGCCATCAGTCCTCGTCCTCCCTCGCGGTGTGCCCTTCGGCGAGACACCGTTCGAACGCCCGCTTCGCTCGGTCGACCTCACGCCGCTCACGGCGCTGGGTCTTCCCGAACACAGTGAGCAGGATGATCCTGCGTCCCGGTGCAATCCAGTAGGTGATTCGGGTCGGTCGGCCCTCAAGGTAGAAGCGCAGCTCGCGGAGCTTGCCCTCCAGTTGTTTGGTGAACGGCTCGTCGAGCAGCGGGCCGTCGTGCGCAAGCCGGTCAACGTTGAACTGGACTCTCGCCTGGTTGCTTTCGTCTAGGGCCTCGTACCAGTCGCGAACCTCCGGCTCGACCTCCACTTCGCCCCACGACATAGCATCCATGCTATGCGAACGGTCAGTTGAGGCTCAACGCCGTTTCACCCGAAACGGGCCGGCCTGTCAGCCGAGCGGTGGGGGACCGTCATCCGTGCACGGTCGTGCTGCCGTTCTAGAGGTGGTCCATCAGGTCGATGACCGTGCGGGCCTGCTGGCCGAGCATCACCCGGCCGACGACGGTCATGTGGGTGCGCCAGTGCTCCTCGGCCCCGGCGGCGTCGCCCTCCTCGACGAGGTCGGCGAGACGAAGCTGCGACCGCACGCCCCGGCGGCGGGTGGCGACCGAGCCGCTGCCCTCCGGGTCGGTCTGGCTCACCGCCGTGACCGCCCTGGCGACGACCTCGTTCAGCATCTCCGCCACGATCGTCAGGGTCTGGTTGCCGGCCATGGCCACCAGCTCCTCGTGGAAGCGGGCGTTGGCCCGGCCGAACTCGTCGGGGTCGTCGATCGCGTCCTCCTGCTCGTCGATCAGCTCCCGCAGCCGCTTGGCCGAGCCCCGACGACCCCGGCCCGAGGCGACGAGGCGCACGGCGGACGGCTCGATGATCGTGCGTGCGTCGAACACGTCGGCCAGCGACACGTTGCGCGCCTGGAGGACCAGCGCCGCGGTGCGCGCGGTCAGCCGCTGGTCCGGACGGTGGACGACGACGCCGCCGAGCACCCCGCGAACCACGGTGATCAGCCCCTCGGCCTCGAGGATGCGCAGCGCCTCGCGCAGCGACGGCCGCGACACGCCGAAGCGCTCGATGAGGTCGGGCTCGTGGCCGAGCGAGTCGCCCTCGTCGAGCTCGCCGGCGATGATGAGCGTGCGCAGCTCGTCGGCGATCTGCTCGGGCTTCTCCCGTCGCCGCCCTCGCCCGTTCCGCTGGTTGCCGGCTTTCGACGTGTTGGCCATCTGCCTCTCACCCATCAGGACACCGCCTCGGCCAGCGCGCGCACGTCGACCAGCGATCGGATGGTACTGGTGAGGTGCGTGCACGTGGTCGGGCCCACCAGGTCGGTGCGGGCGGTGCGGGCGAGGTCGTCGAGGCCCACGCCGACGACCCGGGCGGCGCTGGCCGCGGCGGACGGGCACTCGGCCCACGGGAGGACCCGCGGGTCGACGTCGACCTCGGCGACGCGGTCACGATCGTCGAAGGTGGCCGTGACCGCGTACTCGTGCATGACCATCTCCCGGTCCTCCCCGGCGTGGGAGTCGCGGAAGTGGGCCTGGGCGCGCAGCCCGCCGCTCGCACCATCGCCATCGCCGGCGGCGGCGCGCCGCACGTCGAGCTGCCGCCGGCGGCGCACGGTGTCGACCGCGAGGGGATCGAGCGGGTGCCAGCCCTCGGGGTCGCCGGCCTCCACCACCGGGGCCGACGGACCGACCGGGACGGCGGTGTGGCCGTGCTCGGCGAGCGCCACCTGGATGGGACTGCCCGTCGCCCAGCCGGCGCAGATGTCGGCCTGGGCCCTGCCGGCCTTCTTCGACAGCTCGACGTCGCCGCGGAGCAGTCCGGCCCGCAGCGGCGCGAAGCCCGACACGAGGAAGGCGCCGGGCAGGTCCTCCAGCAGCGAGTACCGCAGCGACCGGGCCTCGGCCTCGTCCGCGAACAGGGAGGCGACGAGGCGCCCGAACCCGGAGCGGGCGTTCCTGCCGACCAGCTCGTCGAGGCCCGACATGATCTCGCCGGTGCGCATGTCGACCCGGAGGGAGAACGCGACCCGCTGCACCACCGACGCGGTCCCGTCGGCATCCGTGGCGAGGTCCTGCCCGGCGAGCACGGCGACCACCGGGCCCGTGAGGCCCTCGGGCCGCGTGATGTCGATCGTGGTCGTGCGACGGACGGATGCCCGGGCCCGCGGGGGCGTCGCCTCGAGGGCGCGCTGCGGGCCGGGCGGCGGCTGCTCGACGGCGGTCATCCCGCGCTGGCGCCCGCCGACACGGGCAGGTCGTGGATGCCGTTGATGAAGTTCGACGCGATGCGGCCCGGCTCGCCGACGGTCAGATCGGGGGCGAGCGTCAGCAGGCTGCGCAGCATCTCGGACATCTCCAGCCGGGCGAGGTGGGCGCCGAGGCAGAAGTGGGGCCCGACCCCGAGGGCCAGGTGCGGGTTGGGGTCGCGGCGCAGGTCGAGGCGGTGCGGGTCGGCGAACACGTCCGGATCGCGGTTGGCCGCGCCGAACCAGATGACGACCTTGTCGCCGGCCCGGACGTGCTGGTCGCCGAGCACGACGTCGCTCGTCGCCGTGCGCCGGAAGTGTTGCACGGGCGAGACGTGGCGCAGCAGCTCCTCGACCGCGGTCGGCAGGTGCTCGGGATGCGCGGCGAGCCACGACCACAGGTCGTGCTCGTGCAGCGCGACCACCGATCCCGACACGCCGTTGCGGGTCGTCTCGTTGCCGGCGACCACCAGCAGCAGCCAGAACATCTGGAACTCGTCGTCGGTCAGTCGCTCGCCGTCGACCTCGGCGGTGACGATGCGGCTCACGATGTCGTCGCGCGGGTCGGCCCGCCGGTCCTCGGCGATGGCCTGGCCGTACGCCATCATCCCGGCGAGCGCGGTCATGGAGTCCTCGGCGTGCTGGGCGGCGCCGGGATTGTCGGCGCCGAGCAGGGCGTTGCTCCACCCGTAGATGAGGTGGCGGTCCTCCTGGGGCATCCCGAACAGGTCGGCGAGCACCCGCAGCGGCATCTCGGCCGACACGGTGGTCACGAGGTCGATGTCGCCTGTCACGTCGCCGGCGATGTCGGCGGCGTTGGCCTCGATCGACGCCCGCAGCCCCTCGATCGAGCGCGGGGTGAAGATCGGCTGGAGGATCCGGCGCAGGCGGGTGTGGCGCGGGTGATCCATGTTCAGCATCATCTGGCGGAACATGGCCAGGCTGTCCTCGGTGAGCGACGGCAGGAACGTGCCGCCGGCCTCCGACGAGAAGCGCTCCTGGTCGCGGTCGACCTCGGACACGAGGGCGTGCGAGGTGACGACCCAGAACCCCGGGCTGTCGACGAACTGGAGCAGCGGGTTGTCCTCGCCCAGCATCCCGGCGACGGGCGCCTCGGCGTGCCAGGCGATGCCGCCGTGGCGGCGGAGCTCGTCGAACGCGTCGTGGGGCACCCCCGGCAGGAAGGTGCGGCCGGCGGCGAGGTCGATGTCGACGATGTCGGACACGAGCCGGGCTCCGGTCGGTGCCTCGTCCGGGGTCGGAGGCCAGGTCCGGGCGGTGTCCGTCACGGCGATGCTCCATCGGTGGTGGGGGAGGCCGCCGACAGGTAGGCGGCTTCGATGTCCTGGACCTGTGCCTGCACGTCCGCGACCGGGCCGGTGAGCGACACGCGGCCGCGCTCGAGGACGTAGACGCGGTCCGCGAAGCGCAGCGCCTGGCGGACGTGCTGCTCGACGAGCAGGACGCCGATGCCCTTCTCGTCGGCGGCCCGGCGGACCGAGGTCAGCAGGTGGTCGACGATGATCGGGGCGAGGCCGAGGGACAACTCGTCGGCGAGGAGCACCCGCGGGTTGCGGCCGAGGGCACGGGCGAGCGACAGCATCTGCTGCTCGCCGCCCGACAGCAGGCC
>CAYUXB010000179.1:0-8157 GCA_964448525.1 uncultured Acidimicrobiaceae bacterium
ACCGCAGCGCCGGGTCAGGGCATGCCGCGGAACAGATCGGCCACGTCGACGACCACGTCGGGAAACGCGAGCGGTGCGACCGCGTCTCCTGAGCCGACCTGCACGATGCTCTCGTAACCATCGGGCGCGGGCTTGGTCGCGACCTCGATGACGTGCCCGCTCAGATCGACGATCCACATCTCGGGCACGCCGACGCTGCCATACAGCGGCCGCTTGCGCTCGCGGTCGTACGTCAGGCTCGACCCGGCCACCTCCACCGCCAACAGCACCTCGATCGGTCTCGGCGCAGAGGTGGCGTAGTCGTCGTGACGAGGTCGGAGCAGAAGCAGGTCGGGCTCGGGGCGCGACACGTCGTTCGCCACGAACGACCCTTGTGCCCGTACCTGGGCGCGGTCGTGGACTGCCAAGACGAACAACCGGTTCAACCGGTCGACACCTGCCATGTGCGGATCGCCGATCGGCGACATCGCCACGATCTCCCCGTCGATGAGCTCGAGGCGCTCGTCTGGCGCGAAAACCCCGGCGGCGATCATCCGCTCGAACTCGTCGACCCCGACACGCTCATGCCCGACGGGCTGGTGGACGGGAAGCCCGGTCATGCACGCAGACTACACGGCCGATCACGAAGGCGGGGACGTGCCGGGCAACGTCCACCAGGCACGGCAAGCAGGGTGAGGGCGTCGATCAGGCTGTCGCCGAGACGATCTGGCGGGCACGGGACCAGCGTTCGATCGCGCCCCAGCCTGCGGCCACCGGCACGCCGCCCTTGACGACGCCGCCGATGCGGTCGCTGTCGAGCAGCACGCGGACGTCGGCAGTGGGATCGCCGTCGAGCACGACCAGGTCGGCCAGGTAGCCGGGTGCGATCTGGCCCAGCTTCTCCCCCACCAGCGGCCCGGCGTTCGCCGTCGCCGTGAGCAGCGCCTCGAGGGGCGTCATGTCGGCCAGCTCGACGTAGGCCGCCAGCTCGGCGGCGTAGGTGCCGTGCTTCGTCCACTGGTGGCCGAAGTCGCCGCCCGCCACGAAGCGCACGCCGTTGCCCGCCAGCTTGCGGATGCCGTCGAGCTGGGCCTGCAGCTCTTCGGGGTACAGCGCCTGCTCGATGCGCTCGCGCCCGAGGCCGAACGGCTCGGCCGCGCCCTCGACCATCTGGCGCAGGTAGTGCAGGCCAGGGCACACCCAGACCTCGTCACGGGCGGCGGTGAGCGCGGCGATCGACTCGTCGTCGAGGTAGGTGGCGTGGTGGACGATGCGCACGCCGTTGCGCACGCACATCATCACCGGCTCGGGGCCGCGCGCGTGGGCGGTGACGAACGCCCCGCCCTTGGCCGCCTCGTCGACGGCCGCCGCCACCAGCTCGTCGCCCAGGTAGGCGGTCTGGGACGGGTGGCCGGGCACGATGCCGTCCCCGGACGCCATCAGCTTCACCGACCGGACGCCGAGGGAGACCTGCTCGCCGACGGCCCGGCGCATCTCTTCGACCGTGGCGACCTCGCGCAGGTTGCCCGCACCGATCCGGCCCCGCTCGGTGATCATCTCGCCGGACGGGATCACCCGAGGGCCGTCGATCAGGCCCTTGTCGATCGCGTGGGCCACGAGCACGTCGACCCGCGGCTTCAGCGCGCCGGCGCCGACCAGCGTCGTGTAGCCGGCGTGCAGGTAGGTGCGCACGACACCGGCGACCTCGAGCGCGTGCTCGTCGGCGGGCATCGCCGTGATCTCCGGGTGGTCGAACACGAAATCGAGCGGCCAGCTGATGTGGGTGTGGGCATCGGTGAGGCCGGGCAGCAAGGTGGCGCCACCGAGGTCGACCACCTCGACGTCGTCGGACCCGCTGTCGCCCGCGAGCGGCGCCCGGCCCCGGAACACCTCGGCGATGCGGTCACCGTCGACCAGTACGTCGCCGTCGAACGGCCGCTCGGTCGGATCACCCGAGCACGCGATCACCCGGGCGTTGGTCAGCAGGACTCGGCTCATCACGGACCTCCTCCGGGCGACCGGTCCGATGGCGGACCGGGGGTGAAGGTGATGGGGACGGCGTGGGGCGAGCGGTTCAGCACCGAGTGGAACACGATGTCGGCGCCCTTCGCCAGGCGCACGTCGCGCACCCGGTCGAGCAGCTCCTCGAGGGCGATGCGCAGGTTCATCCGGGCCAGGTTCGACCCCGCACAGCGATGCGGACCAGCGCCGAACGAGAGGTGGCGGTTGCTCTCGCGGTCGAGGTCGAAGGCGTGGGGGCAGGCGAACTCGGCCTCGTCGCGGTTGGCCGACGCCCAGTAGAGGAGCACCCGTTGGCCGGCCGCGATCGGCTGACCGCCGATCTCGGTGTCGCAGGTCGCGACCCGGGCGATGGCAATGAAGGGCGGGTCGAGCCGCAACAGCTCCTCGACCGCGCCGGGCAGCAGGTCGGGACGCCCGCGCAGCAGGTCGGGGATCGCCGGATCCTCGCCGAAGCGGATCATGAACTGGCCGAGCGCCCCGGCCGTCGTCTCCAGCCCGCCGAGGATCAGCAGTTGGATGACGCCCAGGATCTCGTGGTCGGTGATCGGCCGGCCCTCGATCTCGGCCGCCAGCACGGCGTCGACCACGTCGCCGTCCCCCACCGGACCATCCGCTCGCCGGCCCGCGACCAGGTCGGTGATCCACGCCGCCATGCCCTGCCACGCCTCGGCCCGCTGCGGGTGGCCGGGCGTCGACGCCGCGGTCGCCAGATCGTTCAGCCGGGCCACGTCGCCGGGCGGGGCGTGCAGCACGTGCTCGAAGAACGCCAGGCCCGGCAGCGGCCGTGCGAAGGCGTCCATGAACTCGCACTCGCCCTCGGCCACGAACCCGTCGATGAGCCGGGTCACGAGGGCGCGGGTGCCCTCCTCGTAGCGGGCCACGACCTTCGGCGTGAACCAGGCGTTGATCAGCCGCTTGAACTCCCGGTGCAGCGGCGGGTCCATGACCTCCGGGATGGCGTTGACCGGGGTGGTGGGGGCGGGCACGTTGACGCCCTCCGCCGAGCTGAACGTCTGCCAGTCCTGGGCGACCCGCAGCACGTCCTCGTACCTCGTGACCACCCAGAACCCGCCGTGCTCCTCGCTCCAGGCGACCGGCGCGTGCTCGCGCAGCTCCGCCAGCGTCTCGTGGAGCGACGCCGCCAGCACCGGCGACAGGTGGTCGAAGCCACGAGGCTCGATCACCGTCACGGTCGTCCCCGGGGGCGATGGGCGGTTGGCGCGGGGCGCCCGGTCGTGCTGCCGCGGTGGCCGCGCCTCGCGCGCAGCAGCCTCGCTGCGGATCGGCGCTTGCTCACGTGCGGTCTCCGAACAGCGACGGCGGCACCCCGATGCTGCGGGGCTCCAGGTAGGCGGTCAGGCCCTCGGGGCCGAGCTCGCGGCCGAGGCCCGACTCCTTCAGCCCGCCGAAGGGCACCAGCGGGAAGGGCGGGTAGCTGCCGTTGACGGCGACGCTGCCCGTCTGCATCCGCCGGGCGATGGCGAGGCCGTGGGCGTCGTCCGCGGACCACACCCCGCCCGACAGCCCGTAGCGAGAGTCGTTGGCGATGCGGACGGCGTCGTCGATGCCGTCGAAGGGGATGAACGACAGCACCGGGCCGAAGATCTCCTCGCGGGCGACCCGCATGTCGTTGTGCACCCCGGCCAGGATCGTCGGCGGCACGTACCAGCCCCTCGGCAGGTGCGACGGTCGAGTGCCGCCCGCCACCGCCCGGGCGCCGTCGGCCAGCGCGGAGGCGATGAAGCCCTCGACGCGCTCGCGCTGGCGCTCGGCGACGAGGGGACCGACGACCGTCTTGGGGTCGAACGGGTCGCCGTAGGGGATGGCCTCGGCCACCGCGGCCGCGGCCTCGACCGCCTCGTCGTAGCGCGACCGGGACACGAGCACGCGGGTGTGGGCGCCGCACACCTGGCCGGACAGGTGCATGCCGCCGCCCACGATGCGGGGGACGGCGACGGCCAGGTCGGCGTCGTCGCACACGATGGCGGCGGACTTGCCGCCCAGCTCGAGCGACACCCGGGTCATGCGGGCGGCGCAGAGCGCCATGATCCGCTTTCCCGCCTCCGTGGAGCCGGTGAAGGCGACCTTGTCGATGCCGGGGTGGGTGACGAGGTGCTCGCCCGCCTCGCGCCCGCCCGGGATCACGTTGACGACGCCCGCGGGAACGCCGGCCGCCGCCAGGGCCTCGGCGAACACGAGCCCGCTGAGCGGCGCCTCGGGCGGGGGCTTCAGCACGACGGTGCAGCCGGCCGCGAGCGCGGGTGCGGTCTTCCAGGCGGCGAGGGTGACCGGCGCGTTCCACGGGACGATGGCGGCCACGACGCCGACCGGGTCGTGCACGACGACGCCGGCGCGATCGTCGGTCAGAACGGTGCGCTCGAGCTCGAACGTGCCGAGCAGGTCGGCGTAGTAGTCGAACACCCGCCCGACCATGCCGGTCTGCGCCTGGGGCGCCTGGCTGATCGCGCACCCCATCTCGGTGGCGGTGACGAAGGCGATGTCGTCGGTGCGGGCGCGCAACTCCGCGGCGGCACGGCGCAGCACCTCGGCCCGCTCGGCGGGTGGGGTGCGCGGCCACGGGCCGTCGTCGAAGGCCTGGCGGGCGGCGGCGACGGCGCGGTCGACATCCGCGGCTTCGGCCAGCGGCACGTGGCCGACGACCTCCTCGGTGGAGGGCGACACGACCCCGAAGCGTTCGGGGGCCGAGGGGTCGACCCACGTCCCCCCGATGAAGAACGCCCGCCGGTCGAGAACCGCCTCCGGCGGTCGGTGCAGCTCGGAGTCCACGCTTCGACCGTAGCACCGGACGCCACGAAGTGAGCGAGTGTTCGCTAATCTCCGAGGCATGGCGACGCTGCTCCGCGGAGGCACGCTCATCGACGGGACGGGAGCGCCGGCGCGACCGGCGGACGTCGTGGTGGACGGCGACCGCATCGCGGCGGTCGGCCCGCCCGGCACGCTCGATGCAGGTCCCGACGCCGCGGTCGTGGATCTCGACCGCCTCGTGCTCGCCCCCGGATTCATCGACGTGCACACCCACTACGACGCCCAGATCCTGTGGGACGGCGACCTCACCCCGTCGAGCTGGCACGGCGTCACCAGCGTGGTCATGGGCAACTGCGGGTTCGGCGTGGCACCCACCCGGCCGGAGCACCGCGACACGATCGCCCGCACCCTCGAGAACGTTGAGGGCATGGCCCTCGACGCCCTCGAGGCGGGCATCGACTGGTGCTTCGAGTCGTTCCCCGAGTACCTGGCCGCCATCGACGAGCGGCCGAAGCGGCTCAACGTTGGAGCGTTCCTCGGGCACACGCCCCTGCGCCTGTTCGTGGTCGGGGCCGATGAACGCCCGGCGACGCCCGACGAGGTCGCCACGATGCAGGGCCTGCTCCGCGAGGCGCTCGAGGCGGGGGCCATCGGGTTCTCGACCTCCCGCCAGCCGGCCCACCAGGGCGCCTACGGCCGGCCCGTGCCCAGCCGGTTCGCGGAGGTCGACGAGGTCACCGCGCTCGCCTCGGTGCTGGGTGACCTCGGCCGGGGCGTCATCCAGGTGTCGATCGGGCCGGGCCTCTTCGTCGACCAGTTCTCCGAGCTCGCTGTGGCCAACGGGGTGCCCGTCACGTGGACGGCCCTCGTGGCCCGGGCCGACAAGCCGGGCGCCGCGCTGCGCACCGTCGAGCGCGGTGCGGCGCTGCCCGGCGAGGTCTACCCGCAGATCGCCTGCCGGCCGATCGTCATGCAGATCTCGCTGAACGACCCGGTGCCGTTCGCGGAGATCGACATCTGGAAGGAGGTGCTCGCCCGCCCCCGCGCCGAACGCGCCGCCCTCTACGCCGACCCCGCCTGGCGCGACCAGGCACGGGACGTGACCCTCGAGGCCTGGGCGCACCGCTGGCCGAAGACCAGCGTCGAGGAGACGGGCGTGCACCACGACGCCGTCGGCGTGCCGCTCGACGAGCTGGCCGCCGCCCGGGGCACCACGCCGTTCGACCTGCTGTGTGACCTGGCGCTGGCCGACGGGATGGCGACCCGGTTCCGCATCGTGCTCGACAACGACGGCGACGACGAGGTCGGCGACCTGCTGGCGGACAAGCGCACGCTGCTCGGCCTGTCCGACGCCGGCGCCCACGCCAGCCAGCTCTGCGACGCCTGCTACTCGACCCACCTCCTCGGCCACTGGGTGCGCGAGCGCAAGGCGCTGTCGCTCGAGGACGCGGTGTGGCGCCTGACCGGGCACCCCCACGTGGCCTTCCGGGTGCCCGAGCGGGGGCTGGTGCGCGAGGGCTTCCACGCCGACCTGGTCGCCTTCGACCCCGACACCGTCGGCACCACGCCGGTCGAGCGCGTCGCCGACCAGCCCGGCGGCGCCGACCGCCTGATCGTCGGCAGCACGGGCATCGAGCACGTGTGGGTCAACGGCGTCGCCACCCGCACCGCCGGCGAGGACGTCGCCGGCGCGACGCCGGGCCGCCTCATCCGGGCCTGATCCGAGCCGGCGAGGTGACCGTCAGGTGCCGGCGGACGCGGGCAACGGGGCCGGCAGACGGTCGACCGCTGCCGCGCCGCGCTGGGCGCTGACGGCACCATCGCCGCCGGCTGCCGCGGCGCCCGGGCGCGTCTCGCTCTGCGCGAGCGTGATCGTCACGTGCGCCGCCGCGTCGCTCATCTGGTCGAGCGCCCGCAGGCTCAGGTTGCGGATGTCGTCGCAGCCGAGGTGGTAGCAGGGATCGTACGGTTCGCCGGCCGTGCCACCGAACACCGCAGCCTGCTCCTCGGTCTTGATGCCCTCGGCGCCCGTGAAGAGCCCACCGGCGGGGATGCCGACCTCGATGAACGGCCCGTAGTCCGACCGACCGTCGAACGCCGTCGGCTCGGTGGCGAGGCCTTGGCTGGCGAAGTAGTCGAGGAAGAGCTGTTCGATCTCGGCCGAGCCCGCCGGCGCGCCGCCCGGAGGCGGGGTCGAGTCCGACAGGTCGCCGTCGTACACGAAGCGCACGAAGTTGGGTGATCCCACCATGTCGAAGTTCAACATGGCGGCGATCCGCGCCCGCTCGTCGGGCGGCAGCGCCTCCACGTAGTGCTCGGACCCGAGCAGCCCCGACTCCTCGGCCCCGAACCACACGAACCGCACCTTGTTGCGGGGGTTCAGCCGCCGGATGCTCTCGGCGATCTCCAGGATCGTGGCCGAGCCGGAGCCGTTGTCGTTGATGCCGGGGCCGGTGCCGACGCTGTCGAGGTGGGCGCCCACCACGATCACGTTGTCCGGATCGCCCCCGGGCGTCTCCGCGATCACGTTGCGGGTCGGGTACGTCCCGGGCCGCCAGTCGATCGCCACGCGGGCCCTCACCCCGGTGTCGCCCTGGCTGACACCGTTGGCGAGTGCGGTCGCCGTCTCGATCGTGGCGGCGACCGTCGGCACCTCGATGCCGTCCATGTTGAACCACAGCGGCACGGTCCGGCCCGGCTGGCCCTCGTTGATGAACACCATCGCGCCGGCGGGCGAGGCGTCGGCGAGTGTGAACTTCTCGGCGAAGCTGCACGTGCCCCGCTGCACGATGATGATGGCGCCGGCGGGCACGCCCGCGTAGTCGGACTCCTCGCACCCGCTCGTGCTGGTGTCGGGCTCGTCACCCGGCGGGAGCACCAGGTCGATCGCCCAGACGGGAGCGGTGATGTCGACCGAGTACGGCGCCGACTTGTACATCGAGCCGAAGTCGCCGCCGAACTGCCCGCCCGCGATGCCGGGCACGAACCGCTCGCCCCGCCGGATCGCCAGCACCGGCGGCGTGTAGTCGGCGAGCAGGTCGAGCGGGTAGTCGAACTGCTGCGTGCTGACGTCCAGCCCGGCCGCGGCGGCGCGCCAGGCGACGTAGTCGGCCGAGCGGTCGTAGCCGGGTGCCCCCGACAGGCGGTTGCCGCTGCTGACGGCGCCGATGAGCTGGAGCGCAAGCTCGTGTTCGAGGATGCCGGGGACGGTCACGGCGCGCCGTAGCACCGCCGAGTCGTCACGGCCCCGGTTCCCCTCACCGCGCCCCCCTGCCGCGGCAGGCAGAGCGCCGACCAGCAGCACCGTCACCGCCAGGAGCGCGACCCGCAAACGGAGTGATCGCCGCATGGCACCTTCCCCTCCCACGAGCAGACAGGTACGACTTTCCA
>CAYUXB010000180.1:0-8149 GCA_964448525.1 uncultured Acidimicrobiaceae bacterium
CTGTCCAGTTTCTCGGACGTCGTGGCAAGTTTCTCGACCGTCGGATCTCACACGGCGGCGTGCCGGCGGTCCCACCCCTCGGGCAGCACCGCGCCGGGGTCGCCGAGCGCGACTCCTCAGTCGTTGCCGTTGGTTCCGCGGTTGCGGCCGCCGACGACGCTGGTCGCCCAGTCCCGCACGCCGGCCACCGTGCCGCCGCCGACGTCGCGCAGCAGCGACACCAGGGCGTCCTGCGACCGGGCGAAGGCGGTGCTGTAGTGCTCGGTCGCGTCCTTGATGTCCTGGCGGGTCGAGGTGTCGCGGTCGTCGCCCCGCCGCGGGTACTGGCCGGCGAGGATCCGCGTGTAGGCGCCGTCGTCGATCCACCGGCGCAGCTCGGCGGCCCGCACCACCGCGAACGGGTGGCTGCGTGCCTCGAGGAGCAGCAGCTTGAGCACGCTGTCGCGCACGTCCGGCGAGCCCAGGTACTCGTCGCCCTGCGCCCGGAAGGCGGTGGTGTCGAGGTCGGCGAGGTGCCCACCGCCCGCCAGCTTCATGTGGCAGCGCTGGGCGGCCGCCGGGTCCTGGGTGGCGAGGAGTCCGGCCCGGTCGCCGGACAGCTCGGCCTTGCGCTGCCACTCGTACAAGGCGGCGATGAGGGCCCGCAGCCCGATCGCGCCGAACGGTATCCACGACCAGGCGCCGGACAACGCCAGCAGCCGCATGAGCATGGTCGTGTAGAGGGCGTGGCCGGACACGGCGTGCCCGAGCTCGTGACCGAGGACGAACCGCAGCTCGTCCTCGTCGAGAAGGTCGACCATGCCGCTCGTGAGGACGACGAAGGGCCGATCGAGCCCGATCGTCGTCGCCCGGGGGACCGGGTCGGCGTAGACGTACACATCGGGGATGTCGCGGATGTCGAGGGCCGCTGCTGCCTCCATGAGGCGCTGGTGCACGGCAGGGAACTGGCGGTGGTCGACCCGCACCGCGGCGCCGAGGTAGACGAGGCGCAGGGCCCGCTCGTTCCACAGCGCGAACAGCTTCTTGAGGGCGAAATCGAAACCTCGCAGCTTCCGCAGCGCGTTGAGGGCGCCGCGGTCAGCGGGGTGCTCCCACGCTCGCGAGCTGATGTCGGTGAGCGTCACCCGCGTGCGCTTCACATGTCGGTCCTCTTGGCCGGCGTCCCCATCCACGGCGCCAGGCTAGGCCGGGGAGGCCGGACGCCGAGCTCAGATCAGCTCGAGCTCGCGGCCCCGGAGCACCGCGTCACGGCGGCCCGCGGCGCCGAGCTTGCGGTAGACGGCCTTGAGGTGCGACTTCACCGTGTTGATCGACAGGTGGAGCGCCGCCGCGATCTCCGCGTTCGACATGAGGGTCGGCAGGTACTGGAGGACCGCGGTCTCGCGGTCGGTCAGGCCGTCGACCGGCCCGGTCGTGCCGGCGGGCGCCACGCGCAGGTGGTCGAGCAGCTCGAGTGACAGGCCCCGGTGGTCCGGGCTCAGGTCCTCTCGGGTGAGCAGGTCGACGACGGCCGGACCGTGGTCGACCAGCGGCGCTCGGATGCCCGTGCGGGCGACGAGGTCGAGCGCGGCGTCGAGGCGGGACCGCGACTCGGCGATGCGACCCGTGCGGGCGGCGGCGACCGCTGCGATCACGAGCGCCTCCACGACGGTTCGGGGATGGGTGCCGGCCGCCCGGGTGTCGAGGACGGGGGCGGCGCCCGCGAGCGCGGCGTCGGGCGCACCACGGACCAGGTCGCCGCGGGCGCGGGCGATGGAGCGCTCGGGCGGGCTTCCGACGGCGACCAGGCGCCGCTCCGGGTCGACCACCTCGAGCACGCCGCAAGCGACGAGGACCTGGGACGCGAGCGGGTGCGTGGCCGTGGCCGAATCGAGCCATGCGCTGTGGGCACCCGCGCCGCCGAGGGCGGCGCGCACGGCGTCGTGGACCGCCCGGAGGGCGTGGGACGGGACGGTGCCGACGGCGTCCGCCTCGTGCAGCCGGGCGAGTGCGCTGCGGCGCTCGCCGTGCTGGGCGTGGTGCACCGCCGCGGCCAGATGGGCCGCCAGGAGCGCCGTCGGTCGGATGTCACGCGCCTGGGCGCTGGCCATCACCTCGGCGGTGCGGCGCTCGGCGGCCGCCAGGTTGCCGTTGGCGGCGTGGATCACGGCGAGCACACCCGCTGCTTCGACCCACATCCACTCGTCGTCCTCGGCGTCGGCCAGGGAGTTGAGCGTGGCGACGGCAGCGTCGAATCGGCCCGCGTCGACCTCGAGCTCCGCTCCTCGCAGCCGTCCGAGGCGGCGGAGCGTCGGGGCGTGGACGGGGTGGTCGACATGTCCGGCGTCGATGAGACGCCCGGCGGCTCGCCGTGCCCGCTCGTCGATCCCGAACGTCCACCCGTAGACCAGGTCGAGGACGGGCCTGTGCGGACCTCGGGCACCGTCCTGGCCTCTCCCGCCCAACTCGTCCAGCTCGTCGAGGCGTCGCCGGTGAAGGTCGGTCGCGTCGCGATCGCCTCGCGCGCACGCCGCGGCGGCTGCGGTGAGCGCCAGTGACGGGGTGGTGTGGACCGCCTCAGGTGGCAGGTCGCCCACCAGGTCGGCGGGGGTGTCGTCGTCGAGCACCGCCACCAGCCAGCGGTCGGCGGCGAGCCGTCCCGCCTGCGCCCAGTCACCGGAGCAGCGGGCGTGGTGCTCGGCCTCGGCGGGCCGCCCTTCGCTCTCCAGCCAGCCGGCGGCGCGGGCGTGCAGCTCGGGCACGACCTCCGGATGGCGCCGGCGCAAGCACGCTCGCAACAGCGCCGCGAACAGCGCGTGGTACCGGTAGCCGCCACCGACGGGCGTGTCCGTGAGGAAGACGCCGTTGCGCGCCAGCTCGTCGAGCTGCGCTGCGGCGCCGTCGTCGTCGGCGAGGAGCGCCGCCAGTGCGGGGGCGAGCTCGTCGACGATGCTGGTGCGCAGTAGGAAGCTCTGGACGTGGGGCTCCTGGCGGTCGAGGACTTCCTCCAGCAGGTACTCGGCGATGGCGGCCTCGGTGGTGGCCGCGCTGCGCACGAGCTCGTGCGCGTCTCCCGCACCGACGAGCGCGCCGGCCGCCAGGCGCAGGCCGGCCACCCAGCCCTGCGTCCGCAGCCACAGGGCACGCACGTCGTCGTCGCGCAGGTCGATGTCGTGCGCGGCCAGGAGGTCGGCGGTCTCGTCTTGGGTGAACTCGAGGTCCGCGTTGCGGATCTCGCCCAGCCGCCCGTCGAGCCGCAGCCGCCCGAGGGCGACGGGGGGATCGGCGCGCGAGCACATGATGAGCGACGT
The DNA here is from genome assembly GCA_964448525.1 of uncultured Acidimicrobiaceae bacterium. Classification (GTDB taxonomy): domain Bacteria; phylum Actinomycetota; class Acidimicrobiia; order Acidimicrobiales; family VFJN01; genus ZC4RG19. The sequence continues at coordinate 3,291 of CAYUXB010000180.1, forward strand.
GGTCGGCGGGGCGCGGTCGATCAGCAGCCGCAGGGCGCCGAGGGCTTCGGCCGACCGCAGCTCGTGCACGTCGTCGAGCACCAGCACCCAGGGCTCGGTGCCGAGGGCGTCGAACGCGCGGTCGATGAGCGTGGCGTCGGAGCGGCGCCACCGGCCCCGTGGTTCGCTGGCGATCCCGAGGGCGACGACCTCGGTCAGCACCGCACGGGCGAGGCGGCCGGGCTCGTTGTGGCGCCTGTCGACGCTGATCCAGCCCGCGGGCCGACCGACCGACCCCAGCCACGAGGCGACCAACGTCGTCTTTCCCGCCCCGGGTAGGCCGGACACGAGGGTGATCTGCCGCCGTTCGGCGTCGGCCAGGCGCTGCTCGAGACGACGTCGAGGCACCAGGGTGCGCGGCAGGGACGGGGCCGCGGCGGGGAGGTCGGCGACGGGGACCAGGGGCTGCAGCGCCAACGTGCCATCTCCTGGGGTGGGGACGATGACGTACCTGTCACCTCGCATCATGAGCGAAGTGCGGAACGTAGTCCATCACCCACCCCGGGTGAACGAGTCGGGGTGACCCGCCGGCACTCGACGGTGCTCACCACATGTCGTCGGCGGGCGTGAAATCGTCCCACTGCGCGGTGCGGCGTTTGCGACGGCGGCGGCGTCCAGGGGCTGCGTGGCGGGCCGGCGCGACGTCCTCGTCGTCGTCGCCGTCCTCCTCGTCGCCGAGGCCGAGGCGGCTCTCCGGCGAGTCGATGCCGTCGCCCCAGCCGTGCCGGTGGTCGTGACCGCCACGGTCGTCGCCGGGACCGAGCACCAGCGCGGCGAGCGCTGTCGTGATCGGCACCGACGCCACGAGCCCGATCGAGCCCACGAGCATGCGCACGATCTCGACCGAGATCACCTCGCTCGTGAGGAGACGCCCGACGGGCTGGTTGCCCTGCGTGAAGAACAGCAGCAGTGGCAGCGATGCGCCGGCGTAGGCGAGCACCAGGGTGTTGACCGTCGAGGCGACGTGGTCGCGCCCGACCCTGGTGGCCTCCGCGTAGAGCAGCCGGGCCGGCAGCCCGGGATTGGCTCGGCGCAGCGCGGCGACGATCGACACCTGGCTGACGGTGACGTCGTCGAGCACGCCGAGGGCGCCGACGACGATGCCGGCGATGAGCAGCCCCCGCAGGTCGAGGGCGTCCGCGGTGACGCGCAGGGTCTGGGCCCGGCCGTCGGCCAGCCCGGTCAGGTTGGTGGCCACCGCCACGAGCAGCGCCAGCCCGCTGGTGAGCGCCAGGCTGACGAGCGTGCCGGCGAGCGCCACCGTCGTGCCCACGTTGACGCCGTGGGCGAGGTAGAGCGCGATGAACCCGATGATCACCGTGGCCGCCAGCGCCACGGGCACCGCGGGTTCGTCGCGGAGCAGGGCCGGCACCAGGAACGCGATCAGCACCGCCCCGCTCGCTGCCAGCCCCACCAGCGCGCGCACGCCCTGCCAGCGCCCGAAGGCGATGACCACGGCGGCGAACGCGACCACCAACCACACGAGGGGGGTGCTCCGTTGGAAGTCGGCGAACGAGTAGCGGTACCGCGGCGGGCTGGTCGAAACGTCCAGGAGCACGACCTCGTCGCCGATGCCCAACTCGGGTACGTCGAACTGGGTGGCCCGCACCTCGAAGTCGATCGTGTCGCCGGCGTCCGGTCCCGAGGTCAGCTCGGCCGTGACGATCTGGCACTGGCCGGGCGCGTCGATCTCGGGGTCCTGGCACATGTCGTCGTCGATGGCGCGCACCGTCGCGTCGACGTAGGAGTTGGGCTGGACGCCGAGGTCGGGCGCCTCGCCCCGCGGCCAGAAGGCGATGGCGGCCAGCACCGCCAGGGCCCCCACCACGATGACTGCGACGGACAGCACCCGGGCGGACCGGCGGGGGCTGGAGCTCCGGGCCATGCGCCGACCTCCCCGTGTGACGGACATCATCGAACCGGCCGGACCCTACCGGCGGCCGGCGTGGCGGATGTGGACACCGCCGGTGGGTCGCCGGACCGGGCCGACGCGGGGAGGATCACCCACTTCCGCCACCGTCCGCAGGAAGCTTCTCCCACCAGGTGACGCCACCCGCGTGGGACTCACCCGGTCGGGGTGTGGCCCGCCGGGCCCCGGCCTCGTAGGCACGCGATGACGGATCCGACGACGGAGGACCCCCACGATGAACCTGCAACGCAAGGCGATCGCCGAGATGCTCGGCACGTTGTGGCTCGTGCTCGGCGGCTGCGGGAGTGCCGTTCTGGCGGCGATCTTCGTGTCGCCGTTCGAGGACGGCGTCGTCAGCACGGGCATCGGCTTCCTCGGCGTGGCGCTCGCCTTCGGCCTGACGGTGGTGACCGCGGCCTACGCCCTCGGCCACATCTCCGGCGGCCACTTCAACCCGGCGGTGACCCTGGGCGTGCTGGTCGCCCGGCGCATCGAGGTGCGTGACGCGGTCGTGTACATCGTGTCGCAGCTGGTGGGGGCGATCATCGCCGCGGCGATCATCGTGGTGATCGCCAACGGTGTCGACGGCTTCAGCGTCGGCCCGGACGCCGGCCAGAGCTCGCTGGCCGCCAACGGCTTCGCCGACCACTCGCCGGGCGGGTACGACTGGGTGGCCGCGCTGGTGGCCGAGATCGTGATGACCTTCTTCTTCCTACTCGTCATCCTCGGCGCCACGGGGCGCGGGGCGCCCGCGGGGTTCGCGCCGCTCACGATCGGCCTGACGTTGACGCTCATCCACCTCATCACGATCCCGGTGACCAACACGTCGGTGAACCCGGCCCGCTCGACCGGCCCGGCCGTGTTCGTCGGGGGCTGGGCGGTCGAGCAGCTCTGGTTGTTCTGGCTGGCGCCCATCGTCGGTGCGGCGTTGGCGGGCGTGGTGCACCACTACGTGATCGAGGAGCGGCCCGAGACGGTCGAGGGCTACAGCTGATCGGGCGCGGGTCGGGCGAAGGCGGCCGGCCGCGTGCCCGAGCACCGGCGTCCGCCGGCCGGACCGTCGGTCCACCCTCCCTGGGAACGATTTTCCCCACTGGATTGGTCGTTCCAGCGACCGATCCAGTGGGGGAAATCCTGTCTCGGCCTGCGTCGATTCAGGCCGGCGGGTCGCCGAGGTCGCTCAGGCCGGGCGGCAGCTCGGCCGTGTCGCGCGCCGGGGGACGGGTGAGCCGCTCGGCGTCGTCCATCCCGAACGGCCAGGTGCCGGTGCGACTGGTGGTGCCCCGGGCCGCGGTGTGCTGGAGCACGCTGACGTCGTCGCCCGGGTCGCACATGCGCATGCACAGCAGCATGAGTGCGGCCGGCGTGGGCGACAGGGCGAAGACCGTGCGGCGGAAGCCCTTGGCCGGCCCGGCGAAGCGGAGCTCGGTGGCGACGACCTCGTGCGCGCTGTAGCTGCTGTGCAGCAGGTCGTTGACCTCACGGGCCGCCCGTGTGACGGCGGCGCGCCCGACGCTGCCGACCTCGTCGGGCGCGGCCTGGTCGCCGGCGAGGTAGCGCCCGATGTCGTCGATCAGCCAGCGGACGGGGCAGTCGCCGCCGAACGGATCGTCGTGGGTGCCCTCGTGGTCTGCCTGGTCGGTCCTCGGCGCCGGCCGGAGTTCGTCGCTCACCCGATCCCCCTTGTTCGTGGATGAGTTAGGTAACCCTAACGATCGAAGGATTGTCAACCTCATGCGGTCGGGCGCTCGCGGATCCCTAGCCTTCGGCGGCATGAGCATCGGGTCGTCCGTTCCCCCGCCGACCGCGTCACCGCTGGTGAGGCTGTGGCGCTACGCGCGCGGGCATCGGCGCACCGTCGTCGCCGCCATGACGTTCAGCGTGCTCAACAAGCTGGCCGACGTCGTGCCCGAGCTGCTGATCGGCGCCGCGGTCGACGTGGTCGTGCGCTCCGGCGACTCGCTGGTGGCAACCGTGTTCGGGGTCGAGGACCGGTTCGACCAGTTGCTGGTCCTCGCCGCGATCAACGTCGGCGTGTGGATCGTCGAGTCGATCACCGACTTCGTCGCCCAGCTGCTGTGGCGCAACCTCGCCCAGACCATCGAGCACGAGGCCCGAATGGACGCCTACGAGCACGTCCAACGCCTGGAGCTGGCCTGGTTCGAGGACCAGTCGACCGGTGGGCTGCTCTCGATCCTCAACGACGACGTCAACCAGCTCGAGCGCTTCCTCGACGTCGGCGCCAACGAGTTGGTGCGCACCGTGGTCAACATCGTCTTCGTCGGCATCGTGTTCTTCGCCGCGGAGCCGGTCCTCGGCGTGGTGGCGTTCGCGCCGATCCCGCTGATCGTGTGGGCGTCGGTCCGCTACCAGCGCCGGCTCGAGCCCCGCTACACGGAGGTGCGCCAGGCGGCCGGCGACCTCGGCGCGCTGCTGGCCAACAACGTGTCGGGCATCGCCACGATCCGGTCGTTCACCGCCGAGTCCCGCGAGTCGGCCCGCGTGGCCGTCGCCAGCGGGGCCTACCGCGACGCCAACCGACGAGCGATCAAGCTGTCCTCCGCTTTCATCCCGTTGATCCGCATGGCGATCCTGGCCGCCTTCACGTTCACGCTGATCATCGGCGGGCAGGCAGCGCTCAACGGCACGCTCGAGGTCGGCGTGTTCTCGGTGCTCGTGTACATGACCCAGCGCCTGCTGTGGCCACTGACCCGCCTCGGTGAGACCTTCGACCTGTACCAGCGGGCGATGGCGTCGACCCGTCGCATCCTCGACCTGCTGGCGGTCGACCCGACCATCGTCGACGGCGACGGTGCGCTGCCACGACCGCTGCGCGGGGAGGTGCGGTTCGAGGACGTGCGCTTCGGATACGGGCCGCCGCCGGACATGGCGGGGATCGGCGCCCCAGCCC
>CAYUXB010000181.1:0-8120 GCA_964448525.1 uncultured Acidimicrobiaceae bacterium
CGATACGACGCGACCGATGAGCCAGGACTACAAGAACACCATCAACCTGCCGGCGTCGGGATGGTCCACCAGCACTTCATGCTGGTGCCGGTCTTCACCGTGGCCGAGAACGTGATGCTCGGCATCGAGCCGACGGGCACCTCGGGGGCCATCGACCGCGACGAGGCTCGCCGCCGCGTCGTCGAGCTGTCCGACCGCTACGGTCTGGCGGTCGATCCCGACGCCACGGTCGAGGACCTGCCGGTCGGCGTCCAGCAGCGCGTCGAGATCCTGAAGGCGCTCTACCGCGATGCCCGGTGCCTCATCCTCGACGAGCCCACCGCGGTGCTCACCCCGACCGAGATCGACGAGCTCATGGACATCGTCCGCCAGCTCGCCGACGGTGGGCGCTCCGTCATCTTCATCACCCACAAGCTGCGCGAGGTGGCCCGCATCGCGGACCGCATCACCGTGCTGCGGGGCGGCGAGGTGGTGGGCGAGACCACACCCGGCGAGGCCGACGAACAGGCGCTCGCCACCATGATGGTCGGACGCGAGGTGCAGCTCCTCGTCGACAAGTCCGAGGCCGAGCCCGGAGCCGCCGTTCTCGAGGTGGCCGACCTCGTGGTCAACGACGATCGCCGTCACCGCGTCGTCGACCGCGTCTCGCTCGAGGTCCGCGCCGGCGAGATCGTGGCCGTGGCCGGGGTGCAGGGCAACGGGCAGAGCGAGCTGATCGACGCCATCTGTGGGCTGCGCGCCGTCGACGGCGGGTCGATCCACCTCGACGGCACCGACGTGACCGACCGCGGCCCGCGCCAGATGTACGCCGCGGGTCTCGCCCACGTGCCGGAGGACCGCCAGCGCGACGGGCTGATCGGCTCGTTCCCCGTCGCCTCCAACCTGGTGCTCAACCAGCTCGGCACCAAGCCGTTCTCACGCCGGGGCCGCATCGACCGGCGTGCCGTGCGCCGCCACGCCGCACAGCTCGTCGACGACTTCGACGTGCGCACGCCGTCGATCGACACCGCGGCGTCGACGCTGTCGGGCGGCAACCAGCAGAAGGTCATCATCGCCCGCGAGTTCGTGCACGGCGACCGGCTGCTGGTGCTGAGCCAGCCGACCCGCGGGCTCGACGTCGGCTCGATCCAGTACATCCACAGACGGATCGTGGCCAAGCGCGACGAGGGCGTCGCGGTGCTGCTCAACTCGTCGGAGCTGGATGAGGTGCTGGCACTGGCCGACCGCATCGCCGTGATCTACCGGGGCCGCATCGTCGGCGTCGTCGACCGGGCGGACGCCAGCCGCGACCTGATCGGCCTGCTCATGGCCGGAGCGGTCGATGCCGCCGCCGAGGTCGAGGCGCCCGGGGAGGAAGAGGTGACGGTCACGTGAGCGCCGCGTCGGTCGACACGATCGACCCCCGCCTCGAGCCGGAGAGGGGCACCGGGATCGGCGCCCGGCTGGCGTCCGCCGCCAACGGCCTGATCATCCCGGTGCTCGCCCTGCTGACCGCCCTCGTGGTCGGCGGGCTGGTGATCATCTTCAGCGATCCCGACACGCTGGACGAGTGGGGCTCGTTCTTCAGCGATCCCCTCGGGGCCCTCGAGGCGTCGTGGAACGTCGTGTACGACTCGTACCGAGCGTTGTGGAACAGCTCCCTCGGCTCGTCGCGGGGGCTCAGCCGCACGCTCGTCGAGGCCACCCCGCTGGCGCTGGCCGGGCTGTCGGTGGCGTTCGCGTTCCGGGCCGGCCTGTTCAACATCGGCGGCGCGGGGCAGATCGTCATCGGCGCCACCTGCGCCGGGTGGGTCGGGTTCACGTTCGACCTGCCCGCGATCGTCCACCTGCCCCTCGCGGTGGTGGCCGGCTTCGCCGGGGGCGCAGTCTGGGGCGGCATCGCCGGGGTGCTCAAGGCGCGCACCGGCGCCCACGAGGTGATCACCACGATCATGCTCAACTACATCTCCTACCGGCTGCTCGACTACGCGCTGCGATCCGACGCCTTCCAACCCGCAGGGCGCGACGACCTGATCTCCAAGCCGGTCGCCGATTCGGCCCGGCTGCCCGAGGTGAGCCTCGGCGACGTCACGGTGCACGCGGGGGTCTTCCTGGCCCTCGCGGCCGCCGTCGCCATCTGGTACCTGCTCGAGCGCACGACCGTCGGCTTCCGCCTCCGCTCGGTGGGCGCCAACCCCCACGCCGCCCGGTACGCCGGCATGAGCGTCGCCGCCATGTACGTGCTGGCGATGGTCCTGGCCGGAGGGCTGGCCGGCCTGGCCGGAACGATGAACATCCTCGGCCGACCCAGCTTCAGCCTGACCGGCGGCTACTACTCGTTCCTCGGGTTCGACGCGATCGCCGTCGCCCTGCTCGGCCGGGCCAACCCGGGCGGTGTGCTCGGTGCCGCGATCCTGTTCGGTGTCCTGCGGGCGGGATCGACCGGCATGCAGGCCGCCACGTCGACGCCCGTCGACATCATCGTGGTCATCCAGGCGCTGATCATCCTGTTCGTGGCCGCTCCCGCCCTGGTGCGCTCGATCTACCGCATCAAGGCGGGCCGCGGCACCTCCCAGAACTTCACGACGAGCTGGGGCGGCTGATGTCGACCACGGTGCAGGAACCGCTCGCCCCGCCGCCCGAGGACGCCGCCCCGATCGTCGTCGACGAACCCGATGCGCGGCGGCGCGTCGGCTTCGGCATCGCCACCGTGGTGCTGGGCGTGATCGGGTTCGTGGCGTTCGGCCTCGGCAGCGCCTCGGGACTGGACGCGACCTTCGTGTTCAGCCGGGGCTCGGACGCGGTGCAGATCCCCGACCTGACGATCCCCGCACGCTGGACGGGGCTCACGATCGGCGCGGTGACCGTGGTGGCGGGCGTGCTGCTCGCCGTCGGGCTGCTGCGCGATCGCATCTACCTGGTGTTCGGCCTCGCCCTCGCGCTGTTCGTCGTGGCACTGCTCGCGTGGGCGGCCCGGGGCGCGGACGTGAGCATCATCGGTCTGCTCGACGGCACCCTGTTCCGAGCGACGCCGCTGGCCCTCGGCGCCTTCGCCGGTCTGCTGTGCGAGCGGGCCGGCGTCGTCAACATCGCCATCGAGGGCATGCTGCTGACGGCCGCGTTCGTCGCCGCGCTCACCGCCAGCGCCGCCGAGAACACCTGGGTCGGCCTGGCGTGCGGCATCGCCGCCGGTGCCCTGCTCGGCGCCTTCCTCGGCGTGCTGTCGATCAAGTACCGGGTCGACCAGATCATCGGCGGCACGGTGATCAACATCCTCGCCCTGGGGCTGACCAGCTACCTCGGCGCCCGCGTGTTGTCGGAGTACCCGGACCTGAACCGGCCGGGGGCGTTCCGCGCCTTCGGCATCCCGGGCCTCGAGCGCCTGCCGCTGATCGGCCCCCTGCTGTTCCACAACACGATCTACGTGTTCGTCATGTTCGCCCTCGTCGTCGGGCTGTGGTGGGCGCTGTTCCGCACCCGCTGGGGGCTGCGGGTGCGGGCGGTGGGCGAGCACCCGCGCGCCGCCGACACGGTGGGCATCAACGTCCTGCGCACGCGCTACCGGGCGGTCATGCTGGGCGGCGCGGTCGCGGGGCTGGGCGGCACCTGGTTCACGCTCGACGCCACCGGCAGCTTCAACGAGAACATGACGGCCGGCAAGGGGTTCATCGCTCTCGCCGCGCTCATCTTCGGCCGCTGGCACCCCGTCGGGGCATTCGTCGCCGCCCTGATCTTCGCCTTCGCCGAGGAGCTGCAGACCCGGCTGGCGCTGCTCGACACGCCGATCCCGTCCGACTTCCTGCTGATGACCCCCTACATCGTCACGATCATCGTCGTCGCCGGCCTCGTCGGCCGGTCGCGGGCCCCGGCGGCCGACGGCCAGCCCTACGTGGTCGAGTGACGGTGCCCTCCACACCCGGCGCACCGGTGGACTGGGCGGCGCTGCGGGCGGCGGCCGCCGACATCGCGGCGCGCGCCTACGCGCCGTACTCCGGGTTCCCCGTCGGCGCGGCCGGCCTGGTCGAGGACGGGCGGGTGGTCCTCGGTTGCAACGTCGAGAACGCCTCCTACGGCCTCACCCTGTGCGCCGAGTGCGGGATGGTCTCGTCGCTGCACGCCACCGGCGGCGGGCGCCTGGTGGCCGTGGCGGTCACCGATCCAGAGGGCGCCGATCTGGCCTGCTGCGGCCGGTGCCGGCAGCTGTTGTTCGAGGCCGGCGGGCCCGAGCTGGTCGTCAACGAGCGGCCGATGCGCGAGTGGCTGCCGGGCGCCTTCGGTCCGGACGACCTGACGTGACAGTGGCGCCGGCGCGGCGCGTGACATCATGCCTGCTATCTTGCCTGCATGGCACAGGTGACATGGCGTGCACCGGAGGCACTGGTCGAGCGGGTCCGCCACGTGGCGCGGGACGCGGGGTGGAGCGTGAACGAGTACCTCACCCGGCTGGTCGAGGCGGCCACCGATCCCGCGTACGCAGCCAGCGACGCCGACCGCCTGCGGGAGCGCCTCGCCCGTGCCGGGCTGCTCGCCGAGCCGGGGCAGCCGCGTCGGCGTCCGGACCCGGCCGCGCTGGCCCGAGCCGGGACGGCTGCCGGCAGCGGAACGCCCCTGTCAGACCTGACCTCCGGCGATCGGGCGTGACGTCACCTCGCCTCGCTTTCGCCGACTCGTCGGCGCTCGTCAAGCTCTACGCGCCCGAGGCGGGGGCGGCATCGGTACGTGCGCTCGGCGCCATCTCGGCATCGCAGATCGCCCGCGTCGAGGTTCCCGGCGCCTTCTGGCGCAAGCACCGCATGGGGGAGATCGGCGCGGCGGATGTGGCCGTGCTCGTGGCGGCCTTCGAGGCCGACTGGTTCGGGACTGCCGAGGACGACCCGCGGTTCGCAGCGGTGAGCGTCACCGGGCCGGTGCTCGACGAGGCGGCGCGCCTCGTCGCGCGCCACGGCCTGCGGGCCCACGACGCCGTCCAACTCGCGAGCGCATGCGCGACGCGCGATGCGATCGACGAAGCCCTGCTCTTCGTCGCCTTCGACCGGCGGCTCTGTGGCGCGGCCGCGGCGGAAGGGTTCGACCTCCTCCCCGAGGATGCCGACGCCGTCACGGACGCACCCGCCGACCCTGGGGTGCGCTGATGGCCACCGACGTGCTCGACGTCATCCGCACCAAGCGCGACGGCGGCAACCTCAGCGACGAGCAGGTGCGCTTCTTCATCGAGGGCTACACGGCCGGCACGATCGCCGACGAGCAGGCCGCGGCCCTGTGCATGGCCATCCTGCTGCGCGACATGGCCCCCGGCGAGCTGGCGACGTGGACCCGGGCGATGATCGACAGCGGCGAGCGCCTCGACCTGTCGGGCGTCGGCCGTCCCACCGTCGACAAGCACTCGACCGGCGGTGTCGGCGACAAGGTGTCGCTCCCCCTCGCTCCCCTCGTCGCCGCGTGCGGCGCGGCGGTGCCCCAGCTCTCGGGCCGCGGGCTCGGCCACACGGGCGGCACCCTCGACAAGCTGGAGGCGATCCCGGGCTGGCAAGCCGCCCTGCCGATCGAGCGCGTCGTCGCCCAGCTCCGTGATGTCGGGGCCGTCATCTGCGCGGCGAGCGACACGCTGTGCCCCGCCGACCGCAAGCTGTACGCCCTCCGGGATGTGACGGCCACGGTCGAGGCGATCCCGCTGATCGCCAGCTCGATCATGGCCAAGAAGATCGCCGAGGGCACCGACGCTCTCGTGCTCGACGTCAAGGTCGGGTCCGGCGCGTTCCTGCCCGAGCTCGACCAGGCCCGTCGCCTGGCCGAGACCATGGTCGGCCTCGGCCAGGCAGCGGGCGTGCGCACCGTGGCGCTGATCACCGACATGGAGACCCCGCTCGGGCGGGCCTGCGGCAACGGGCTCGAGGTCACCGAGTCGCTCGAGGTGCTGCGGGGCGGGGGCCCGGCGGACGTCGTCGAGGTGACCCTGGCCCTGGCCCGGGAGATGGTGGCGCTGGCCGGCCTGCCGACGGACGGCGACGCCGATCCCGCCGCGGTGCTGGCCGACGGGCGGGCACTCGCCGTCTGGGACCGGATGATCCGGGCCCAGGGCGGCGATCCCGATGCGCCGCTGCCGACCGCCCCGGTGCACCACGAAGTCCGTGCCCCGGCAGGTGGCTACCTGCGTCGGCTCGATGCTCGCGCCGTCGGTGTCGCCGTCTGGCGGCTGGGCGCCGGGCGGGCACGCAAGGAGGACCCGGTGTCGCCCGCGGCGGGGGCCACCTGCCTGCGCAAGCCGGGCGACCCGGTGGAGTCGGGCGAGCCGGTGCTCGTCCTGCAGGCCGACGACGACGCGCGCCTACCCGGCGCTCTCGCCGCGCTGGAGGGGGCCATCGAGGTCGGACCCGAACCGCCGGAGCCCCGGCCTCTCGTCGTCGAGCGCATCGCCTGAGCACCAGCCGACCAGGCCCGGACACGCCCAAATCCCATCGTCGGGACGGTGGCCCGCCGGTAGCCTGGCGCATGGCCGCACCCACCCTCGACCAGATCCGGCGAGCCCCCAAGGTGCTGCTGCACGACCACCTCGACGGCGGTCTGCGGCCCACCACCGTCATCGACCTCGCCCGCGAGGCCGACCACACCCTGCCGACCACCGACCCCGACGACCTGGCTCGCTGGTTCACCGAGGGCGCCCGTCGCCAGGACCTCGACCTGTACCTCGAGACGTTCGAGCACACGGTCGGGGTGATGCAGACGAAGGACTCCCTCGCCCGGGTCGCCGCCGAGTGCGCCGAGGACCTGGCCGACGACGGCGTCGTGTATGCGGAGGTGCGCTTCGCTCCGGAGCTGCACATCGAGGGCGGGCTCAGCCTCGACGAGGTGGTCGAGGCCGTGCTCGAGGGCTTCCGGATCGGCAGCACCGACCGCAACATCACGATCGGCACGCTCGCCACGGCCATGCGCCACGCGGCCAACTCGAGCGAGATCGCCGAGCTGGCATTGCGCCACCGCGACGACGGTGTGGTCGGTTTCGACATCGCCGGCAGCGAGGCGGGCAACCCGCCGACCCGCCACCTCGCCGCGTTCCAGGAGATCGCCAAGGCCAACAGCCACATCACCATCCATGCGGGCGAGGCGTTCGGCCTGCCGTCGATCTGGGAGGCGCTGCAGATCTGCGGTGCCGAGCGGCTCGGCCACGGGGTGCGCATCGTCGACGACATCACCTTCGACGACCAGGGGCGCGCCCAACTCGGCCGCCTGGCCGCCTTCGTGCGCGACCGCCGGGTGGCGCTCGAGATGTGCCCGACCTCGAATGTCCACACGGGGGCGGCGCCGTCGATCGCGGAGCACCCGATCGGCCTGCTGACCCGCCTGCGCTACCGGGTCACGGTGAACACCGACAACCGGCTGATGTCCGGCATCTCGCTGAGCGATGAGATGCACAACCTGGTCGAGGCGTTCGGCTTCGGGTGGGATGAGATCGAGTGGCTCACGATCAACGCGATGAAGTCGGCGTTCTGGCCCTTCGACCAGCGCCTGCGCATCATCGCCGGGCAGATCAAGCCCGGCTACGCCGCCATGCGGGCCGAGGAGCTCTAGCTCAAGCGGCAGTACCCTGAGCGGGTGACCGCCACCGCTCCCCCCGCCGGCGACCTGGCCGACGTCACCGCATCGAACGCGTCGCTGCGCCGGTTCCTGCACGGCCTGCCAGGTGTCGACCAGGTCGGGGCCGAGGCCCGCGCCGCCGCCCTCGCCACCCGCTCCATCAAGACGACGGCCAAGCAGTTCGCCCTCGACCTGGCCGTGCGCATGGTCGACCTCACCACCCTCGAGGGCCAGGACACACCGGGCAAGGTGCGGGCGCTCTGCGCCAAGGGACTGCGGCCCGATCCCGCCGACCCCACATGCCCGTCTGTGGCCGCCATCTGCGTGTACGGCGACCTCGCCTCGGTGGCAGCCGATGCACTCGGCGACTCGGCGGCCGGGCGGGCAGGACGATCGTCGCAGTCCACGCACGGGCACTCCGGCGTCGAGCCCCAGGTCGACGGCCGGCCGACTGGCACCGCGCCGGTCCACATCGCCGCGGTGGCGACCGCCTTCCCGTCCGGCCGGGCGCCGCTCGACCTCTAGATTGATGTGTTGATGGTCGTGTTGGGATAGTGTGTAGATGATTT
>CAYUXB010000182.1:0-2234 GCA_964448525.1 uncultured Acidimicrobiaceae bacterium
GCCCAGGGCCGGACGAGGCCGGGCCGGGTCGGCTGCTGCAGGCCACGTGGCCTCTCACGCGAGGTCGAGGGCGGTCGAGCCGCCCCGGGCCGCATGCGCGACGTCCTCGCGGACGAGGGTGCGGTACAGGTCGGCGTAGAGACCACCCGCGGCGAGCAGGTCGTCGTGGACTCCCCTCTCGACGATCCGGCCCTCGTCCAACACCAGGATCTGGTCCGCGGTCGTGATCGTCGACAGCCGGTGGGCGATCACCAGGCTGGTGCGCCCGACGAGCGCCTCCGCCAGCGCCCGCTGGATGGCCGCCTCGTTCTCGCTGTCGAGCTGGCTGGTCGCCTCGTCGAGGATCACCAGCGTCGGGTTCTTGAGCAGCATGCGGGCGATCGCCAGGCGCTGTTTCTCGCCACCCGACAGCCGGTAGCCGCGCTCGCCCACGAGGGTGTCGTAGCCCTCGGGCAGGCGGGCGATCACGTCGTGGATCTGGGCGGCGCGGGCGGCCTCCACCAGGTCGGCGTCAGTGGCGTCGGGACGGGCGTAGCGCAGGTTGTTGCCGACCGTGTCGTGGAACAGGTGCGGGTCCTGGGTGACCGCGCCGACGGCGGCGTGCAGCGTGTCCTGGGTGAGGTCGCGCACGTCGCGGCCGTCGATGCGGATCGCGCCCTCCGAGACGTCGTAGAGCCGGGGCACCAGCATCGACAGGGTGGTCTTGCCGCTGCCTGACGGGCCGACGAGGGCGACGAGCTGTCCCGGTTCGATCGTCGCCGTCACGCCGCGCAGCACCTCGCGTCCCGGCGGGGCCTCGGGCTCGACCAGCTCGTCGAACCCGTCGTCCCCGCCCGCCCCATCGGCCCCACGGACCCCGTCGTCCTCTTGGGCGTCGGCCTCCCCCGCAGCCGCCGGGACGAGCCCGACCGACGGGTCGAGCTCGAGGGTCGGCACGATCACCTCGTCGGGGTAGGTGAACCGCACCGCGTCGATCTCGATGCGGCCCTGCGGATCGACGAGGTCGACCGCGCCGGGACGGTCGACGAGCGGCAGGGGGGCGTCGAGCACCTCGAACACCCGCTCGAACGACACCATCGCCGTGAGCAGGTCGACGTGCGCGTTGCTGAGCGACGTCAACGGCCCGTACAGACGGGTGACGTACGCGGCCAACGCCACCAGCGTGCCGAGGGTGAGGGAGCCCTCGATCACGAGCAGACCGCCGACCCAGTAGACCGCGGCCGTGCCGATGGCGCCCACCAGCCCGAGGGCGATGAAGAACGTCCGCCCGTACAGGGCGGCCCGGATGCCGGTGCGGCGCACCCCGTCGGCCCGATCGGCGAAGGACCGCTCCTCGTCGGCCGTGCGGCCGAACAGCTTGACGAGCAGCGCCCCCGACACGTTGAACCGCTCGGTCATCGTGTTGTTCATGGAGGCGTTGAGGTCCATCTGCGTGCGGGTGATCGCCTGCAGCTTCCGCCCCACCCGCTTGGCCGGCACGATGAACAGGGGCAGCACGACCAGCGACAGCAAGGTGAGGCGCCACTCGAGGAAGGCCATGGCGCCCAGCGTGGTGACCAGGGTGATCACGTTGGACGCCACCCCGCCGATCGTGGTGGTCAGCGCCCGCTGCGCCCCGATGACATCGCTGTTGAGCCGGTTGGTCAACGCCCCGGTCTGGGTGCGGGTGAAGAACGAGATCGGCATGCGCTGCACGTGGCCGAACACCGCCACGCGCAGGTCGTAGATGACGCCCTCCCCGATGCGGGACGACAGCCACCGGTCGACGATCGCCAGTGCACCGCTGCCGACCGCGGCCAGGATGGCCAGGCCGGCGAGCAGGTGGAGCAAACCCCTGTCGCCCTCGTCGACGCCCCGGGGGATCGCCTCGTCGATGATCTGCCGGAAGATCAGCGGCGGGACGAGCTGAACGAGCGCGACGGCGACGATGATGCCGAGGTAGGCGAGCAGCTGTGCCCGGTAGGGGCGGGCGAAGCGCAGCACCCGGCGCACCACCGCCCCGTCGAACGAGGCACCGCGGAGCTGGCTGGGGTCGGCACCGAGCATGCCACCGCCCATGTGCATGCCTCCTCCGCCTCCACCTCCGACCCGACGACCCATGGGGACGGAGGGTACGGCGGCGCGACGGCGATGACGCCGTCTGTCCCGACCCCCGTGAGCGACACGCCGTCTGTGGGGATCCCCTCATGAGCGACAGGGGGTGGGCGAGCGAACGTCGGCATGCCGGGGCAGCG
>CAYUXB010000182.1:2334-8075 GCA_964448525.1 uncultured Acidimicrobiaceae bacterium
CGAGGAAGGGGAGGTCGGTCCGGACCTGGGCCACCCGCTCGGCCGTCACGTCGGCCACCAGCAGGGCCTCGGTGTGCGAGCCGGTCGCCAACACCTCGCCCATCGGGTCGACGATGGCGCTGTCGCCCGCGTAGGCGAGGTCGCCACCGCGGCCGACCCGGTTGGCGGCGACGACGTAGGCCTGGTTCTCGATCGCTCGGGCCCGCACCAGGGTCTGCCAGTGGTGGCGCCGGGTCTCGGGCCAGTTGGCGACGCACACGTACACGTCGGTGTCGGTGGCCACGGCCCACCACTCGTCGGCGAAGCGCAGGTCGTAGCAGACGAACAGCGTGAGTCTCAGGCCCTCGACCTCGACGGTGACGTGCTCGCTGCCGGCGGAGAACCGGTCGTCCTCGCCGCCGTAGCCGAAGCGGTGGATCTTGCGGTACCGGTGGGTCGTGCCGCGCGGGCCGGCCAGCACCAGGGTGTTGTAAGGCGGCCCACCCTCGGCGGCGACCTCGGGGAACGACCCGCACACCCACACGTCGTGCGCGGCCGCCTGCTCGACCAGGAACTGCGACGACGGACCGCCGACGCGCTCGGCCGTCGCGTCGACGCGCATCGAGAACCCGGTGGAGAACGTCTCGGACAGGACGACGAGCCGTGCGCCCGCCCCCGCGGCCGCCTCGATCATCGGGGCGAGGCGGGCGAAGTTCGCCGCCTTGTCCTCCCAGACGATGTCGTGCTGGACGACGGCGACCCTCACGTCGGACTGCCCTTCCCGACCAGGTCGCAGGGGACGACCGCACCCGTCATGCCGCCGCTCCCGCGAGCGTGCCGAGGCGGGTGACCGCCTCGTGGATCACCTCGGCCCGCTTCGCGAACGCGAACCGGACGAGGTGCCTCCCCCGGGCGGGGTCGCCGTAGAAGACCTGGTTGGGGATCGCCACGACGCCGCACATCCGGGGCAGGTCACGGCAGAAGGCCATGCCGTCGCCGTCGGGCCGCAGCGGCCGGATGTCGACGGTCACGAAGTAGGTGCCCTGGGGCCGGAAGACGCTGAAGCCCGCGATGCCGAGCCCGTCGCACAGCTCGTCCCGCCGGGCGGCCAGCTCGGCGGCGAGACCGGTGAAGTAGGTCTCGGGCAGGTCGAGCCCTGCGGCGATGGCCGGTTGGAACGGCGCACCGTTCACATAGGTGAGGTACTGCTTGGCGGTGGTCACCGCCGTGACGAGGGCCGGTGGGGCGCACAGCCAGCCGACCTTCCAGCCGGTGGTGTTGAACGTCTTGCCGCCCGACGAGATGGTGACCGTGCGGTCGCGCATCCCCGGCAGGGTCGCGAGGGGAACGTGCGGTCGGCCGTCGAAGGTCAGGTGCTCGTACACCTCGTCGGTGACGACGACCAGGTCGCGCTCGACCGCCAGCGCGGCGATCGCGGCCAGCTCGGCGCGGTCGAGCACGGTGCCGGTCGGGTTGTGGGGCGAGTTGACGAGAAGCAGGCGGGTGCGGCCGGTGACGGCGGCCCGCAGGGCGTCGACGTCGAGCCGGTAGTCCGGCGGGTGCAGCGTGACGAACACCGGCGTGGCGCCCGCCATGGCGATCGATGCCTGGTAGCTGTCGAAGGCCGGCTCCAGCACGACGACCTCGTCGCCCGGCTCGCACAAGGCGAGGCAGGCCGCCGCGATCGCCTCGGTGGCACCGGCGGTGACCAGCACCTCGGTGTCGGGGTCGTAGGTCAGGCCGTACCAGCGCTGCTGGTGACGGGCGATCGCCTCGCGCAGCACGGGCACGCCCCGGCCGGGCGGGTACTGGTTGTGCCCGGAGCGGATGGCGTCGACCGCCGCGTCGAGCACCTGCGAGGGCCCGTCGGTGTCGGGGAAGCCCTGGCCGAGGTTGATCGCCCCGGACTCGACGGCGAGCGCCGACATCTCGGCGAAGATCGTCGTGCCGAAACCCTGGAGGCGGCTCGTCAGGTAGGGAACGCGCTCAACCATCGTGGCGCCGAGGCTAGTGCCGTGTCAGGGAACGTTCGTCCCGCGTTCGTCCCACCTGCCCCCACCCGGCCCTACAGCGACAGCCTGCACCCAGTGCTCCCGGAGGGCGACCCTGGTCCTGCCCTGCGCCACATGGGGTCGGAGTATGGCCCATGGCCGACGCCGCCGTTGGTGCCGGCGGCGGGCGGCGTCTACACAGGGGTGACCGGCCCCGGGCGGGGCGGGCGGACCCAAGCCATTCGAGACCGGAGCAGACATGCCGTTCGACCACAGCATCGATGACCTCGCCGGCCTGCGCCGGCTGTACGCCGACCCGCACGCGACGGTGATCGACAAGGTCATCGACCACGTCGACGACGGCGCCCGGGGCTTCATCGCCATGTCCCCGTTCGTGATGGTCGCCACCGCCGGGCCCACCGGCACCGATGCGTCGCCCCGGGGTGGCCCACCCGGTTTCGTCGCCGTGCTCGACGACCACCGCCTCGCCATCGGCGACCTGGCGGGCAACCGGCGGCTCGACAGCTTCGCCAACATCCTCGCCAACCCGGCTGTGGGGCTGCTGTTCCTCATCCCCGGGATGGCCGAGACGTTGCGGGTCAACGGCCGGGCCACCCTGACGACCGACCCGGCCGTGCTCGACGCCTGCGCGTTCCCGGGCACGCAGCCCAAGCTCGCGCTCGGCATCGACGTCGACGAGGTGTACCTGCACTGCGCCAAGGCTCTCCGCCGCTCCGGCCTGTGGGACCCGACCTCGTGGCCCGAGGACGCGGCGCGCCCCAGTCCCGGCGCAATCTGGCGCAATCACCTCGAGCTCGACGTGGCCGCAGAGCTGATCGAGGCAGACCTCGAGGTCGGCTACGCCCACTCGATGTGGGAGGCCGGCGGCGAGGACGCCCCCGTCCGCTGAGCCGGCTGACCTCGGCCGGTGCCTCCAACTGTCCATGTCCGTCCCGGCGTCGGGTGTTCCGCCCGGGACTCACCTCGATTTCTGACGGACCGTCAGATACCGTCTCGGCGTGGATCTGAGGGACAGCGCGGAGGACGGGGCGTTCCGCGACGAGGTGCGCACCTTCCTGGAGGACAGCCTGCGCGGCGACTTCGCCGTCGTGCGCGGGCGCGGCGGGCCCGGCGACGAGCACGCGCTGTTCGACGAGCGTCTCGCATGGGAACGGCACCTCGGTGCCCACGGCTGGACCTGCGTCGGCTGGCCCACCGAGCACGGCGGCCGCGGCCTGCCGCTGCGCCGACACGTCATCTACTACGAGGAATACGCCCGAGCCCGAGCCCCCGGACGGCTCGGGCACATCGGCGAAGGCCTGCTCGGGCCGACGATCATCGCCTTCGGCTCGCCCGACCAGCAGCAGCGCTTCCTCCCGCGGATCGTCGCCGGTGAGGAGCTGTGGTGCCAGGGGTACTCCGAGCCGAACGCCGGCAGCGACCTGGCCAACATCGCCACCCGGGCGGAGCGCGATGGCGACGGCTGGGCGGTCCACGGCCAGAAGGTGTGGACCTCGCTCGCCCACTGGGCCGACTGGTGCTTCGTGCTCGCCCGCACATCGCCGCCCACCGACCCGGCCCGCAAGCACGCCGGCATCTCCTACCTGCTCGTGCCGATGCGCCAGGACGGCATCGAGATCCGGCCCATCGTGCAGCTCACCGGCGACAGCGAGTTCAACGAGGTGTTCTTCGACGGCGCCCGCACCACCGACGGCAACGTGGTGGGCGAGGTGGGCGAGGGCTGGAAGGTGGCGATGGGCACCCTCGCCTTCGAGCGGGGGGCCTCGACGCTCGGCCAGCAGCTCAACTTCCGCAACGAGCTCGACGCCATCACCGCCCTCGCCCGGCGCACCGGTCGCACCGACGACCCGGTGATCCGCCAGCGCCTGGTGAGTGCCCACGTCGGGCTCGAGATCATGCGGCTCAACGCGCTGCGCACGCTGTCGGGCACCGAGTCGGGCACCCTCGGGCGCGACGCGCTGATCGGCAAGCTCTACTGGGCGACGTTCCACCGCGGCCTCGGCGAGCTGGCGATGGACGTGCTCGGAGCGGACGCCACTGCGGCCGGCGAGCTTCCCTCCGGAGGCGGCTACGACCCGGACGCGCTGCAACGGCTGTTCCTGTTCAGCCGGTCCGACACGATCTACGCCGGCTCCAACGAGATCCAGCGCAACATCATCGGCGAGCGGGCCCTGGGCCTCCCCCGGGAACCCCGATGATCGGGCCCGCCCCCCGTCAGCGGATTCCGGCGCTTCCTGGTTGCGGTCACCGGCACGCAGCACCTGCCAGAACCTGGCCCGCGCCCCGACCCGCCGCCGCACCTCGGCCGATCCCGAGCAGATCGACCGCACCCCGACCCGCCATCCCACAGGAGATCCGGTGACCGACCGACCGACGCCACCGCCCGTGCCCACCGAACCCGCCGGCCATGATCTGCTGGCCGGCAAGGTCGCGGTCGTCACCGCCGCGGCCGGTACCGGCATCGGCTCCGCGACCGCCCGCCGGCTACTGGCCGAAGGCGCAACCGTCGTCGTCAGCGACACCCACGAGCGCCGCCTCGCCGAGACCGCCGCCGCGCTGGCCGGCACGGTGCGCGCTGACGGCAGCGTCTGCGCCGCACCCCTCGCCGTCCCGTGCGACGTCACGCAGGAGGACCAGGTGCAGGCCCTGTACGCGGCCGCGGTCGACGCGCACGGCCGCCTCGACATCGCGGTGAACAACGCCGGCCTCGGCGGCACCGCCGAGCTGGTCGAGATGACCGACGACCAGTGGGCCATCGTCCTCGACGTCACGCTCACGGGCACGATGCGCTGCACCCGGGCCGCACTGCGGATCATGGCGCCGCAGCGCCGGGGCGTCATCGTCAACAACGCCTCGGTGCTCGGCTGGCGCGCGCAGGTCGGCCAGGCCCACTACGGCGCGGCCAAGGCGGGGGTGATGGCGCTGACCCGCAGCGCGGCGCTGGAGGCCGCACCCCACGGCGTCCGGGTGAACGCCGTGTCGCCGAGCCTGGCCATGCATCCCTTCCTCAGCAAGGTGATGGACCAGGAGCTGCTGGACGACATGGCCAGCCACGAGGCGTTCGGCCGCGGGGCCGAGCCGTGGGAGGTGGCGACGGTCGTCGCCTTCCTCGCCAGCGACTACTCCACCTACATGACCGGCGAGATCGTGAGCGTCAGCTCACAGCACCCGTGACCGGAGTCGGCACCCAGACCTCGATGCCGGCGCGGTTCGACGCTCGGCACCGATCACGCTCGGGCTACTGGTGTGTCACCCCGGCCACGACAGCCGGCGGGGAGGAGTCGACATGACCACGGTGTTCGAATCGCTGGACGAGATCCGGGCGGCGGTGGGAACCACGCTCGGGACCAGCGACTGGTTCGACGTGACCCAGGAGCAGGTGAACCTGTTCGCCGAGGCGACGGGCGACCACCAGTGGATCCACGTCGACGTCGAGCGGGCGACGAAGGAGAGCCCGTTCGGTGGCCCGATCGCCCACGGCTACCTGACGCTGTCGCTCACCAACCTCGTGCTGCCCCAGGTGCTCGAGGTGCGGGGCGTGTCGATGGGGGTCAACTACGGGACGGGCAAGGTGCGGTTCCCGTCCCCGGTGCCGGTCGGTAGCCGCGTGCGGGGCACCGCCGAGCTCACGGCGTGCGACGAGGTCAAAGGCGGTGTGCAGACCACCATCGTCATCACGATGGAGGTCGAGGGCGGCACCAAGCCGGCCTGCGTCGTCGAGTCCCTCAGCCGCTGGCTGGCCTGATCCCG
>CAYUXB010000183.1:0-8071 GCA_964448525.1 uncultured Acidimicrobiaceae bacterium
CGAGCGCGACCGCTGGTTCACCGCCGAGCAGGCCAAGGAGTACGGCCTGATCGACAACGTGATCGTCAAGCGCGGCGAGATGATCTGACCCGTCAGGCAGGCGGCGTGTCGCTGCCGCCTGCCTCGCCCCTCGTGTCGTCGGCGATCTTGCCGACGGCCTCGTGGGCCTTCGACTGCACGGTGCCGATCTTGTCGGTGTACTTGCCCTTGGTCTTGCCGTCGACGAACTCGGCGGCCTTGTCGATGCCGTCGTCGATCTTGTCGGAGTGCTCCGTCACGGTGTCCTTGGCCTTGCCGCTGAGGTCCTTGGCGAGGTCCTTGGCCTTGTCGAGGAAGTCGGACATCGGGGGTCTTCTCCTTGGGTCGTCGGACGGGTCCCGCACGTCAGCGGGCCGCGGTGGCCAGGTCGCGCAGCTCGGAGACGGCGTGGTCGAGGCCCCGCGGATCGCGGTAGAGAGCGGACCCCGCGACGAGCACGTTGGCCCCGGCCCGGGTCGCACCCTGGATCGTCGCGGGCCCGATGCCCCCGTCGACCTCGAGGTCGCAGTCGTGGCCGCCGTCAACGATCATGCGACGGATCTGGGTGATCTTGGGCTCCATCGTCGCGATGTAGTCCTGCCCGCCGAAGCCAGGGTTCACGGTCATCACGAGCACCATCGTGCACAGGTCGAGCACGTTGGCGACGGCCTCGGCCGGGGTGGCCGGATTGAGGGCGACCGCGGCGTCGGCTCCGAGCTCGCGCACCCGCCCGAGCGAGCGGTGCAGATGGCGGGTCGACTCGGCGTGGACGAGCAACAGCGAGCACCCGGCCTCCACGTAGCGGGCCATGAGCTCGTCGGGCTCCTCGACCATCAGGTGGGCCTCGAAGGGGATGCTGGCGTGCGGGCGGCAGGCGGCGATCACGTCGGGGCCGAAGGTCAGGTTGGGGACGAAGCGGCCGTCCATCACGTCCCACTGGATGCGGTCGACTCCCGCCTTCTCCAGGGCGGCGACCTCGTCGCCCAGGCGGGCGAAGTCGGCGGGCAGGACGGACGGGGCGATCTCGATGGGGCGCTCGGACGCAACCGGGGTGCGGGGGGTGTCCACGCCCGCCATCCTAGGGTGAGGTCGTGACCAGCCACGATGACCTCGTCCGCATCACCGGCCTCGCCGTGGGCGGCGACGGCGTCGGCCGCGAGGCGTCCGGGCGCGTGGTGTTCGTGTCCGGAGGGTTGCCGGGCGAGCTGGTGACCACCCGGGTGGTCGAGGAACGCCGCGACCACGCACGCGCCGTGGTGGTCGACGTGGAGGAGGCCGCGCCCGCCCGGGTGGCGCCACCCTGCCCGTTCGTGGCTGCCGGCTGCGGCGGCTGCGGCTGGCAGCACATCGAACCGGTGAGCCAGACGGGTCTCAAGGTCGACATGGTCGCCGAGGCGCTCCGGCGGCTGGGCGGCGTGCGCGAGCCGGTCGTCCGGCCAGGGCCGGCGTTGCCCACCACGGGGTACCGGACGACGCTGCGAGGGGTCGCCGACGAGCGCGGGCGCTTCGCCCTCCGCCGGCACCACAGCCACGAGCTGGTCGCCGTCCCGGGCTGCCTGGTCGCCCACCCGCTGGTGGTCGAGGTGCTCGCCGAGGGGCGGTTCCCGCCGGGGGCCGAGGTGACCGTCCGGGTCGGCGCCCGCACAGGCGAGCGGATGGTGGTGGTCGACACGCCCGGCGCCGCCGAGCCGGCCGGCATCGTCGTGCCGGAGGGGGTGCGCGTGGTGACCGGCGCCGAGCTGGCGGCCGGGAAGCGGGCGTGGATCCACGAGGACGTCGCCGGTGTCCCGCTGCGGGTGTCGGCTCGCTCGTTCTTCCAGGCCGGTCCCGAGGGCGCCGAGGCCCTCGTCGCCGCGGTCGGCCACGCCGCCGGGCCCGAGCCCTTGCCGGCGCGGACGCGGATGGCCGACCTGTACGGCGGGGTCGGCCTGTTCGCCGCCACGGTCGGGCGCGATGCCCACGTCGTGGTGGTCGAGGCGTCAGCCGCATCCGCGGCCGACGCGCGGGTCAACCTCCGGGGCCTCGACGCCCGGGTGGTGCGCAGCGATGTGGCCGCCTGGCGACCCCGACGCATGGACCTGGTCGTCGCCGACCCGCCGCGCCGCGGGCTGGGACGGGTCGGCGCCCGCGCGGTGTCCGCCGCCCGCCCCGGGCGGGTGGTGCTCGTCAGCTGCGACGCGGGTGCGCTCGGCCGAGACGCGCGCCTGCTCCGAGGGGCCGGGTACGACCTGGTCGAGTCGACCGTGGTGGACGTCTTCGCCCACACGCCGCACGTCGAGGTCGTCTCCCGCTTCGACCGGCGACCACGAGCACGGCACCAGGAGCAGCAGGAACGGTCAGAGCATTAGCCGGATGACACCGACCGCACGTGGCCCTGCACCCGGTCGAGGGTGCCGTCCTGGAGGCAGCCCCGCAGGCGCTTGTCACCGTTGGTGCCGATGGCCGGGCTGATCGACACGCTGAAGTGCCCGTTGGCGAGCCCGGTCGGGCCGGTCGTCTCGCCGGACACCGTCGCGGCGCACACGGCCCACAGGGCGTGCGCGGCCTCGGTGTCGGTGCCGTTGTAGTCGCGGGTCCCGACGTCGAAGGTGAGCACCGTCGAGCTGCCGTCGACCACCGGATCGGGGCGGTTCTGGGTCAGGTCCGCGAGGCTCGAGACGCCGATGACGGCGACGACGCCCAGCACGAGTCCGGCGATGATCTTCACGTCCGCCTCCCGACAGGCCCGCGCAGCAGGTCGAGCGGCGCCCGCTCGGCGGTGACGAAGCCGTGCGACGGGAGGTTCAGGCCGTCGAGCTGGTTGGCGAGTCCCCGCTCCGCGACCGGCGTGACCGTCGCGCGGGCGACCCGTTCGACGAGCCAGGCGACGCCGGACAGCAGGACCCCGGCCCCCATCAGCACCGGGACGAACACGTTCATCTGGTCGGGGCGGGACAGCCACGCGAAGTTGGCCCGAGCCGGCGGTGCCGCCGCCTGGATGCGGTCGAGCCGCACGGTGTGGGACACGGGCGCCGGGCCGGCAGCCTGGGCGTCGACGCGGTCGCTGAGCACCTTGAGCCGCTGGGCGAGGAGGGACCCCATGACCGCGATCTCCGCCGCGATGAAGATGGCGGCGGACATCAGCGCCCGGTTCCACTCCCACCGGTAGAGGTAGACGAACGTGTACGTGCCGGATGCGGCGAGCGTGACGCCGCCGAGGAGGGCACGGATCAGTCGTGTGTTCATCGTCGCGCTCCGATCGGGATGACGTTGCTGCCGGTCGCCTGGTCGCGGCGCTTTCCGTTGCGGGCGTCGTCGGCGGGAGGCCGATCCGGAAGGGTGATCACCCTCGGGGCCGTGTCCCGGCGGCGGGACGGGTGGTCCGCCCTGCTGCGGTCGAGCGACCCGTCCGCCGGGGGATCCTCGGCGGCATCCGCAGCCGTGGTGAGGACGGTGACGGTGCCGACGGTCCCGTCGACCTCGACGACGTCACCGCTGCGGTAGCGCTCGGTGGCGCCGAGGTGGCCGACCACGACCGGCACAGCGTGCTCCCGGGCGAGGATGGCGAGGTGGCTGAGCGGGCTGCCCGTCTCGGCCACCAGGCCGGCCAGCCGGGGGATGACCGGCGCCAGGCGCGGGTCGAGGTGCGCCACGACGAGCACGGCGCCCGCGGGCGGGTCGTCGCCGACGTGCACGGGCCCGGATCCGGCACCACCGCCGGCACCGACACCGCCGGGGTCGGCGGTCGGGGGAGCGACCGCCACCGGGGTGCCGTCCGGCGTGAGCCGGAACTGCGTCGGCAGCGACCGGGGTAGCGCGGTCACCGGATCGGGACGCTCGTGCACGTCGGCGGGAACGGCGCGGGTGCGCGTGGCGGCCCGCAACTCGTCGATGTCGAGACGGCGCACCGACGCCTGGTCGCGCAGCAGACCGACGCAGACCAGACGGTGCCCGAGCTCCCACGCGGCGCGGGCGGTGAGCTCCTGGACCCAGCGCGCCCGCAGGCGCAGCGCCTCGCGCGCGACCGCAGCATCGGTCGTCGGCTCGGCCGGCGGGGCGGGGGTCGAGCCCGGCACCCGGGCGGCACCCTCGCGCAGGTCGATGGTGGTGAGCGGCCCGACGTCGAACCGGGGCGAGCCACCGATGCGGGGCGGCGCCAGGGCGAGGACGATCGGGTCGTTCTCGATCAGGTCGTCGAGATCGACGCCCTCGGCCCGGGCCTCGGCCAGCGCCGCGAGAGCGAGCGAGGCCGCGGTCGTCGACTCGCCGGTGTCGGGCACGAGCATGCCGGCGAGCGCCTCGTAGCCGTGGAGCGCGCGCAGCGCCGTGCGGCCGTTGTCGAGGACGGCGAGCAGCTCGGCGTTCGACAGCTCGTCGACCCGTGGCACCGCGGCGAGGTCGCGGTCGACCTGCTCGACGACATCGCGGGCGAGTGCGGGCAGCGCGCGTCCCAGGCGGCCGGTGCGCCACGCGGCCTTCAGCCGGCGCGCCGGGGGCGCGGGGTTGAGGAGGCGCAGCATCCGACGCTTCGCCGGTGCCGCCCCGAGGTGGCCCAGGTCCGCGACGGCCCAGCCGTCGATGGCTCGCGCGACTGGCGAGCGGCGCAGGGCGCGCGCCGAGGCCGCCCCCGTGAGGAGCAGCGCCCGCTCCAGGCCCTCCCCGAGGGGAGCCAGCCACAGGTCGGCCTCCAGCCGGCTCAGCGGTTCGGGGAACGTCTCGGCGAGCGGGCCGATGCCGAGCACCCGACCGCCGGGTCGGCCGGTCGGCGTCGTGATCGGACGGCTCTGGAGCAGCCAGACGGTGCCGTCGTGGTCGATGGCCCACTCGATGTCCTGCGGGCCGCCGAAGGCGTCGCGGGCCCGGGCGGCCAGCCGCGCGAGGTCCCGCAGCGCCTGTCGGGGGAGCGGGAGATCGTCGGTACCCCGGACCTCGAGCACCTTGCCCCGGGGGGACAGGACGGCGGTCCACCCGTCGTCGAGCCCGCTGACGAGACTGTCGGGGCCTCCCTCGACCGCGGAGACGAGCAGGCGGTCGGTGCGGCCGGACACGGGGTCGGCGCCGAAGAGCACCCCGCCCCACCGGGGCGAGAGCTGGGGCTGCACGAGGACCGCCATGTGGGCGCCGGGCACGTCCGCCAGCCGGCCGGAGTCGAGCACCCGGTCGACGGCTTCGACGAAGCTCGTCCAGGTCGTGACGTCGAGGACGGAGGTGAACACCCCGGCCATCGACGACGACCCGCCGTCCTCGTTCGTGGACGACGAGCGGACGACGAGGGGACGCTCGCCCTCGTTGCCGAGCGTGCGCCACGCCGCGAGGGCCGGGCCCGGCCGGTCGAGGCGCGACGGGTGGGACCAGCCGCGGTGATCCCAGGCGGTGGTGAGGACGGCGCCGGGCAGGACGGGCAGGCCGGCGCGCTCGGCACGGGCCAGGTTGGCGGCTTTGGCGCCGACGAGCGATCCGTCGGTCGCACCGGAATCGGTGAGATCGACCAGGTCAGGGCGTCGGAGAGTAGGGGGGTACGTCTCCATTCCGCCATGATGAGGGCGCTCGCTTGCACGGCGGTTGCCGACCGCTTGCACCGCCGACCGGGCGGTCAGGACGCGGTGCGCAGGCCCTTCTCGACCCGGAGCAGCGCCACGCCGACGGCGATGAGCAGC
Organism: uncultured Acidimicrobiaceae bacterium; assembly: GCA_964448525.1. Classification (GTDB taxonomy): domain Bacteria; phylum Actinomycetota; class Acidimicrobiia; order Acidimicrobiales; family VFJN01; genus ZC4RG19. The sequence continues at coordinate 5,655 of CAYUXB010000183.1, forward strand.
AGCCCGAGGCCGAACGCGAACACGGCGACGCCGAAGGCGACGACCGAGGTGAACAGCGAGGCACGCAGGAACGAGGCGGTCATCACCGTGTCGCGGCGGGGGTCGTCCTGGTCGAGCTGGGCGTAGGTCAGGCCGTCGGTCGACTCGAGGGCGTGGTCGTTGATGATCTCGGCCTGGGCGTACGCGGTGAACGGGCCGTCGACGTCGTCGCCGGCGAAGTTGTCGGCGTCCTCGGCGACGACGATCTTCTCGTCGCTGAGCTGGTTGGTGACGATGACCCAGGTGATGGCACCAGCGATCGACATGATCGCCCCACCGACGATGACCAGGATGGCGAGCAGGCGCACCGGGCCGGTGGACCGGGCCGTGTGGGCGGGGTCGCGGTCGTCGACAGCCCTCGTGCCCGCCATCGCGTCGGGGCCCGAGCCGGTGTCAGGGGGGCGGGGGCTGTCGGGCGTATCGGGGGTGTTCGACATGGGAACCTCCAGGGCGCGGCGCCGGGGCGGCGGGCAGGAGAAGCTTTCCCGTGGAGATGGCGTTTGTAAACGGTCGCCGAACCGGGCCCGCGGACCAGGCCGCGCCGACCGAACGCAGGCCCCGGGGCTGTCAGGGGAGAGGCGCTGCCGAGCACGACAGCGCGACGGCACGGTCGAAGCCCTCGGTGCCCTCGGACAGGCGGTCGTCGCCGGCGTTCGCGGCCGCCACGAGGTCGCCGGGATCGACCACGGGCCGGCCGTCGGGCAGAGCGGCGCGGTCGACCGCCACCACGGTGTCGCCGTCCACCTCGATCTCGATGCTCTCGACCCACGGGGCGACCTGGTTGTGGATCGCTGCCGCCGCGGTCGCCAGCTGACCGGGGGAGGGGGCCTCGGTCTCCTCCGAGCGCGCCGTCGACAGGCGGACCACGTCGTCGTCGCGCAGCGGGTTGCCGGTCGTGTAGGTCGCCCGCCAGGTCACGTCCTGGTGGTCGGACAGGCAACCGGAGGCGGCGTGCACCTCGGCCGACACGAGGTCGTCGCGCAACCGGTCGATGTTGTCGCGGAGACGAGCGGGCGCCCACCCGAGCCCGTCGTCGGCCGCCGACCAGCCTCCACCGGCGCGAGGGGCGGTGACGACGACGGCGACCGCCGCCACGACGATCGCCGCGGCGAGCACCATGACCGCCGTCGTGCCGAGCTGGCCGGTCACCCGCCGGACGTGGACGACGCGACGGGCCCGGGTCTCCCCGCCACCGACCACGAGCGCGAAGCAGACGGCGGCTGCGGCGACCCGCCCGCCGTGGGTCCACACACCGATCCGCGCGGCGACGAAAGCGCCGTCGATGCCGTCGGAGATGATCCACCACCCCGCACAGACGAGAGCGGGAACCACCACCGCCAGCAGCGCTGCACGGGCGGCCACCGCGACGACCACGAGCAGAGGCCGGGGACGCAGCCACGAGAGCACGTGCTGGGCGCCCCGCCTCAGCAGGGCGGTCGGCGACGGACCGTTGGCCGCGAGGGAGCTCAGGGTCGCCGCGACGACGAGCACGACGACGAGGGCCGCCGGCCACGCCCAGGTCCAGACGAAGGCGCCACTGGCCACACCCAACGCCGCCACCTCGAGCAGGTAGCCGTCCCCGGCGCGTTCCGGCGGCTCGAACGCCGCCGCGTCGACCGCGGTCGGGTCGGTCGCGGGGTCGGCCTGGTCGGCCTCGTCGGCCGCCGCGCCGTTGCTCGACGCGGGACCAGACGGCGGGGGGTCGGCCGAGCCGGCCGGGGGCGGGGGCACCTCCACCTCGATGCCGTCGACCGCGCGATCGTCGGGGCCGCCGTCGTCCCGGGGTGTGAACCGGCGGCTGCGCAGGACGGCGTCCGGGCGGAGAGGCCTCTCGTCCTCCGCCGGTTCGGCGGTGGCCTCCTCGGCGGCGGGCGCGTCCTGGTGGAGAGCGGCGAACGCTCGGACCGCCGCCGACTCACGGTCGCTGAGGTCGTCGTCCTCGAGATCGATCCCCAGGCGCGCGACGCGATCGAAAGCTCGGAGGAGCCGCTCGTCGTGGCCGCCCGCGGGCGGGGGATCGACATCTTCCGCAGAGTTCATGGCCTCGTTCCCCCAGACTCCACCGCACCCGGCGAGGGCGATGGCACCGCTTCGTGATCATCCTCCCCAACGCGCCCCGGAGGTGCGGCCGCGAGGCTATACGGGGGTCTGAGCCCCCGCAGAACCGGTGGGTCGGGGACAGGGCGCTAGATCGTGGGAACGGACGCCGGCGCGTCCTCCTCGCCCGGCACGGGGGAGGATCGGTCTCTACAGCGCTTGTCCTTGGGTACCGCCGAGGCGGGTGGCGACGTCGGCTCGCGGCCGTGTGTCGGCGGCGCTGGCGCTGGCGCCGGTTCGATGGCGGGTGGTGCGGGCGCCGGTTCTGGGGCGGGAGCGGG
>CAYUXB010000184.1:0-8068 GCA_964448525.1 uncultured Acidimicrobiaceae bacterium
TCGACGTCGGTCCCCTGTTCCAGACCCCGGCCGAGGCGGCGCGCGACGCGGTGGACAACGACGTGCACGTCATCGGCGTGTCGAGCCAGGCCGCGGGTCACCTCACGCTGGTGCCCCAGCTCCTCACCGAGCTCAAGGCCGCCGGGGCGGAGGACGTGATCGTCGTGTGCGGCGGGGTCATCCCCCCGCAGGACTACGACGCGCTCCGCGCCGCGGGCGTGGCCGCCATCTTCGGGCCGGGAACGAACATCCCGCTCGCCGCCCGTCAGGTGCTCGACCTGCTTGGGACCGCGTCCGGCGCGGCGTGAGACCGCCTCGATCGGGGCTCGTGCTATCCATGGCCGGGTGACGATCGAGGTCAGACCGGCGACCGTCTTCGAGGACGTGAAGACGTTGGTCGGGCCGAAGCGGCCCGACGCCAACGTCTGCTGGTGCCTCAGCTACCGCATCCCGTCGAAGGAGAACCGGGCGCTGGTCGGCCCGGCCCGGGGCGAGCGGGTGCGCCGACTCCTGGACGACGGCCCGATCGGCGTCCTCGCCTACGACGGTGACGAGGTCGTGGGCTGGGCCGGCGTCGCGCCCCGCGCCGAGACGAGCTTCGCCCGCAACCGCAAGATCCCCCACGTCGACGACCTCGACGTCTGGTCGGTGTGGTGCATCAAGGTGCGGCCGGGGCACCGGAAGGCGGGCGTCTCGCACCCCCTGCTGCGGGGCGCCGTCGATTTCGCCCGCGACCGGGGAGCGCCCGCGATCGAGGGCTACCCCGTCGACAACCGGGGCGAGAAGGTCGACCTGACGATGGCGTACGTCGGCACCCGCGGGCTCTTCGAACAGGCGGGGTTCACCAAGGTCGCCGACACCACCTCGGTGCTCGACGGCTTCCGACGGGTGCTCATGCGCCTCGACCTGCGCTGAGCTACCGGGTTGTCGCAGCTCACGCTGCCCGGATGCCCCCGCCCACCGATCCGTCGGTCACAATGCCCCCCATGGGGACCGACCCGCGCCCGGACCGCTCGAACGGTCACGGCGGCGCAGGCCACGACGACGGTGCGCCCGCCGACGGGCGGTCCCGGCGCCGCGCGCTCGTCGCCAGCGTCGGCGTGGGCGCGGTGATCGGCCTGACGTGCGTGGCCTTCGTGGTCCAGCGGATGACGTCGCAGTGGGAGCAGGTGCGCGAGGAGGTGGCCGGCGCGTCCCTGGGCTGGATCGCCGTCTCGGTGCTGCTGGCCGCCGGGGGCATGACCTGGATCGCCGGGTGCTGGCGGCAGGCGATCGGCCTGTCGGGGCCGGCGCCCGGATGGCGGCGCATCATCGCCTGGTACTACGCGGGCGAGATCGGCAAGTACGTGCCTGGCGGTGTGTGGCCCGTCCTCGGCCGGGGCGAGCTGGCACGCCGGGGCGGGGTGCCCCGCGGCCGCGCCTACCCGAGCGTCGGGCTGTCGCTCGTCGCCCTCTACCTGGCCGCGCTGCTCGTCGGCGCGGTCCTCGTGCCGCTCGACCTCGCCAAGCAGTCCGAGTCGCCGGCTGCGCTGGGGCTGCTGGCTCTCCTGCCCCTCGGCCTGGCCGCGTTGCACCCGCGGGTGCTGGGGTGGGCGCGCGGCCGCATGGTGGGCCTCACCGGACGGGGTGCCGACATCGTCATCCCGCCCTGGCGGGCGACGATCGGGCTCGTGGCCAGCTACGTGCCGGCCTGGTTGTTCATCTGGGCGGCGACCTGGTGTGCCGCCCGCGCCGTGGTGCCCGATCCCCCGGTGCTGCGCATCGGCATCGCGACCGTGCTGTCGTGGACCGCCGGTTTCGTGGCCGTGCCCGTGCCCGCCGGGGCGGGTGTGCGCGAGGCGGTGTTCGTCGCTGCGTCCGGTCTGCCCGCCGGCTTGGGCGCGACCATCGCGATCGGGACCCGCCTGATCTTCCTGCTCGTCGACGTGGCGGGCATGGCCCTGACCGGCCCGTGGCACCGCGGCGACAGGCTGTCGACGCCGACGGCCGGGGGCGACGGGACGGACGACGCGGCGCCGGTGGTCCTCTGAGGCAGGAGACCGAGCGGTCCCCGGGCAGGTCGTACACTCGTGTCCATGCGACCGCTGCGGGCCACGGCCGGCCGACCCCACCGGTCGGCGTGACCGTCGACATCACCGACCTGGCGCGGCGACTCACCGACGGCGACCGCCGCGCGCTCGCCCGGTCGATCACCCTCGTGGAGTCCACCCGCGCCGACCTGCGGGCGCAGGCGGCCACCCTGCTCGACGCGGTGCTGCCCGCCACGGGCGACGCGGTGCGGGTCGGCATCAGCGGCACCCCCGGTGCCGGCAAGTCGACCTTCATCGACGAGCTGGGCACCCGCCTCACCGGCGCCGGTCACCGGGTTGCGGTGCTGGCCGTCGACCCGTCGAGCCGGCGCAGCGGCGGGTCGATCATGGGCGACAAGACCCGCATGGAGCGCCTCGGCCGCGACCCGGCCGCGTTCATCCGTCCGTCGCCGTCGGGCGGCACGCTCGGCGGGGTCGCCCGACGCACCCGCGAGGCCGCGTTCCTGTGCGAGGCGGCGGGCTTCGACATCGTGCTCATCGAGACGGTCGGGGTCGGCCAGTCCGAGACGGTCGTGGCCGACATGGTCGACTGCTTCGTGCTGATCGCCGCCCCCGGCGGCGGCGACGATCTGCAGGGCATCAAGCGCGGCATCATGGAGCTCGCGGACGTGATCGTCATCAACAAGGCCGACGGCGACCTGTTGCCGGCCGCTCGCCGAGCCGCGAGCGACCACCGCCAGGCGGCCCACCTGATGCGCCCGAAGCATCCCGGGTGGACGGTCCCGGTGCTGCTGGCCTCCGCGGTCGAGGGCACCGGCATCGACGAGGTGTGGCAGGAGGTCGAGCGGTTCGCCGCCCACCTGGGCGCCGGCGGCGGGCTCGACCGGTTGCGCGCCGAGCAGTCGGTGTCGTGGATGTGGACGGAGATGCAGGAACGGCTGATCGACGCCTTCCGCCGGGACGAACGGGTGGCCAAGCGGCTGGACGACGCCACCGACGCCGTCCGGGCGGGCCGGGTCTCCCCCACCACCGCCGCCCACGAGCTTCTCGCCGCTCACGGGTTGGCGACCGACGACGAGCACGACGAAGACGCCGAAGACGGCGGAGACGCCGAAGACGACCTAGACGACGACGAGGACCGACCTGGATGATGACCGCCGACGACGCGCCCCCCTCCGGCCTGCTCAACAGCGACGAGCTGAAGGCCAAGGCCCGCAGCCTGGCCTTCTCCGCCTACCGGCGTGCCGGGCGCCTCGGCCGTCGGGTGCTCGGTCCCGACGCCGCGGGCCCGCCCCCGTTGCAGGGGCCCGACATCGACCTTCCCCCGTGGGTGCCGCTGTCGGAGGGCACGGGCGTGCTCTGCAACGTGTGCCGGTGGCAGGGCCCGGCGTTCGACGGCACCGCCCACGTCGAGCTGGCGCTGTGCCCGCAGTGCGGCAGCAACGGGCGCGACCGCTTCCTCCACTGGTGTCTGGCGCAGCGGGTCGACCTCGGCCCCGAGCTGCGCGTCATCGAGTGCAGCCCGCGCATGGGCGAGGGCTACCGGGCGGCCATGGGCACGTGGTTCTTCTACCGCACGAGCGATTACGACCTGCGGGCGCACGCCGGGAACCTGCGCCTCGACCTCCAGGCGATCGACCTACCGGATGCCTGCATCGACGTCCTGCTGTGCGCCCACGTGCTCGAACACGTGCCCGACACCGACAAGGCGCTGGCCGAGCTACGCCGGGTGATCGCCCCCGGCGGGCACCTGCTGCTCCAGGTCCCGGTGCTGCAGGGCCGCACCGCCCCGCCGACCGAACCCGAGTTCCACGGCGACCACACGCCGGTGTTCTGGCGCTTCGGCTTCGACCTGACGGCTCGGCTGCGCGCCGAGGGCTTCGTCACCGACCTGCTGTGCACCGAGGAGCTGGCGGAGGCCGTCGCGTCGGGCGGCAACCCGTGGCCGGAGTGGGCGGGTGAGTTCGACGTGCCCGACATGCTGGCCGGTGCCCGCACCGACGGCATGGCCGACGACCTGGTGGCGGTCGCCGACCGCGCCCAGGCGACCCGCATCGGCGTCGAGCCGGCCTATCAGTACCTGACCTGGGACTGCCGAGTACCCGACTGAACGTGCCGGACGCGGCGCTCAGGCCGTGCGTTCGAGCCAGATGTTGGCGCCGGGGTTGGTCGCCACCCAGGGCAGGGCCTCCACCGCCGCCCGGTGGCGGGTCCACAGGAAGTCCTGATACCAGCGAATCGCGTACGACCGGCTGTGGGTCAGGAACGCCCGCAGCAGGTAGGCCTCGTGCCAGGCCCGCCCCTCGCGCACCCATGCCTCCGGGTACTCGAAGGGGAAGAAGATGTCGTGCAGGTGCACCCACACGCCCACCGGCAGGCGCGGCAGCACGTCGAAGAACAGGTGGTTGACGTCCGACCCCGCCTTGGCAACGTGGGTCGAGTCGATGAACAGCACATCGCCAGGACCGAGTGCCGAGAACACGTCCGGGTCGACGTCCTGCACCGGCGTTCGCAGGATGGTGACGCGGGCCTCGTCGCCCTCCCGGAGCAGGCCCTCGACCAGCTCGGGATGCGGCTCGACGAAGGTGACCGCCGTGTCGGGCAGCCAGCCGTCGCAGGTGTCGAGGATCAGGGCGGACGAGTAGCCCGAGCCCACCTCGACGATCCGGCTCGGCCGCAGGTGGCGCAGCATGAGGTGCAGCACCACACCGTCGCCGTGAGCGTAGGCGGGGTTGTCGAGCCAGTAGCGGGGCCCGCCGGCGGCCTGCTCGTGTTCGACCAGCTCGAGCCCGGCCGTGGCGGCGTCGGCAGCGAGCTCGTCGGCGAGGGCGAGCTGGGACGTCTCGTTCAGCTCGATGCCTACCAGCTCACGGTCGGGGTCGCGCAGCGCCGCCGCCCGCCCGTCGTACTCGGCCGGGTCGGGGAACGGGGAGTAGAAGTGGCCCTTCGGGACCCAGGTCTCGTAGAGGGCGCGGAGCTCGGCGTTCTCGGCCTCGAGCTCCCGGGCCCGGCGCTCGGCGGCCGGCAGGTGTGCCAGTCGGGCTGCGACGTCGCGCGCCGAGGCGGAGGGCGTGCGGGCGGCCCGGGCCACCTGCCGCGCGCGTGTCGTGAGTCGGTCGGTCGAACAGGGCACGGAGCGATCATGGCAGCCGCGCGGGCGCGCGAGCAGGACCCGACCGACGGGGCTGCCAGGCGGGTTCAGACGTCGAGGGACGCGACCTCGTCCCGGACCCGGACCACGAACGCCTCCCAGCCGAAGTCGCGGGCGCGGCGCTCGGCGGCCGCTGACAGGTTGCTCCGCCAGTCCGGGTCGGCGACGAGACGCTCGGTGTGGGTGACCAGGTCGTCGAGCCCGGCGAACCGGTAGCCGGATGCGCCCTGTTCGACGATCTCGACCTGGCCGGCGGCGTCGATCACGACCGGGACAGCGCCCGCCGACATGGCTTCGACGGTGGTGATGCCGAAGTGCTCGTAGCGATCGGGATGACGCTCGGGATCCTCGTCCAGTCCGGCCGCGTGCCAGAAGATCGACGCCCGTCCGTACAGCTCGCGCAGCTCCGCTCCCGACGCGTCCGGGTGCAGGACCACGGGCAGGCCCTCGGCTGCGGCGCGGATCTGGTCGAGGTAGGGCCGGTGCTCGGGGGTGCAGCCGCCGACGAGGTGGTAGTCCCACCCGTCGGCCCCGCCCCGCTCGACCAGGCGGCGGAAGGCGGTCACCATCTCGAGCTGCTTCTTGTTGTGGCCCGACCCCGGCAGGAAGAACCGGCCGACCGACAGGATGATCGGCGCCTTCTCGCGCCGTTCCATCAGGCTGACCGGCGGGTACAGCAGGCCGCTCGGTCGGTGCCACAGCCGCTCGATCCACCGCTGCGTGTAGCGGGAGTTGGCGACGAGCCGGTCGTAGGTGTCGAGGTGGGTGGGACGCCCGGTCTCGCCGGCGAGCACCGGGACGGTGCGGGCCACCCCGGCCCGCCAGCCGCCCCCGGCGTGCACACCGATGACCGGCACGCCGAGCGGGCGACGGTCGGTCCCGATGCCCGCCTCTGCCGGCACCCAGGCCGGGCAGCGGAGGTCGACCCGCACCGGCTCGCCCGGCGGGGCGTCGACGGTGAACCGGAGGGCGACGCTGCGGCGCCGGTCGGCACGGGAGACGGGGGCGTCGACGATCGCCCGGCCGACGACCACACCGTCGACCTCGGCCGTGACCTCCCGGGGCGCGACCTCGGCGGGCAGGTAGCGGCCGAGGAGCACGGTCACGGGCACCCGCCCACCCGCGGGGGCGGTGACGATCAGCTCGGCGTCGCCGCCGGTCCAGCGGATGCCGTGCATCCGGGTCGACTCGGGGGTGTAGAACCGCTCGCCCAGCTCGACGGTGGCGCCGCCGGCCAGGGCGCCCCGTGCCCGGCCCGCGATCCAGCGGCGGGCCTGCTCGGCCCGCTCGGGCCGGGGGCCGGGAAAGTGGACGATGAACAGGCCGTGACGGGCGCGGTTGGCGTCCCAGCTCAGGTACGAGGCGTTGACGAACAGGTCGTACGCCGCCGAGGCCCGGGTGACCCCGAGGTCGTCGTCGAGCACGTCGACCGCCACTTTCGACAGGTCGAGCAGCAGGCGCTCCCCCAGCCAGTCGAGGTCGACCGGCTCGTGGGCGAGCAGGTGCACGTCGTGGTCGTCGGCGAGCGCGGCGGCCACTCCGGCCGCGAACTTCTCGCCGCCGCCACCGGTCGACCAGTAGCGGTCGTAGACGGCGATCTTCATCGCCGCACCGCCCACGCCAGCAGCTCGTCGTCGCCGACGGTGGCGGCTCGGCGGATGCGGCGCCGCTCCCGCAGTGCCGTGGGCATCAGCCGGAGGAAGTCGAGGAACGACCGGATGCGCCGGACGACGACGGTGGGCCGGGGCCGGTGCAGGCCCAGCAGCGGGGCCAGGATGTCGCGCCGGGCGTACGACGCCGTGGTCAACACGTAGCGGAACACCGCGCTGGCGGCCATGCGGGCCGGCGCGTTCTTCACCAGCATGAGCAATCGGTTGCGCTCGACGTAGTGCTGGAAGACGGGCGACCCCTCCCCGGTCGATGCGGCGTGGATGTGGCGGACCTTGGCGTCGGGCACGTACCGGTACCGCCACCCCCGGCTCCGGCCGCGCCAGGAGAGGTCGGTGTCCTCGTAGTAGAGGAAGAACGACTCGTCGAACAGGCCGACGTCGGCCAGGTAGTCGGGCCGGAACAGCACGCTGCCGCCGCACCAGGCGAACACCTCGGCCGGCGCGTCGTACTGCCCTGTGTCCGGCTCGAGGAAACCCCGGTCGGCGCCGTAGCCGCCCTCGATGATCACCGACCCGACGTTGTTGACGATGTCGACGGGCTCGCCCCCCACGGGCACCTCGTACCAGGTCCGGCGGGTGCCGACGGCGAGCGTGCGCTCCTCCCCGCCTGAGCGCACGGTCACGCTCTTCGCGGCCTCGCCCGCCAGCTCGACCTCGACGCGCTCGGGCCAGCGGGAACCGTCACCGACCGGCACCCGCAGGGTGGCCGTGGCCGCGGTCCACTGGAACGTGCCGTCGGTCGCGTGCTCGATGCCCCAACCGTCCGCCACCTGCGCGTCTCGCCACCGGTCGACGCCGTCGACCCGCACGCCGCTGATCCGCACACCGAGAGCCCGCGGGTCGGGACCCGGCGGGTCGAACGTGGGCGAGTCGACGGTCACCTCGGCGAAGCGGTCGGCGAACAGCAGGCGGGCGGACACGGCGCCGAGGCCGGGATCGCCCTCGATGCCGGCCACCAGCGCCCGCAGCCAGCCTGGTTCGACGAACGAGTCGGCGTTGACGAGTCCCACGAAGTCGGCATCGTCGAGGTCGCGCAGCGCCAGGTTGTTGGCGACGAACCCGCCGTTGTGGTCGTTGCGCACCAGCCGCACGCGGGGGTAGTCGGCCACGATGGCGTCGCTGCCGTCGGTCGAGGCGTTGTCGATGACCACGAGGTCGAGCCGATCCGCAGGCCAGTCCAGGCCGCAGAGTGCGTCGAGGCAGCGGGCGAGGTGGTC
>CAYUXB010000185.1:0-3738 GCA_964448525.1 uncultured Acidimicrobiaceae bacterium
ACCTCAACGGCGAGAACATCCGGCTCGACGGCGCCCTGCGCTTCCCGCCGAAGTAACCGGTGCTCACCATCGAGTCGCTGGTCGGGTCGCTCCAACTCGAAGAGACGGCCCCGGACCGGTACCGCGCCCCCAACGCCGAGTCCGGGCACGGGGTGATCTTCGGTGGCCAGCTGCTCGCGCAGTCGATCGTGGCCGGGCTCGCCGGCCACGACGACAAACGGGTCAAGACCGTGCACACGGTGTTCGCCCGTGGCGGCAGGCCCGACGCGCCGGTCGAGATCGCGGTCGACCGCATGCACAGCGGGCGGGCGTTCGCCAGCAGCACGGTGACGATCAGCCAGGGCGACCGGCTGTGCACCCGCTCCCTCGTGCTGCTCACCGCGGACGAGCCCGACTTCATCCGCCACGCCGACCCGGCCCCCGACGTGCCGCCCCCCGGGGAGGGCGACGGCGAGGGGGCATGGCAGGTGCGCCTGGTCGGCGACGTCGACATCAACGATCCTGCCCTCGTCGGCCCGCCGGACCTCGACGCGTGGACCCGGTTCGTCGGCGCGCCCGACGATCCGGCGATCGACCAGGCCCTGCTGGCCTTCGCCACCGACGGGTTCCTCATCGCCACCGCCATGCGGCCCCACGAGGGGGTGGGCCAGGCCCAGGCGCACGTGACCGTGTCGACCGGCGTGATCAGCCACACGCTCACGTTCCACGAGCCGGCCTCGGCCGGCGACTGGCTGCTGCTCTCGCATCACAGCCCGTACGCGGGCCGGGGACGCAGCTACGGCACGGCCGACGTGTTCCGGGCCGACGGCGTGCTCGTCGCGTCGTACGTCCAGGACGCGATGATCCGGCCTCTGCCGACCGAACGGGCGGGGACAGCGCTCTGACGCTGGGATAACTCGGGTGCTTCACCGGGCGCTTGCATGCCGGTTCTGGCCGCGGGCGCCCGTTGTTCGCCCAATGTTGAAATGACGTTCTCGCCACGCGAGTATATGCTTCACACGTGACGACGGGCACAGTGCTCTGGGGTTCGTTCCCCGCTGATGTCCAGGGACCTCAAGAGGGGGAATGACGATGGGCGAGGCTGTCGTGGCATCCACGGCGCGCACCGCGATCGGTACCGCGTTCAAGGGCACTCTCGTGGACGTCGACGCGTTCGAGCTCGGCACGCGGGCGGTCGCCGAGGCGGTGCGCCGCTCCGGGGTCGACCCGGCGCTCGTCGACGACGTGGTTCTCGGCGAGTCGCTGTACGGCGGGGGCGACATCGCCCGCTACGCAGCGATCGAGGCCGGGCTCGAGCACGTCGCCGGGCTGGCGCAGAACCGGCACTGCGCCGCCAGCCTCGCCTCGGTGACCACCGCCGCGGCCGGCATCCGCGCCGGCATGGACAGGGTGGTGGTCGCCGGCGGGGTGCAGTCCTCGTCGACCTCCCCACGGTCGACGCGGCGCACGCCGGGCACCGACGACTGGGACGACTGGTTCTCGCCCACCCACCGCGACCGCCCGACCGCCCCCAACATGGACATGTCCATCACCGTGGGGTGGAACGCGGCGGTCGAGGCCGGCGTCACCCGCGAGGAGATGGACGCCTGGGCGCTGCGCTCGCACCAGCGGGCCGTCGCGGGCATCGACGCCGGCAGCTTCGTCGAGGAGATCTTCCCGCTCGAGGTCGCGCGGCGCGACGGCACCACCTCCACCTTCGAGGTCGACGAGCACCCGCGCCGCACCACGACGATGGAGAAGCTCGCCTCCCTCAAGCCCCTGCACCCCGAGATCGACGGCTTCAGCATCACCGCCGGCAACGCCTGCGGCGCCAACGACGGCGCCGCGGCGATGGTCATCGCCGACGCGGACCTGGCCGCCGCGCAGGGGCTCCCGGCCCTCGCCACGATCCGGGCGTGGGCATCGGTCGGCGTGCCGCCCGAGCGCACCGGCCTGGCGCCGACGGTGGCCATCCCGAAGGCGCTCGACCGGGCCGGTCTCGCCGTCGGCGACGTCGCCCTGTGGGAGATCAACGAGGCGTTCGCCTCGATGTGCGTCGCCACCACCCGCGTGCTCGGGATCGACGAGGAGATCGTCAACGTGCTCGGCAGCGGCTGCAGCCTCGGTCACCCCGTCGCCATGACGGGGGCCCGCATGGTCATCTCGCTCATCCACGAGCTTCGGCGACGGGGCGGCGGCACCGGCGTCGCCGCGATGTGCGCCGGCGGCGGCATGTCCACCGCCGTCGTGCTGGACGTGCCCGCGCCGTGACCGACCGCATCCATCGAGAGAAGGAACGCATGTCCACCGATCAGGAAGAATCCAGGAGAGGACACATGGAGAACTCTGGGGGTACGACAGCGGGCCGTCGGACGCGGCGCCTGCGCGGGCTCGGTCTCGCCAGCACCAGCGTGCTGCTGCTCTCGCTGTTCGCGTGCGGCGGCGATGACGACGACGAGGCCGATGCCGCCGACGACGAGGCCACGTCCGGCCAGGAGGCCGAAGATCTGCTCGGCGAGGAGAACCTCGCCGAGGGCGAGCCCATCCGCATCGGCATGGTCTCCGACGGGGTCACGCAGGCGTTCGACAACACCGACGAGCTGCGCTCCGCCGAGGCCGCCGCCGAGTTCTGGAACACGCACCGGGGCGGCATCGACGGCCGGCCGATCGAGGTCGTGACCTGCGAGACGGGCGCCGACCCGGCCGGTGGCACCGATTGCGCCAACCAGCTGGTCGAGGAAGAGGTCGTCGCGGTGGCCCTCGCCCAGTCGGCCGTCGCCGACTCGGTGTGGGAGCCCCTGCACGCCTCGGGCATCCCGACGCTGTTCCTCCAGACGAGCAGCGAGGGCCTCCTCGCCGACAGCGAGACGAGCTTCACCTTCGCCAACCCGCTCGCCACGCTGTTCGGGGTTCCGATGGCCCTGGCCGAGTCCGAGGGCACCGACAGGATCGCCTTCGTGAACATCGACGTGCCCCAGGCGCTCACGTCGTTCGAGTCGGGCGCAGCTGAAGAGGTCCTGAGCAACGCGGGTCTCGAGTACGACCTCGTCACGGTGCCGCCGGGCACCGCCGACATGACGCCGCAGATGCAGGAGATCGCGAGCGGCGACGCCGGCGCGGTGTTCATCGTCGGCAACGACGCGTTCTGCATCTCCGCCATCCAGGGCCTCGCCGCCGTCGGCTACGACGGGGCGATCGGTGCCGTCTCCCAGTGCATCACCGATGCCACCCGCGAGGCGCTGCCGGACGGGCTCGAGGGCATCTCGATCCTCGCCACGATGGCGCTCGGAGACGAGACCGACGAGGCCTACCAGCTGTACCAGGCGGTGATGGGCGCCTACGGCCAGGACGTCGACGACGTCGACAACTCGCTCGGCATGGGTGGCTACACGGTGCTGTCGACGCTCGTCACCGCGCTCAGCGAGCTCTCGGGTGAGGTCACGCCGGAGACCGCCGCCGAGGCGATCAAGGCCATGCCCGAGTCCGACTACCCGGGCGCCAGCGGCGTCACCTTCCAGTGCGGCGGCACGGAGTTCCCGTCGCAGCCCGCCGTGTGCTCGAACCAGTCGCTGCGAGCCACGCTCGACGCCGACGGCGTTCCCGCCAGCTACGAGGTGATCGACGCCTCGGAAGCGGTCATGACCGACTAAGCAGTCAGCACCATCCGACCAGCCGCTGTGCGCCCCCCCACCCGGCGCGCACAGCCCGGATCCGGCAAGACCCCCCTCCATACCAAAGCCCCAAAACCCGACAACACCA
>CAYUXB010000185.1:3748-8063 GCA_964448525.1 uncultured Acidimicrobiaceae bacterium
CAACGATGACACCACCACCCCCCCCGCGGCTGGGCGCCGCCCCCCCGGCGGCGCACAGCGGCGATCGGCAATCCGCCCAGTCCTTCCTCTTCCCGACAGCCCGGAGACCACCTGCCGTGGACCACGTCGCTTCGCTCCTGCTCGGCCTCGGCAACGGGGGCGTGTTCGCCGCTCTCGCCCTCGCCATCGTCATCACCTACCGCGCCTCCGGGGTGGTCAACTTCGCCACCGGTGCGATGGCGCTCTACGTGGCCTACACCTACGCCGGGCTGCGCAAGGGCTCGCTGCTCGTGCCCTTCCCCGGCCTGCCGAAGACGGTCGATCTCGGCCAGGACCTCGACTTCCTGCCGGCCTTCCTGCTGTCGATGGTCATCGCCGCCGCGCTCGGGGCCCTGCTGTACCTGCTGGTGTTCCGCCCGCTGCGCGACGCGCCCCAGCTCGCCCAGGCCGTCGCCTCGCTCGGCGTCCTCGTGGTGATCCAGGGCGTGCTCGCGATCCGCCAGGGCACCAACACGGTCAGCGTCGCCGCCATCTTCCCGGCCGAGCGGTGGGAGTGGGGCTCGGTGATGGTGCTCTCCGACCGCTTCTACCTGGCGCTGAGCATCGTCGGCGTGACGCTCGCGCTGGCGGCCGCCTTCCGCTTCACCCGCTTCGGCCTGCTGACGCGGGCCACCGCCGACAGCCAGACGGGCGCCTACGTCAGCGGCGTCTCGCCCGCCCGCGTCGCGCTGTTCAACTGGATGATCAGCGGGATGGTCGCCGGCGTCGCCGGCGTCCTCATCGCCCCCGTGAGCCCGCTCACGCCGGTGACCTACACCCTCTTCGTCATCCCGGCCCTGGCGGCCGCCGTGGTCGGCCGGTTCAAGAACCTGGTCGTGATCGTGGCCGCCGGCATCGGCATCGGCATGCTGCAGCAGTGGGGCCTCTCGCTGGTGTCCGACTTCTCGTGGATGCCGACCACCGGGGCCGCGGAGCTCGTGCCGCTGATCGTCATCCTCGTGGCCCTGGTCGTCGTCGGCGGTGGCATCCCGGCGCGCGGCAGCCTCACGATGCAGCGGCTCGGCCGCGCCCCCCGCCCACGGATGCTGGTGGTGCCGACGGTGGTCGGTGTCACCGTCGGCGTGCTCGCCCTGGTGCTCACCACGGGCACGTGGCGCAGCGCCGTCATCGGCACGTTCATCGCCGCCGTCATCGGGCTCTCCCTCGTCGTCGTCACGGGCTACGCCGGGCAGGTGTCGCTGGCCCAGCTCGCGCTCGCGGGCACGGCCGCCTTCTCGCTCAGCGCCCTCACCGAGGGCTGGGGCGTGCCCTTCCCGCTCGCTCCCGTGCTGGCCGCGCTGGTCTCGACGGTCATCGGCGTCCTCGTCGGCCTGCCGGCCCTGCGCACCCGCGGGCTCACCCTCGGCGTGGTCACCCTCGCCCTGGCGTATGCCATCGAGGCCGTGTGGTTCCGCAACACCGACATCGTCGGCACGGGCGGCGCTCGCGTGACGGATCCCTCGATCTTCGGTCTCGACCTCCAGATCGGCTCCGGTCGGGACTTCCCCCGCATCGAGTTCGGTCTGCTGTGCCTGGCGACGCTGGTCGCCGTCGCCCTCAGCGTCGCCCTGCTGCGGCGGAGCGCCCTCGGCTCGGCGATGCTCGCCGTGCGCGCCAACGAGCGCTCGGCGGCCGCCGCCGGCGTCAACGTCGTGCGCGTGAAGGTGCTCGCGTTCGCCATCGCCTCGTTCATCGCCGGCCTCGGCGGCTGCCTGCTCGCCTACCGCCGCAGCTCGGTCACGTTCGACTCGTTCACGGCCATGGGCGGCCTGGCGCTGCTGTCGACGGCCTACCTGGCGGGCGTCACGTCGGTGTGGGGCGGCATCAACGCCGGCATCCTGGCCTCGACGGGCATCACGTTCATCGCCCTCGACCGGTGGGTCGACCTCGGGTCGTGGTTCGAGGTCATCAGCGGCGTCCTGCTCATCGTCACCCTCATCTCCAACCCCGAGGGCATCGCCGGCATGGGCCACAAGCTGGCGGACCGCTGGGCCGCGATGCGCACCAGACGAACCGGCGGCGGCGAGTCGGCAGAGGACCACTCGCTGATGACGACGGTGGATCCCGACGTCCCGGTGGCCGCGGCAGCCGTCGTGCCGGACGGCGCACCGGTGCTGGAGGTCGAGCACCTCACCGTGCGCTACGGCGGGGTCGTGGCCGTGAACGATGTGTCGCTGCTGGTCCGCCCCGGTGCGATCGTCGGCCTCATCGGGCCGAACGGCGCCGGCAAGACCAGCGTGATCGACGCGATCACCGGGTTCGCCGGCGCTTCCGGCCGGATCGACCTGGCCGGACGGGACCTCGGCCGCATGGCTCCGCACGTCCGGGTGCGAGCCGGGCTGGCCCGCACCTTCCAGTCCCTGGAGCTCTACGACGACCTCTCGGTCGACGAGAACGTGAGCGTGGCCGCGCTCGGCGCTCGTCGCTCGGACCGCCAGGAGGCGGTGACCCGCGCGTTGACGAGCGTCGGCATCGCCAACCTCCGCGACCGCCCGGCGGGCGAGCTGAGCCAGGGCGAGCGCCAGCTCGTCTCGATCGCACGCGCGTGCGCCACCGAGCCGTCGGTCCTCCTGCTCGACGAACCGGCCGCCGGCCTCGACAGCGACGAGAGCGTGTGGTTGGGCGAGCGGCTCCGGGCCATCCGGTCCGCGGGGGCCGCCATGCTGCTGATCGATCACGACGTGAACCTGGTGCTGTCCGTGTGCGACTACGTGTACGTCCTCGACTTCGGGGCGGTCATCGCGGAGGGGTCGCCCGATGCCATCCGGAACGATCGAGCGGTCGCCGAGGCGTACCTCGGCACGATGCACGAGACAGAGGCGGTGACGGCGTGAGCGAGCCGGTGAGCGACCAGGTGCCGACGGACGAGACGGCGGCGACGGTGTCCGAGCCCCGGCTCGAGTGCCGCGGCCTGTGCGGTGGGCGGGGGACGACCATCGTCTTCCGCGACCTCGACCTCAGCGTCGGCGCCGGTTC
The DNA here is from genome assembly GCA_964448525.1 of uncultured Acidimicrobiaceae bacterium. Classification (GTDB taxonomy): domain Bacteria; phylum Actinomycetota; class Acidimicrobiia; order Acidimicrobiales; family VFJN01; genus ZC4RG19. The sequence continues at coordinate 6,764 of CAYUXB010000185.1, forward strand.
GGTGCTGGCGTTGCTCGGCCCGAACGGCGCCGGCAAGTCGACGCTGCTGCTCACGCTGGCGGGGCTGCTCCCGGCCAAGGATGGCGGCGTCCAGATCGACGGCGTCCCGCTGCGCACCGGGAGCGCGGTGGCGGCCAACCAGGCGGGCGTCGTGCTCGTGCCCGACAACCGCTCGCTCTTCATGTCGCTGACGGTGGCGGAGAACCTGGAGGTGGCCCGGCGCCGGGGTGGCACCTCGCCGCGCGAGCTGCTCGACCTCTTCCCGGCGCTCGAGAAGCGCTGGAGCGTCGACGCCGGGTCGCTCTCCGGCGGGGAGCAGCAGATGCTCGCGATGGCCCGTGCGCTGATCCAGGACCCGAAGGTGCTGCTGGTCGACGAGATGAGCATGGGCCTGGCACCGTTGATCGTCGCGACCCTCTTCGAGACGGTCCACCAGATCGCCACCGACCACGGCGCCGCCGTCGTGCTGGTCGAGCAGCACGTGAAGCTGGCGCTGGAGGTGGCCGACGAGGCCGCGGTGCTCAACCACGGCTCCGTCGTGCTGCGGGGGACCGCGGACGACCTGCGCTCCGATCCCCAGCGTCTCGAACGGGCCTACCTGGGCGAGCTCACGAGCGCCGGATAGGCCCGAGGGTCACCCGCCGGTCCCGCCGGCGTCGACGCCCCGCACGTCGTCCGGCAGCAGCCGCTTGGCGAGCTTGCCGCTGGGCAGGCGGGGCAGGGCGTCGACGAACACGACCGACGTCGGGCACTTGAAGTGCGCGATGCGCTCGCGGCAGAACGCGATCAGCTCGTCCGCGGTCACCATCCCGTCGCCGGTGTCGGTGGACTCGACGGTCTCGGTGGGTTGCACGACGGCCCGGACGGCCTCGCCCATGTCGGGGTGGGGCACGCCGATGACGGCCACGTCCGCGACCGCGGGGTGGAGCACGAGGGCGTCCTCGACCTCGCGCGGATACACGTTCACGCCGCCGGTGATGATCATGTTCGACACGCGGTCGGTGAGGTAGAGGTAGCCGTCCTCGTCGAGGTGGCCCATGTCGCCGAGGGTGGTCCACCCCCGCTGGTCGTAGGCCACCGCGGTCTTCGCCGCCTCGCCGTGGTACTCGAACCGGTTGGGGCTGTCGAACCACACCTCGCCCTCCTCGCCGGGGGGCAGCTCGGTGCCGTCGGGGCCGACGATGTGGGCGGTGCCGAGCAGCGACCTGCCGACCGAGCCCGGGTGCGCGAGCCACTCCTCGGGGCCGATGGCGCAGAAGCCGGCACCCTCGCTACCGGAGTAGTACTCGTGCACGATCGG
>CAYUXB010000186.1:0-8005 GCA_964448525.1 uncultured Acidimicrobiaceae bacterium
CGCCTCGGCGGGCAAGAAGGCGTTCGTCACCAACCGCATCGGTGACTGGGGCTTCCTCCTCGCCATCTTCCTCGCCTTCGCCACGCTCGGCACGGTCGACTACGCGGACCTCACCGTCGGCGCCGAGGGCCTGCCGGCGGTCACCGCCACGGCGATCGGCCTGCTGCTGTTCGTCGGCGCCGTCGGCAAGTCGGCGCAGATCCCGCTCTACCTGTGGCTGCCCGACGCCATGGCCGGCCCGACACCGGTGTCCGCCCTCATCCACGCCGCCACGATGGTGACCGGCGGCGTGTTCCTGATGACCCGGGTCAACCCCATCCTCGCGGCGGGCTACGAGTGGGCGCCCGACGTCATCGCCTGGGTCGGCGTGCTCACCGCCCTCGTCGCCGCGACCATCGCCGTCGCCCAGAACGACATCAAGAAGGTGCTGGCCTACTCGACGGTCAGCCAGCTCGGCTACATGTTCCTGGCCGTGGGCGTGGGCGCCTACGTCGCCGCGATCTTCCACATGATCACGCACGCCTTCTTCAAGGCGCTGCTGTTCCTCGGCTCGGGCTCCGTCATCCACGGGATGCACGACGAGCAGGACATGCGCCGCATGGGCGGACTGCGCAAGGTCATGCCGATCACCGCGGCCACCTTCATCGTCGGCTGGCTGGCCATCTCGGGTGTGCCGCCGTTCTCGGGCTTCTTCTCGAAGGACGAGATCCTGCTGTACGCCTGGGGCAGCGGGGGCACCCAGGGCAAGGTCCTGTGGGGCCTCGGCCTGCTCACCGCCCTGCTGACGGCCTTCTACATGAGCCGCCAGGTGTTCATGGTGTTCTTCGGCGAACCCCGCTGGAACGAGCCGGCCCCGGCCGCGGTCGGCGACTCGGAGGCCACCGCCGGCGATGTCGGTGAGGCGGTCACCGCGGCCGACGAGCATCCCGCACCGGAGTCGCACGACGGCCACGACCGCATCCAGCCGCACGAGTCGCCGTGGCTGATGACCCTGCCGTTGGTCGTGTTGGCCGTCGCCGCGGCCACGGCGGAGATCATCAACCTGCCCTTCACCTCCGACCTGCACTTCCTGGCCGATTGGCTGCACCCGGTCCTCGGTGCGAACGAGGCGCACATCGACGTCACGACGGGCACCAAGGTCGCCCTGGCGGTCGTCGCGATCATCGCCGCGGTGACCGGCATCTTCGTCGCCTCTCTCGTCTACCTGCGCCGTCGGGTGAAGGCGGTGGAGCCCGCCGTCCTGGCGCACGCCTGGTACTACGACGAGTCGGTCACCCGGTTCGTCGGTGGTCCCGGCACCAAGGGCTTCGAGGCCGTCGCCTGGTTCGACCGCAACGTCATCGACGGCGCGGTGAACGGCATCGCCACCGTGGTGCGCACCTCCGGGCGCGGCGTGCGCACGCTGCAGTCCGGGTTCGTCCGCTCGTACGCGTTGGGCATATCGGCCGGTGTGGTCGTCGTCCTCGGGTACTTCCTCACGAGGCTCTACATCTGATGATCCCGGCTCTTCTCGCGAGCGAGACGGGTGGGCCTGCGCCCGCCTTCGACATCCTGTCGGCACTGGTGGTGCTGCCAGCCCTCGGCGCACTGGCCGTCGTGCTCGTGCCGAAGGCGCGGGCCGAGCTGCTCCGGGGCATCACCCTGCTCTTCACCGGTGGGACGGCGGCGCTCTCCGTCTACCTCCTGGCCGCGTTCGAGACGGGCGAGGCCGGCTACCAGTTCGAGGTCGATCGGTCCTGGGTGTCGGAGTTCGGCATCTCCTGGCACGTCGGCGTCGACGGCATCTCGCTGTTCCTGATCGTGCTGACGGGCATCCTCTTCCCGATCGCGATCCTGGGGGCGACCCCGCACCACGACGCGAAGCCGTACTACGCCTGGCTGCTGCTGCTGGAAGCCGGCTGTCTCGGCGTGTTCATGTCGCTCGATCTCTTCATGTTCTTCGTCATGTTCGAGATCGTGCTGGTGCCGATGTACTTCCTCATCGGTGGCTGGGGCTACGGCAACCGGGTGTACGCCGCGCTCAAGTTCTTCCTCTTCACGATGTTCGGCTCGGCGCTGATGCTGGTCGGCATCGTGAGCATGGCGTTCCTGCACCGCGACGCCGTCGAGGATCAGAACCAGGCCGCCGCGATCGAGATCCTCGAGGAGTCGCAGGGCCAGCCGACCGCGGCCGAACAGGAAGAGATCGAGGCGCTGCGCGGCGGGGAGTCGCTCACGTTCGACCTCGTCGAGATCGCCGAGGCTCGCAACGTCGTCGACGACAGCTCGAGCGCCAACCCGTTCGACTGGGCGGCCGCCCGCTGGATCTTCCTCGCCTTCGCCATCGCCTTCGCGGTGAAGGTGCCGCTCTTCCCGGTGCACACGTGGTTGCCCGACGCGCACACCGAGGCGCCGACCGCGGGGTCGGTGATCCTCGCCGGCGTCATGCTCAAGCTGGGCACCTACGGCCTGCTGCGGTTCGGGTTGTACCTGTTCCCCGACGCCGCCAACTTCTTCGCCCCCGGCCTCGTCACCCTCGGCGTCATCGGCATCATCTACGGGGCCATCGTGGCCACGATGCAGAAGGACCTGAAGCGGCTGGTGGCGTACTCGTCGGTGGCGCACCTCGGCTTCATCGTCCTCGGCACGTTCGCCATCACCACCCAGGGCCTCCAGGGCGGTCTGCTGCAGAACATCAACCACGGCATCTCGACCGGCGCGCTGTTCCTGCTGGTCGGCATGATCTCCGATCGCCGGCACACCCGCGAGATCGCGGCTCTGCGGGGCCTGCAGAAGGTCGCTCCCATCTTCGCCGGGGTCTTCACCCTGGTGATGATGTCCTCGATCGGCCTGCCCGGCCTGAACGGGTTCGTCGGCGAGTTCCTGGTGCTGAACGGCTCGTTCCTGACCCGGCGCTGGTGGGCGGTCGTGGCCGCAGGCGGCGTGATCCTCGCTGCGCTCTACCTGCTGTGGGCCTACCAGCGGGTCTTCCACGGCGAGGTCGACGACGACAACAAGGGCTTCGCCGAGATGACCTGGCGGGAGGGTGCGGTGCTGGCGCCGTTGCTGGCGCTCATCGTGTTCCTCGGCATCTACCCCAAACCGCTGATCGAGCGGATGGAACCCGCGGTCGACCGCCTGATCACCCACGTCGAGGACAACAGCGACTTCGTGTCGCCCGAGATCGACCGCATCGAGCCGGTCGAGGCCGAAGAGGCCGAATCGTCCGACGACGACACCGATGACGCCGGCTCGGGCTCCGACGCCGACGAGCACGCGGAGGCAGGCAAGTGATCTCCCTTCTGGGCTCCCTCTCCCAGCCTCTGCCCGTCGACCCCACACCGATCGACACCCCGACCGTCGACTGGGCGGCCGAAGCGCCGCTGATCACGCTCGTGGTCGGCGCGCTGGTCCTGATGCTGTTCTCGTCGTTCGTGCGGTCCCGCCGCACGACGCTGCCCTACACCGTGTTCACCTGCCTCGTCGCCCTGGGGGCGATCGGCGGGGTCGTCCCGCTGTGGCGCGAGGTGCAGGATCCGGAGCGCGGCCCGTTCTCCACGCTCGGGGGTGCGGTCGGCGTCGACGGCTTCTCACTGTTCCTGACGGTGGTCATCGCGGTGGCCGTCATCCTCTCGGCGCTGCTGATCGACGACTATCTGCGGCGTGAGTCGCTCGAGGGCGTCGAGCCGTACGTCCTCCTGCTGCTCTCGGCCGCCGGTGGCGTGATCATGGCGCAGGCCAACGACCTCATCGTCCTGTTCATCGGCCTCGAGGTCCTGTCGCTGGCCGTCTACATCATGGCGGCCATGCACCGCCGCCGGGTGACCTCGCAGGAAGCCGGCATCAAGTACTTCGTGCTGGGCGCCTTCTCGTCCGCCTTCTTCCTCTACGGCATCGCCCTCGTCTACGGCGGCACGGGCACGACCAGCCTCGTCGAGATCCTCGACCTGTTCAGCACCAGCGTGCTGACCAACGACGGCCTCGTCCTCGCCGGTCTGGCGCTCATGCTCGTCGGCCTCGGCTTCAAGGTGGCCGCGGTGCCGTTCCACTTCTGGACGCCCGACGTCTACGACGGCGCCCCGACGCCGATGGTGGCGTGGATGGCCTCGGGCGTGAAGGTGGCCGGCTTCGCCGGGCTGATCCGGGTGTTCGTGCTCGGCTTCTCCGCCTACTCGGTCGACTGGCAGCCGATGCTGTACGCCCTCGCCGTGCTCACCATGCTCGTGGGCGCGGTGCTGGCGGTCGTGCAGACCAACGTCAAGCGCATGATGGCGTACAGCTCGATCAACCACGCCGGCTTCGTGCTGGTCGCGGTGCAGGTCGCCACCGATCAGGGCGTCGAGGCCGCGCTGTTCTACCTGGCCAGCTACACGTTCCTCGTCGCCGGCACCTTCGGGGTGATCACCTTGGTGGGTCGCACGGGCGACGGGCGGCACGACCTCGACGACTACCGGGGTCTCGGGCGCGCCCGTCCGGGGCTGGCCCTGCTGATGACGGTCTTCCTGCTGTCGCAGGCGGGCGTACCGCTCACCTCGGGCTTCTTCGCCAAGTTCTACGTGATCGTCGCCGCTGTGGACGGCGGGTCGACCAGCCTGGCGGTCATCGCCATGCTGTCGTCGGTCATCTCGGCCTACCTGTACCTGCGGATCACCGTCAGCCTGTACATGAGCGACGGCGACGACGAGGCGAAGGCAGCTCCCCGCGTGCGGATCCCGGTCGGCGCGAGGCTGGCACTCACGGCCTGCGTGGTGGCCACGTTCCTGCTCGGTGTCTGGCCCGGGTCGATCGCCGAGGCGGCCCGCGACGCGGTGCCGGTCCTCACCGCGCTCGGCTGACCGCTCACCGAGCAGCCGGGGCGGTTCTGACACCTGGGTGAACCCGGGTTGGAACGGAACTGTCGCGGGTCTGCGCGGACCGGAGGCGGTAGATGTGGTGAAATCCCCCAAGGAACTGCCCTCCTCCCCCAAACTGGGCAGCGCCCACCACTGACTGCCTGACCAACGTGCCGAAGCCCAGACGTACGAGCGACGCGACACTCGTCCGCCGGTCGCAACAAGGCGACCGGCGTGCGTTCAGCGCGCTCCTGAACCGCTACGACTGGCGGCTCAGGGGACTCGCCCATGCCCTGTTGCTCGACCGTGCCGAGATGGACGCCGCCCTCGCCACCGGCTACCTGCGGGCGTGGCGCGACGTCGTCCGGGTCGACCCGAAGGACGACGTCGCCGCGTGGCTCTACCGGTTCACCTACAACGCGTGCATCGACCACCTGCGCAGGCTCGAGAACCCCGCGGGCGCGGGTGCGCCCACGGCGCCGTCGCGCCCCCGCAGCGGCATCGCCGAAGGGCTCGCCTCCTTGCCTGCTGCCGAGCGCGTGGCGGTCGTCCTCGTCGACCGGGAGGGCTTCTCGCCCGGGTCCGCCGCCCGGATCCTGGGCATGCCCGAGCGGGCGCTCTCGACGACCCTCGACGCGGCTCGGGAGCGCCTGGTCCCGCACATCCCCGAGCCGGCGCCTGAGGCGCCGGCCGCCCCCGAGGCCCCGGCCGCGGTACCGGAAGCCCCAGCCGCACCCGAGGCCCCGGCCGCGGTACCGGAAGCCCCAGCCGCACCGGAGGCCCCTGCCGCCGCGGTCGGCCCGGCAGGTGACGACGACACCGCCCGCCGCGAGATCGAGGACGTCGCCCACGCCGTCATCCCCGCCACCGCCACCTCCGGCAACGGCCAGGTGGCACACGACGACGGCGGTGACGGCGCCACCAGCACCAGCGGGCCCGATCGCGGATCGTCCGGCGCGGCCACCGAGGAGACGCCCGCGAGCGCGGCCGAGGTCGCTGACGGCACCGCGAAAGTCGCCGAGGGCGAGGGCGGGTCCAGCTCCGAGGAAGCGTCCGCGGGTGCGGCCGAGGTCGCTGACGGCACTGCGGATGTCGCCGAGGGCGAGGGCGGGTCCAGCTCGGAGGAGACGTCCGCGGGTGCGGCCGAGGTCGCTGACGGCACTGCGGGTGTCGCTGAGGTCGAGGGCGGACCCATCCCCGTGGAGGCGCCCGCGGGCGCGGCCAACCGGAGCGGAAACGGCTCCGAGGGCACCGACCAGGTCGAGGACAGCTCGACCGGTGTCGACAAGTCCAACGGGAACGGTCACGAGGCGGCCAGCCCCGCGGCCGGTGCCCACGAAGCTGCCGCCCCCGCGGCCGGTGCTCACGAAGCGGCCACCTCCGCCGTCGGCGGCAATGGGAACAGCGCGAAGGGCCCCGCACGGAACAGGGGCAAGGGCCGCCGAGCTCGGCGACGTGCCCAGCACGCGGCCGGACCGCGTCTCATGGACGGTCCCGGCGGCCCCGACGCCTCTGGAGACGCCCCGACGTGATCGTCCTCCGATGATCGTCGCGCCATGAGCAAGGACACCCCCGCCCACGTGGGCAAGGGCGACGGCCCCCGCACGGGTGCCAACGGCACGTCGCGGGCCGGGTCGCCGGTCGCCCAGGCGCTGCGCGACCTCGCCCCGCCCCGACACGGCCGGGCCTTCTGGACCGACCTCGACACCCGTCTGGCCGACGAGCCGCAACTGCGTCTGTCGCCGCGCTCGGCGATCCGACCGATCACCCAGCCGCCACCGGTGATCGACGACCGGAACCTGGCCGGCAGCCTGAAGGGAAGCGCGACCCCGCCGCCCCGCTCGTCGCGCCGCACGATCGTGGCGGTCGTGGTCGCCGTCGGGATCCTGCTCATCGGCCTCGCCGCGCTGCAGGACCCCGACGACGACGTGACGACCACGGACGGCACGACGACGACCGACGGCCGCACCCCGACGAGCGACGAGGCCGTCGACCCTGCCGAGACCGCGCCGCCGGCCACCCCGCCGCCGGGCACGGTCGACCCCGCCGCGCCACTGACCCCAGCGGGGGTGGGGCCGGTGGTGATCGGCGCGCGGATGGCCGACCTGCAGGCCGCCGGGGTGGTCATGCAAGTGGACGACTCGACGTTCCGGGGCACAGGGGGCACCTGCTACGACGCCAAGGTGCCGGGCGCCCTCGACCTGGTGCTGCGTTTCCGGGCACCGGACGACCAACGCCGCGCCGACGAGCCGGCCGAGGGGGTGCTGACCTCGGTCTCGATCGAGTCGGCGCTGCCCACCAGCCGGACCACCGACAGCGGGCTGACCCTGGGTGCCCCCCAGGACCAGGTCCTGGCCGCGTACGGGGGCAACCTCGACGACCGCTCCCACCCGTTCATCTCCGGCGGTCACATCCTCCGGGCAGACGCAGGCAACGGCACGGGGATCGCCTTCTTCACGGACGGTCAGGGCGTGAATCGCATTTCCGCAGGCGAGATGGATTCGATCCGGTTCCTCAACCAGTGCGGTTGACCGGGCACGCTACGGCGTCGCCGCGGCCGGTCCGGCTCGGGCTGATCCCCTGCTCACGAGCAGCTTTGGCCCCTCGTGCAAACGATCACTAGGCTCCCGCCACGTGTCGGACCTCCTCCGCTCGTACCTCACCGTCGGCGTCTTCCTCGGCGTCGCGGTGGCTCTCGTGGCCGCGATCATGGGGCTCGGCAGCCTGGTTCGCCCCAGCCGTCCGCAGCCCGACAAGTACGTGAACTACGAGTCGGGCGTCGACCCTGCGGGGTCGATGTGGGGGCAGACGCAGGTCCGCTACTACATCTTTGCGCTGCTGTTCGTGGTGTTCGACGTCGAAGCGGTGTTCATCTTCCCGTTCGCCACCCGGGCCGAGGCCTACGGGTGGTTCGGGTTCATCGAGATGGGCATCTTCATCGGCGTCCTTGCGCTCGGACTGCTCTACGCCTGGAAGAAGAAGGTCCTCCGCTGGATCTGACACAGGACGTCGTCTGATGGGTCTCGTCGAGAGCGGCAAGATGCCCAAGCCGCTGACATCGCTGCTGAACACCGCGCGCAAGTACAGCCTCTGGGCGTACCAGTGGGGCCTCGCGTGCTGCGCCATCGAGATGGGTGCCGCCTTCGCCTCGCCGCGCTACGACGTGATGCGCCTCGGCGTCATCCCGCTGCCGG
>CAYUXB010000187.1:0-7980 GCA_964448525.1 uncultured Acidimicrobiaceae bacterium
CGTCGACGAGCGTGACGAGGGGGGACGCCACCTGCTGGCCGAGCTTGTCCTTGAACACGGAGGCACCCTTGTCGACCAGGTCCTTCTCGAGGCCGTGGCCGCACGCCTCGTGGAAGAGGACGCCGCCGCCACCGGGGCCGATCACGACCGGGAGGGTGCCCGACGGCGCCGGGCGGGCCGCCAGCTTGGTGATGGCCCGCTGCGCGGCGGCGCGGGCGATGTCGTCGACCTCGTAGCGGTCGAACAGCTCGAAGCCGACGGTGCGGCCGATCGACTCGTAGCCGGTCTGCATGCCGGTGTCGCCCGACGCGACGGCGGACACGACGAACAGCGTGCGCACCTGGTCGTCGCTGGCGAGCAGGCCCTCGCTGTTGGCGACGAGGATCTGCCGGCGGGAATCGCCATAACGGGCCCTGACCTGGCTGATCGAGCCGCCCTCGGCGCGCGCCGCGCCGTCGGCCCGACGCAGCAGGTCGACCTTGGCGCCCTTCGACACCGTCTCGGGCAGCACGGCGACCGCGTTGGGCCGGGGCGCCTGCTGACGGGTGAGCGCGACCTCGCGCACGCCGCCGCCGCCGGAGCGGGCCGCGGCGGCCGCCGCCTCGGCCGCCGTGCGCAACCCGTCGTCGGACAGGTCGGCGGTGTGGGCGAAGCCGGTCGTGTCGCCGACCACCACGCGGATGCCGGCGCCGCGGTCGCGGCCGGAGGACAGCTCCTCGACCCGGCCGTCGTCGAGCATGGCGGCCGAGTTGCGCTTGTCCTCCACGAACACTTCGGCGAACTCGCCGCCGGTGCGGAGCGCCACGGAGAGCGTGCGCTGGATGGTGGCATCGTCGAGCACGAGCGACCTCTTGTTCCTACGGGGCGGAGCGGATCATCCCAGCCAGGCAGGCCCGTGACGGCACCCCGGCCTCGCCTGGGGAGCCGGGGTGACGACGGGTTTCGCCCGCCGGAGGCATGACTGCGTACTGTACCCGGGTGCCTCTCCAACCCGGCTTGGCCGCCCACGTCGACCTCGACGTGCGTGATGACGACACAGCCATCGCGCAGCGCACCGGCGACGTGCCGGTCCTGGCCACTCCCCGACTCATCGCCCTGTGCGAGGAGGCCGCGGTCCAGGCGATCGACGGCCACATCCCCGAGGGCCACACCACGGTGGCCATGCGCGTGCAGCTCGACCACCTGGCGCCCTCCGGTGTGGGCTGCCGGGTCAGCGCCGAGGCCCGGCTCGACAAGGTCGAGGGCCGCCGCGTCACCTTCTCGGTCTCCGCCTCCGACGCCCGGGGCCTCGTGGCCGCCGGCAAGGTCACCCGCGTCGTCGTCGACATCGAGAAGTTCATGGAGAAGTCGGGCTGAAGCTCGACGGGCGGTCCTGACGACCCCCCTCGTCCCCCGGGGCTACGTTCGCAAGAATGTCGGACCCGCCGAGACCAGCGATCCCGGGAGCCACCGTCGTCCCGTTGCGCGACGGCCCCTCCGGGCTCGAGGTGCTGCTCGTGCAGCGTGCGGCCGCCGTCGACTACGGCGGCATGTGGGCATTCCCCGGGGGACGGGTCGAGCGCGACGACGCCCATCCCGACGATCCCGGTGACGAGATGGAGCGCGCCCGGCGCACGGCGGTGCGCGAGGCCGGTGAGGAGGTCGGTCTCCCGTTCCGGGCCGACGACCTGGTGCCCTTCAGCCACTGGACGGGCGGCGCCCGCACCACGAGCCGAGCCCGGCTGTACGCCGCCTGGTACTTCCTGGCCCCGGCGCCCCCGGACACCGTGGCGTGCGACGGCTACGAGATCGTCGACCACCGGTGGATCGCCCCGGCCGAGGCGATCGCCCGGCGCGACCGGGGCGAGATCGGCGTCGTCGCCCCCACCTGGGTCACGCTCCACACGCTGACAGCCGCGAGCTCGGTGTCGGACGCACTCGCACTCGCGGCGGCGCGGCCGCCGGTCGTGTACCTGTCGCGCTTGTTCGCGGACGGCGACCGGCGCATCGTCCTGTGGGACGGCGACGCGGGCTACGCGACCGGCGATCCGACGGTGCCCGGCCCGCGCCATCGGCTCGTCATGGCCGACACCGGCTGGGCGTTCGAGCGCAGCTGATCTCGGCCCGACCCTGCTCAGGTGCCAGGTTCGATCACGTCCGCCGGGTCCGGCGGGACGACGTCGACCTCGCTGCCGATGTCGTACACCTCGAACGTCGTGGTCACAGACGCCGTGCCGTCGATGGTGACGGTGAGCCGGCGGACCGTGCCCTCCCCGTCGAGCCAGACCTCGACAGGCAGCGAGGTGATGCCGGCGGCCACGAGGCGGGCCTCGAAGGAGCCGGGGCCCGCGGGCGCCGACGAGCTCCCCCGGGCCACCCCGTTCCTCCCACCGGCCGACGGTCCGTTGCCGTCGGCCCCGGCATCGTCGACCCCGTTGCGCTCCACCCCGGCGCCGTCGATCCCGTCATGGTCCCCGGCGCCGGCCCCGCCGTCGTCCCCGGCATCGTCCACCCCGGGGGAGGCGCCGACCTCGGCCTGCAGGGTGCCGTCGGACCCGTCGACCTCGCGGGCGCGCTCGTCGTCGGACGCCGCCGTCAGGTCGAGCCGGGCGATCAGGTGGCGCGTCGCCGTGCCCCGGATCTCGTCGTCGCCGACGAAGCCGATCTCGATGACCGGGTGGCGCAAGAGGTCGAGGGGCCCGAGCGGGTCGAGCGCCAGCGCCAGCGTGTCGTTGTCCGCCACGGATGCGGGCCCGGCGACCTCGGACAACCGGGCGCGCGCCCAGTCGTCCGGCGCACGCCCGAGAGCCTCGGCCATGGGGCCGAGCTGGGAGAAGACGCTGTCGCCATCGACGACGATGCCTGTCGGCCGGCTCCAGTCGCCGTCGAGCTCCTGGCCGGCGGCTTCCAACGCGGCCGCGACCTCGGACATGTCGGACTCGGCGCGGGCCCGGACCCCACCGTCGGTGAACGCCCCGCGGTGCACGAGCGCGACCGGGCCGGTGGGACCGGCGACGATCGTGCGGAGCTCGACCCGGGCGCTGGCGACCGCACGGGTGGCATCGGCGGCGGCGAGCAACACCCGGGGGTCGACCTCGTCGGCGGCCTCCGCCGGGTCGTCGGGGTGGTCGCCGGCAGATGCGCTCATGACAACGATCATGGCCAGGCACGGTGCCACCGTGCACAACAGCAGGGAAACGAACCGGGTACGGCGCATCGCGGCGCCTCCTCGTCGATGTCGGGGATGACAGGTTGACGAGGTGGGACACCGGCCCGGCCGGCGAGCGCGCCCACCGAACGCGCGGCAGTCGCCACCCTAGCGACCGGGACGCGCCCGTCGCGCCCGCGCCACGTCGCCGGGCGATGACCAGAGGGTGAACGCGCGCAGTACCGGAGGTCGTCTCGTCGTACAATCGACCGTCTTCGAGTGAGCACCGGCGGCGGCCGCTCACTGTCCAGAGGAGGAGGTCGGCGTGGGACGCAAGCAGGCGGTGTCACTGGGGGTGCGCCTCGCCGTCAGCGCGCTCATGCTCGTGGTCCTCGTCGCCAAGGTGCCGTCCTTCGACATCTCCGAGCTCGTGCCCGAGCGATCGCTCGCCGCGGGGCTGTGGCTCGGTGTCGCCGCCGTGCTCACCTTCGCCGGCATCGCGCTGTCCGCACTCCGCTGGCAGAAGGTGCTCGAGGCGCTCGAGATCAGCACCAAGCTGCCCCGCCTGATGTCGCACAACCTCGCCGGCCAGTTCGTCTCCAACGTGTTGCCCACGACCATAGGCGGCGACGTGCTGCGGGTCAGCCGCCTGTCGCGCGAGACGGGCGAACCGCCGGGCACGTTCGCCTCGGTCGTGCTCGAGCGGCTCACCGGGTGGCTGGTGCTTCCCGTCATCACGATCGTCGGCTTCGCCGTCAACCCCGGCCTGCGCCAACTCGGCAGCGCCACCACCCTCGCACTCGCTCTCGCCCTCGGCACGCTCGTGCTGCTCGTCGGGGTGCTCGCCGCGGCCGGCAGCACCCGCATCGGCGGCCGGTTTGCCACCAACGCCGGCTGGCGTCGGTTCGTCGGGGCGGTGCACCTCGGGGTCGAGCGGCTGCGCAGCCACCCGGGCGCCGCAGCGAACGTCCTGGTGGCGGGGTTCGCCTACCAGCTCGCGCTCGTGCTCGCGGCGGTGGCCGCCGCCCAGGCCTTGGGCCTGCGGCCGGCCGGGCTCACGGCGCTGCTGGCATTCTTCCCTGCGGTGCTGATCGCCCAGGTGCTCCCCATCTCGATGTCGGGTCTCGGGGTGCGCGAAGGTGCGTTCGTGCTGTTCCTCGCGCCTCTCGGCGTCGCCAGCGAGGAGGCCATCGCACTCGGCCTGCTCCTCTACCTCCTGAACCTGCTCGTCAGCCTGCTGGGGGCGCCCGCGTTCGCCACGGGCGGTCGAGTCCGCACACCTGCGAGCACATGAGCGGCGACGGCACGGCGGCTGCTCCCGGCACCGCACGTCCGGGCGGCGCGACCCCGACATCGCGCAGCGGTGTCCCCGTCTCGCCCGATGGGCTCGACCACCAGGTGGACGACCACGTGACCGTCGAGACCGACCCCAGCGAGCCCGACCCTACCGGAAGCGACCCCACCGGCGACGGTCTCACGGGCGACGGCGTCGAGCCACGCGGTCCGCGCCTGCGCTGGTGGCGCGAGGTCGTCTACATCGTGCTCGTCTACGTGGCCTACTCCGCGGTGCGCAACCAGTTCGGCTCGGGGGCCGGCGACAGCGTCGATCCGCGCCCGGCGTTCCACCACGGCGAGGCGATCATCCAGCTGCAGCGCAACATCGGCCTCTACTTCGAGGACCGCCTCCAGCAGTGGTACCTCGACTTGCCGCTCGACGGTCTGATCCGCCTCTGGAACGTCTACTACGGGATCCTGCACTTCGTCGTGGCGGCGTTCGCGCTGGTGTGGCTGTACCGCCAGGCGCCCGAGAAGTACCGGGTGTGGCGCAACACGCTGGCGTTCACCACGCTGTTGGCGCTGATCGGGTTCGCCACGTTCTCGCTGATGCCGCCGCGCCTCATGGATGACCCGGGGATCTACGGCGGCTGCCAGGTCTACGCCGACTCGTCACCCGACGCGCTGGCCGAGGCGGGGGTCGACACGGCCGGTGACCCGCCGTGCGACGAGTTCGGCTTCGTCGACACGATCGCCGTGTACGGCGGCTGGGCATCCTTCGGCAGCGACGAGATGGCCGCCGTCTCCAACCAGTACGCCGCCATGCCCAGCCTGCACATCGGCTGGTCGACGTGGGTGGCCCTCGTGCTGGCCCCGCTGATGCGTCGCCGCTGGCTGCGCGTGCTCGCGATCTCCTACCCGATCCTGACCCTGTTCTGCATCATCGTGACGGGCAACCACTACTGGATCGACGGCGTCGGCGGCCTGATCTGCCTGGGCGCCGGGTACCTGATCGCCCGTGCGGCCACCGCTGCGTGGGAAGCCCGCCGGGGCCCCGTCGTGGTCGAGTCGCGCCCCGCCGCCTGACGACGACCCGACACCGGGGCCTCCGGACACCCCGCCACAGGCCATGGGTGCCAAGGGCGGACTCTGTGCTCCGAGGTGGTTGCGCAGCAACCACGACGGGACACAGAGCTCCTCGCGCTGACCCCCGTCCGCGATTTTCGCCGCGTGTTGGGACCTCGCCGGACAGTCAGGCCGCGGGCGGCGTGGCGGTGCCCCAGTAGACGGGCGGGCCGTGGTATTCGGCGGTGGCGAGCACGGTCTCACCGCCGCCGGGCCACCAGGTCAGCCGGAGGTCGCCGACCGGGCCCGCCGGCTCGAACCGGAGCCACGCGACCGGGGCGTCGGGCGTCGCCCGCTCGCCGGCCCGGTGCAGAGCGGTGCGCATCCGCTGGCGTGACTCCCGAGCGACGTACTGCCACATGATCGTGTGGACGAGGACGGTCACCACACCGTCCACCGGCTCCGCCAGGCGCTGGTCGACCCAGGCACCCATGTCCTCCTCCTCCACCGGGGCCGGCACACGGGCCGCCACCGCGAAGGCCGCCTCGAGCCGCTCGCGCCGTTGCACCTGGTCCGGCCACAGGTAGGAGCGCAACGTCAGCCGTCCCTCCTCGGTGGTGACGTCGAGCGGATGCCGATCGCAGCCGGCACGCTCGACCACCCGGATCCCGGTCTCGGCGACGGCGTCGCCGCCGACGGCGGTCTCGCGGACGGCGGTCTCGCGGACGGCGGCCTCGCCTTCGGGGCCGGCGGCACCCCGGAGATCCGGCAGGCCGCCGGCCCTCGCCTGCCAGGCACCGACGAAGCGCACCTCGCTCGCCGGGTCGCCGAAGGTCGTCTCGCCGGTGTCGTACCAGTAGTGGTCCCAGCGCAGGTTCAGCCCGCCGCTGGCGCCCAGCTCCAACACCCGCAGCGGCAGCCCGGAGCGGCGGGCGACCAGCGCGTAGCCCGGGGCCAACACCGCGGAGCGCCCCACCTCGTTCGTCTGGACGGTGTCGCCGAGCCGAGCCTCGACCTCGGCCCGCCGCTCGGCCACCGAGGCCACGAAGTCGACGACGAGATCAGACCCCGGCGTGCCGCCGGTCGAGGGGTAGTGGCGCGCCAGAGCGGGTGCCTTCCCCTCGAGCGCGAGGCGGTGAACCGCCCCGAGGAAGCGCAACGGCAGCGCCGTCGCGAACGGATCGCCACCGTGCGGACCGAGAACCGCCGCGCACACACCGCCCTCGGCGACGTCTTCGGCGATGCCGACGAGCAGGTCGGCGTAGAGCGCCGAACCCAGTCGCGCACAGGACGCACGCTGGTGCTCGAGCGTCTCGGGGAGCGGCAGGACACGAGGAAGGTTCACCCTCGTCTCTTACCATCGTCGCGATCCATGGGCGGCCCCGCGCCGGGAGCGATAGCGTTGGGTCCTGCTCGGACGCCTTCGCGCATCCTCCCACCCGCCTGCACCGGAGCCGCCTGCATGCTCCTCGAGTCGATCGACAACCCGGCAGACCTCCGTGGTCTGACCTACGACCAGCTCGACCAGCTGGCCGGCGAGATCCGCGATCACATCGTCGGGGCGGTCGAGACCGCCGGCAGCGGCCACCTCGGTTCCAACCTCGGGGTGGTGGAACTGACCATCGCCATGCACCGGGTGTTCGACTCGCCCCGTGACGTCCTGCTGTGGGACACGGGCCACCAGGCGTACGTCCACAAGATGCTCACGGGCCGCCGCGACGCCTTCACCGAGCTGCGCAAGGCAGGCGGCCTGTCCGGCTACCCGTCCCGGGCCGAGTCCGACCACGACTGGATCGAGAACAGCCACGCCTCGACGATCCTCTGCTACGCCCACGGGCTGGCCGAGGCGTTCAAGCTGCGCCACACGGACGACCGGCGCGTCGTCGCCGTGATCGGTGACGGCTCGCTCACCGGCGGCATGGCGTTCGAGGGCCTCAACAACCTGGGCCACTCCGACAGCCGGGCCGTCATCATCCTCAACGACAACGGCCGCAGCTACGCGCCCACCGTCTCCAAGCTGGGCGAGAGCCTGGGCCGCCTGCGTCTGAACCCGAGCTACGTGCGCAACCGGGCCCGCATCGACCGGCTGCTGCACGAGGTGCCCGTCGTGGGCGAGCACCTCGAGCGCGGCGTCGACGGTGCCCTCGCCGCGGTGCGCGAGATCTTCGAGCCACCCGCCTTCTTCGAGATGCTGGGCGTGCGCTACACCGGCCCGTTCGACGGCCACGACATCGACGGTCTCGAAAGCGCGCTCCGCGACGCGAGCGAGTTCGACGGCCCCATCGTCGTCCACGTGCTCACCCAGAAGGGCCGCGGCTACGGGCCGGCCGAGAACGACCCGATCAAGCGTCTCCACGACATCGGCGGCGCCAAGCCGGGCACCTACACCGCGGCGTTCACCGAAGCGGTCATCAAGGAAGCCGAGCACCGGCCCGAGGTCGTCGCCATCACCGCGGCGATGCCCGACTCCACCGGCCTGCTGCCGTTCAAGGAGCGCTTCCCCGACCGGTTCT
>CAYUXB010000188.1:0-7980 GCA_964448525.1 uncultured Acidimicrobiaceae bacterium
CCCAGCCCGAAAACGCGAGGACCAACGAGCGGATTCTTCAACAGCGTCCTAGTGCACGCGCTCCGGCTGCTGGCGGCCGTTGCCGGACGGCGTGCGGACAGCGGCGGCGATGCGGTCCGCCTGGGCCTGCTGCTCGTAGCAGAGGCGGGCCATCCAGAAGCGCAGGAAGCCGGCGATCGCACCCTTCACGAAAAGGGCCCCGCCCACCACGGCGACGGTCAGCCCGAGCAGCGCCACGACGATCGCGTCGCGCTGCTGCAGCGGGTTGCGGGTGCCGTGCGCGATGAACCAGGCGGCCACGCCGAAGCCGGGACCGGCCACGAGACCGATCACGCCCAGCTTGACCAGCAGCCGGTCGAGGCCGGTCGCAGGGTCGCGCAGCTTCATGTCGGCCACCTCGGCCTTGAACTGCTCGATGCGTTGCGTGTTGTCGTTCATGGCTGGTCAACCACCCAGGTATGCCGAGGACAGCTTGGATTCGATCTCGTGCGGGGAGCCCACCTCGGTGACGCACCCGTGGAGCATGATGGCGGCGCGGTCGGCGACGCCCAGGACCACCCGGGCGAACTGCTCGACGACCAGCACCGAGACGCCCGTGCGGGCGAGCGAGGCGACCTGCTCGTAGAGCTCCTCGACGACCAGCGGGGCGTGGCCCATCGACAGCTCGGCGAGCACCAGCACCGCGGGATCGGTGGCCAATCCCCGGGCAAGGGCGAGCATCTGCTGCTCGCCGCCGGACATCGTGCCCGCGACCTGCCGACGCCGGTCGCCGAGGCGCGGGAAGCGGTCGAAGGCGACCGCCTCGATCTCCCGCGCGGCGCGCCGGCCGTGGCTCGCCATCCGCAGGTTCTCGCGCACGGTCAGGTTGGGGAAGATGCCCCGGCCCTCCGGGACGAGGCACAGGCCGGTGCGGGCCAGGTCCGACGGGTCGGCGCCGTTGACGCGCCGACCGGCGACGAACACATCTCCGCCGGTGAGGGGGTGCAGGCCGGCGAGCACCTCGAGCGTCGTGGTCTTGCCGGCCCCGTTGGGACCGAGGACGGCGAGGACCTCTCCCGGTCGCAGAGCCAGATCGACGCCGTGGAGCACCTCGATGGTGCCGTAGGCGGCGCGGACACCGCGCAACTCGACGACCGGGGCCGGCCCGGCGGCATCGCCGGCGCGCGCCCCCGCGCGCTCGTGCGGGCGGACGGCGGTCACGCGGTCACCTCCGGCGCAGCACCGAGGTAGGCGTCGAGCACCGCGCCGTCGGCCTGGATCGCGTCCGGTGTCCCGCTGGCCAGCACGGAGCCGAAGTCGAGGACGTGGATCCGGGCACACGTGCGCATCACGAGCTGGACGTCGTGCTCCACGAGCACCACGGCGAGGCCCTCGGAGGCGACGGCCAGGAGCACCTCGCGGAACGCCTCGGTCTCCGCGTCGTCCTGACCCGACGCCGGTTCGTCGAGGAGCAGCACCTGTGGGCCGGTGGCCAGCGCCCGGGCCAGCTCGACGAGGCGGGCCTGGCCGGTGGGCAGCTCGTCGGCCCGCACGTCGGCCACGGCGGACAGGCCCACGAGCTCGAGCGCCTCGGCCGCGGTGCGCCCGGGACGGCGGCGCCGCACCGACGCCGCCAGCTCGACGTTCTCACCGACGGTGAGCAGGCCGAAGAGCTCGAGCCTCTGGAACGTGCGGGCGAGGCCCCGGCGCGCGCGGCGGTAGGGGGC
This sequence comes from uncultured Acidimicrobiaceae bacterium, assembly GCA_964448525.1. Lineage (GTDB taxonomy): Bacteria > Actinomycetota > Acidimicrobiia > Acidimicrobiales > VFJN01 > ZC4RG19. Next base: position 1,707 of record CAYUXB010000188.1, read on the forward strand.
CAGCCCGGTGACGTCCTCGCCGTCGAGACGGATGCTGCCGCGCTGCGGTGCGAGCAGGCCCGTCACCACGTTGAACAGCGTCGTCTTGCCCGCGCCGTTCGGCCCGATCAGGCCCGTCACCTCCCCCGGGAGAGCGCTGAGGCTGACATCGTCGAGCGCCAGATGGCCACCGAAGCGCACCGTCACGTTGCGCACCTCGAGCACCGGGCTGGGCCCGGACCGCCGCACCGTCATCGGCCCACCTCCGCCGTCGTCCCGGCCGAGGTCGCCATCGTGGCGGCTGAGGTCGTGACGCCGATCGTCGCGAGTGCCGGACCGGCCGATCGCTCCAGCCCCAGCACCCGGTCGAGCCCTGCGACCTCGTCGTCGGTGAACGGTCGCTCGATCCCTGCCCACTCCAGCGCCATCGGCGCGTCCTCGCTGCCGGGCGCGGGCGCGGCCGCGCCGGCGACGTCGGCGGTTCCGCCGGCCGTCGCGGCCGCCGCGCGGCCGGCCCGACGAGCCTCGATCATCTGGGCGGCCAGCGCCCCGGCGGCGAGCTCGCCGACGAGCGCCAGGGCGAGGAGACCGCCGCTGAGCACGTCACCGAGCCGCAGGGCGACCACCGCCGCGACGCCGACGAGGGTCCCGACCAGCAGCACCGGCTGGCGGCGCAGCGGCCCGAGCGCCTCGCGCAGCGTGTGGGCGATGCCGTTGGGGTTGCGTCCGAGCGCGATGCCCATCGTGCCCGGCAGCACGCGGTTGATGTTCTCGAACCAGGGAGCGACGTCGATCAAGAGGGGCAGCCCGCCGATGAGCACGCCGGCGACGAGAGCCCCGGCCGCCGTGCCGATGCCACCGACGACCCCGAGCAGCAGCAGCGGCAGGCTCTGGACGAACGCGAAGTTCTGCGGGCCGACCGCGCCGAGGGTGCCGCCGTAGAGCGCCCCGCCGAAGCCGGCCATGGCCGCGGAGAGCGTGAACACCGCGAGCTTCACGAGGGTGGTGTTGATGCCGAGCGTGACAGATGCCGCCGGGCTGTCCTTCAGGGCCAGCAGCCGCTGGCCGAAGGTGCTGCGCCGGATGCCCACGACCAGCAGGTACAGCAACGCGAACACCACGCTCAGGAACACGAGCATGTCCTGATCGGTGGCGACACCGGGCACGTCGAGCCGGTCGACCGGCACCGATCCGGTACCGAAGATGCTGATGTCGAGCGGCCCGATCGCGAAGTCGCGCAACCCGAAGATCCACTGGTCGAGCAGCATGGCGAACGCCGCGGTGCCGAGCGCCAGGTAGATGCCCGCCATCCGCACGGTGGGCAGCGCGACCAGCGCACCGATCAGCCCGGTCACCACCGTCGCCACGAGCAGGCCCTTGGGGTCGCCTCCGTGGCCGTGGTGGGCCATGAGGACCGCCCCGATCCCGGCGAAGCTCATCTGGCACAGCGAGAGCTGGCCGGCGAACCCGACGAGCGGGACGAGAGACAGGCCGATGATGGCCACCGCCACGATCTTCTGCACCGACACCGCGTCGGGGCCGGAGGTGATCTGGGCCGCGACGAGTCCTGCGGCGACAAACACGGCGGCCGTGGCCACCGAGCCCAGCCACGGCGGGCGGGGGATGATCTCGCGGGTCGCGCGGCTGGTGTGGCCGCGCAGTCGCTCCTGCGGCAGCACCAGCAACACCACGAACAGCATGATCACGGGGATCGCGAACCGGAACTGGGCGAGCAGGATGCCGTCGGTCGGCAGGTAGGCCAGCGCGTAGGCGTCGAGGAGCCCGACGAGCAGCGCACCCACGAAGGTCATCGGCAGGCTGCGCAACCGGCCGATCATCGCCGCCGCGTAGGCGTTGACGATCATGAGCGTCAGGTTCACGTGCGACAGCCCGACCGAGGGCGCCACGAGGATGCCGGCCACCGCGGCGGAGGTGCAGCCGATCGCCCAGGCGAGCATGGCCGAGCGGTGGGGCCGGGCGCCGTTGAGCATCGAGAGGGAGCGGTCGTCGACCGCAGCCCGCATCGCCAGGCCCGGACGCGACCGAAAGAGCAGCACCCGCAGGCCGACGGCCAACCCGACGGCGACGGCGAGTGCGGCCACGTCGTGCCAGGTCAGGTTCACCCCCAGCACCGACACGCTCTCGTTGCCCCAGAACCGGGTGGACGGCCGGGCGACGTCGGGCGGCCACACCCACAGCCCGAGGCCGAGCAGCGCGGCCAGCAGGCCGATGCTCACCACGACCCGACTGGTCTCGGGGGCGTCGTAGAGCCCCCGCATCACCACCCGTTCGATCACCACCCCGAGCAACGGGGCCAGGACGAGCAGGACGACGACGAGCGCGACCGGAGCCGGCCATCCCCAGCCGAACCGGAGCTGCCAGTAGGCGAAGGCGCCGAGCATGCCGACGGCCCCGTGGGCGAAGTTGAAGATGCCCGTGGTGGTGTAGGTGAGGACGAGCCCGCTCGCGGCGACGCCCAGGATGGCGGCGGCCGCGAGGCCGGTGATCGTCGCCTGCAGGAACTGGTCCATCGTGCCGCTCGCGGTCAGGCCGCGGGCAGGGGGACCCCGTAGTCGCCCGCGAGCTCGACGACGTTGCCCGGGTCGCAGTTGTAGATGCCCTCGTTGGGCTGGGTGAGCTCCTCGTCGTAGACGAACCCTGCGTCGGTCACCTGGATGGCGAGGCTGCACTGGGTTGCGACGAGATTCCCGGGCGTCTGGGGCGAGTGCAGCCCACCGGCGGTCCAGCCCTGCTGGGCGGCAGCCTGCTCCAGCAGGCAGGCCCGGCTCAGCTCGGCGCCGCATCCGTTCGCGGCCACCGCGAAGAGCAGGAAGGCCGACAGACCCTGCATGCCCAGCATGGCCGTCTTGCCGTCGGGGTTGTAGCGCTCCATGAGCTCGAGGTAGTCGGCCATGGCCGGCGCTTCGTCAGTCATCTCGAACGTCGGGAACGGCGAGCGCATGTACGTGACCTCGCTCACGCTGCCCGCGCCCTCCACCTGGTACTTCTCGTCGTAGAAGTTCGGCTGCAGGTGGATCACCTCGGGGTACCAGCCCTCGGTCTGCATGGCCTGCTGCAGGGCGACCATGTTCTCCGGCTCGCCGATCATCTCGAAGATCGTGACGCCGTCGTCGCGCATCTTCTGGACGAAACCCCGCCAGCCGGTCTCCCCGAGCGGGCGGTACTGCTCGTCGAACGCGATCTCGTAGCCCATCGACTCGGCCATCTCCACGATCTGGTCGTGGATCGTGGCCGGGCCATCCAGGTTCACCCACAGGATGCCGAGCTTGTTCGCCTCCGGGAACTCCCCCTGGAGCCAGCGGTACCCGGCCGATGCGAACGAGTAGACGGGGTTGGGAACGGGCTGCACCTGCAACTCGGCCACCCGGGCCTGGGGCGTGACCGCGTACCCGGGGATGTTGGGAAGACCGCAGGCCACGCGAGCGCCGTTGTCCTGCGCGTCGAACACGCCACCGCCGCCGACGAGGGCGAAGTCGCGCTGGCAGGCCTCGCCCACCCGCTGGCCGTACTCGAACAGCTTGGCGTCGAGGTCGTCGATCACGATCTGGCGCCCGCCGATGCCCCCGTGCTCGTTGCACCAGGCCGCGAAGGCAACCGCGCTGTCGTACATCTCCTGGGTGAGGCCCGGCCGTTCGGCCGACCCGCGGTCGGTCACCGTGCCCAGGTGGATCTCGTCCGCCGTCAGACCGGTCTCGGTGACCGTGCCCGGCTCGCCGTCGGCGCAGAGGTTCTCGAGATCGCCGAACGAACCCTGGTCGAGGCGGCTGCCGCCCGACCCGCCGTCGCCCGTCGGGTTCTGGGTCTGGTCGCCGGCGCTCACCGCTGCCGCGCCGACCTCGGTCTCGCCCTCGGCACGGGTGCAGGACCCGGCCATCAGGGCGACGACCGCTAGGGAGGCGATGGCTTGCCGTCGTCTTCTCACTGGACCCCTCCACGTGACGGACTGTCGGGCGGGCCTGCGGCCTCGCCGTCCGACCCCCGAACTAGAACGAGTTGCAAATCTAACGGACCGTCAGATTCTTGTCGATGCGGGCCCGATGGCCCACTCGGTCGCCCCCCGGGAGCGGTCGAGGGACTAGGAAGGCATCGTGCGCATCACGGCCAAGGTCGACTACGCGGTCCGAGCGGCGGTCGAGTTGGCCGCCGCCTCCGACGGGCCGACCAAGGGCGACCAGCTCGCCGAACGGCAGTCGATCCCACCCAAGTTCCTCGAGAACATCCTCGCCGACCTGCGCCGCGCCGGGCTCGTCGCCAGCCAGCGCGGCGCCGAGGGCGGCTACTGGCTGGCCAAGCCCGCCGACGCCGTCTCGGTCGCCGACATCATCCGGGCGGTCGAGGGCCCGCTCGCCGACGTCCACGGCACACCGCCCGAGACCGTCACTTACGTCGGGGCGGCCGCCAGCCTCCAGCGGGTCTGGGTCGCGACGCGCGGGGCGCTGCGCTCGATCCTCGAGGAGGTCACCGTCGCCGACATCGTGGCCGGTACGCTGCCTCCCACCGCCGAGCGCTTCCTCGACGAGCCAGACGCCTGGTCCCGTCGCTGACCCGCCCGCTCGTTCCGCCGCCGAGCGGCTCCTGGCCCCGGCACGCCCCGCTGCCGCACCGGACGTGACACGAGCCACACCGGCCAGCAGGGGTTCGGGTAGGAGTCCCGAGCGGCGGGCGCGCTAGCGTTGCTCATCTATGTCCCGCCGGATCGACATCGAGCTCACCAGCTCTCGCGAAGACGGGTCCTGGACCTGGCGAGCCGCGGGTGCCCGTGAACCAAAGGGCACCCTCGAGGGTGCGATCCTCCCCAGTGGAGCCGCCGTCGGCCACGTGCTGCGCGCCGAGGTCGAGGGCTTCCTCGACGGTCTGAGCGTCGTGGCGGTGCTTCCGCCCCGCGCGCCCCGCTCCGAGCCCGAACGCCTCGAGATCAAACCCGCGAGCTCCGACCAGCCTCTGGTGACCTCCACACTCGCCCCCAAGCGCTCGGGCGAGCGCGGCCGCCGCAACGATCGCGGCCGCGACGGCGATCGCCGTGGCGGCCGTGACGGCCGCGACTCGGGCCCCGGCCGCCGCGATCGGCGTGCCGGCGGCGGTGGTCGCGACCGCGATCGCCAGGACTCCCGCCACGACCGACCGTCCCGTCCGGCCCCGCCGCCGATCGACGAGAAGCCGAAGCCAAAGCGCCTGCGCCCGGGCAAGGCACATCGCACCGCCCTGCTCGAGGCGATCCCGGCCGAGCAGCGGCCCATCGCCGAGCAGCTGCTCTCCGGTGGCATCCCGTCGGTGCGCCAGGCGATCGACAAGCAGAACGAGCAGCTCAAGGCCGAGGGCAAGCCCGAGGTCAAGCCCGAGGCGCTCCTGCGCGTGGCCGAGGAGCTGCGTCCCCGGGCGCAGGCCGCCGTCTGGCGCGACCGGGCCGAGGCCGCAGCCGCCGTCGTCGACGAGCTCGACTTGCGCGACCTGCGCTCGGTCGTCAACGCCGCCGGTGACGCCGGCCGCGACGATGAGGCCAGGGTTCTGGCGTCCCAGCTGCGCGAGGCCCTCGCCAACCGGGTCGAGAAGGAGCACGCCGCCTGGCTGGCCGAGCTCGCCGAGACCGTGCAGGCCGGCCGCGTCGTGCGGGCGCTGCGCCTGAGCTCGCGCCCCCCGAAGGCCGGCGCGCCGATCCCCGGCGACGTCGCCACCCAGCTGGCGGAGGCCACCGCTGCCTCGCTCACCGACGAGACCGGCCCCGACCGCTGGGCCACCGTGCTCGACGCGCTGGCGTACTCGCCGGTGCGGCGGCGTGTGATCCCGCAGTCCCTCCCGACCAAGCTGTCACCGGATCTGCGCACGACGATCGCCAGGCTGGCCTCGCGCCTGCCCGAGATCGCCCACATCTTCGACATCGAACCCGATCCCGCCGCCGAGCGGGCCGCGCGCGACCAGGCCCGGCGGCGCTCCGGCGGCCGCAAGGGCGGTGCCGGCGCCGGCAAGGGCGGTGGCGGTCAGGCCCGTGGCGATCGCAAGGGCGGTGGCAACCGCAAGGGCGGAGAGAGCGGCGACGGCAAGAGCGGTGGCGACCGCAAGGGCGGTGGCCAGGCCCGGGGTGCACGCAAGGGCGGCGACACGCCGGCTGCCGGACGCGAGGGCGAGAAGGCCGAGGTCCCCTCGACCACCGGTGCCGAGGCCTCCTCGGCGGACGAGGCGACGGCCGCCACGACCGGAGCGGACGCCGCACCGACGGCCACCGACGCTGCACCGGACGTCATCACGACCGAGGCCAGCGACACACCCCAGGCGACCG
>CAYUXB010000189.1:0-7974 GCA_964448525.1 uncultured Acidimicrobiaceae bacterium
CGCCATGGCCGTAGAGATGCCGGAACGGGTGGCGGCAGCGCTGGGCGCTGACGAGGTGACCTTCCCGTGGTTCAGAGCGGGCGAAGCGGTGGCAGCGTTGAACGTCGCGGCGAGCGCGCTCGCGGCCCAGGGCGAGGGTCGTGGGCAGATGGCGCTGACCCTCGCCGACTGGCAGGGCGGTTACCGGGCGCAGTTCGATCTCGCCTACCACGACGTCATCTCGAAGGTCGCGGGCCTACAGGAACTGCTCCTGCTGCGGGCCGGCGGCATCGCCGACGCTGCGCTCGACGCCAACGCGCTCCAGCTGGCGCGGAACAGCGCTGTGGACGCCTGAGCGGCGGGGAGGCGACGATGAGCTTCTTCGACACCCTCTTCGGGCGCGACGGTCTCCGCTGCCTGTTCGACGTCTCCTCCGCCGATCCGGGCAAGCTGCTCGACTACGCGAGCTGGGGGCAGCTCATGGACCTGGACCTGTCGACGAAGGCGTCCACGCTCAGCACCTCGGTGGACTCGCTGACGACGGCGTCCGACCCGCACGGGCTGCTCCCCTCGATGGGCGACGTCGCCGACCGGCTCACCGACCTCGTCGGCGACTGGGCCCACCTCGACGACTTCGTCAGCGACGTCGGCGCCGGCTTCGCGAAGCTGCTCGTTCCCAACTGGGGAGGCAATCGGGACGCCGTACGTGCCGGCGTGGTCGCCGTGCCCGATCATCGCCTTGCCGCCACAGGGCAGATCGGCCTCGCCGATCGCGACGACGCCATCAACGCCGCTCGCGCCGACGCCCTCGCCCTGCAGGACCTCCTCGACGGCGATCCGTCGGTCGACGACGTCGAAGCGATCATCGACAGGGTGCGCCGCGGCCAGTACGACCCTGCCTACGCCGTCACCCTCGCCACCGTGCTCGGGCCCGACGGCCTCTTTTCGCTGGTCGACACCATCGAGGATGCGTGGGATTACGAGGATGCCGACGGCACCGCGGTGGATGCGGGTTGGGGCCTCGGTCAGCTCGCGCCGCTCAGCACGGTGCTCACCACCGCGGCCGACACCCAGCGAGACGTCCCGCTGCACGAGCGGATCGACGAGAGCAACGCCACGCTCCCCGACAGCATGCGGCTCGACCGCGAGTGGCTCGACGAGTTCGTCGAGATGGGCACGTCCGGCGACCCGGCCGACATGTTCGACGTGAGCCTGCTGGCGTCGCAAGCGACGCTGCCCACCTACGCGCTCCTCACCCTCGCGGAGGCGGCCAACGTCTCCGACCTCATCCGTTCCAATGACGGTCCGGCGCAGCGCGCGGGCGCCAATGGCGCGCTCGTGTGGGGGCCGTCGGCATTGACCACCGAGGGCAACGTCCTGCGCGGCCTGGGCAACAACCCCGATGCCGCCGAGACGTGGCTGACCCAAATCGGCGGCGACGAGATGACCAATGCCGAAGCCCTGCTCCGCTACGAGATCGACGAGACCTCGGACGCCAGCCGAGCCGACATCGAGGCCCTCGGCGCGGCGGCGTCCGAGGTGTGGGCCGCAGGCCTACCGGAGGGGGACGCCGAGCTGTTCGACACCGTCGTGGACACCGTTGCCGATGAGGGCGCGATCCACCTGTCGGGCATGGAACCCGGCCTCGCCACCGGGACCGTCGCGCACATGGACGACCTGCACGTTCGCATCAACGAGCGCTTCGACCCCAGCGACCGGGTCGGCACGGTGGCGTTGGAGAACAGCGGGGTGTTTCTTCGCGAGGTCATGCGTGATGAGGACGGCGCATCGATCATCGTCACCGGTACCCGCGAGTACTTCAGCGATCGGCTCGACGCTCTCGACCATCCCGGCGCCAGCCCGCCCGCCGAGGGGCGGGAGGCGTACCTGGAAGAGACCGGCCGCACTCTCGGCGCCATCTCGGAGTCTCACGCCAACGCTCTTCTCGCCAACGGAGCAGACGAGGACAGCGCCAGCGGCGACCACGCCGATCAGGCCAACTTCTTCGCCGGGCTCATCCCCGGTGGCGGCAAGGTCAACGACCTCGCCGACGCCTTCGTCGGGCCGGGCATCGGCAACGTGATCTTCGACGAGTCCGCTTACGACACCGCTCAGGCGGACGCCCAGAACGTCATCCACGACCTCGACGACGCGCTTGCCGTGACCACCGCAACCCACCACTACAACATCGGGACGACCAACGGCGTCGACGCCAACGCCGCCGCACAGCAGGACGTCGACCGTTACGCCATCGAGGGCCACACCATCACCGACACCCGCATCGAGATGGTGTTCCTGGATCCCGGCGGACAGCCCCGGAGCCAGCTCCCTGCCTTCGACGACATGAACACGTGGAGCCAGACCATCGTGCTCGACTGGGCGAACAGCCCGGGCGCTACCGGCGCAGGCAGTACCAGCCCCCAGATCAGAATCGACTACGAGGATCTGCGCGACGGCGCGACCGATACGGGGGATCTGCTCAGAGGTGAGGACGATTGACACGATGAAGTTCAATCGAGCCGCACTGGGCACAGTCGGGGCTGTCGTGCTGCTGGCGGGCGGCGGCGCAGCGATCGCCTTACGCGACGACCGACCACCGCCGGAACCTCGCCTGGCGGGCGCCGAGCTCATCGGGGGCAACGGACCAGAGATGTACTCCCCGTTGGTAGCAAGCCTCGGCGAACTCCGCCTCGACGAGACCGACCACACCGCGAGCCAGGTACTTGCAGACCCCAGCGGCAACCTCCTCGTGGTGACCGCAACCGAGGCCTGCTTCAACGCCCGCCTCGACGCCTCCGACTGCGACGGCAGCATCATCCGCTACGACCCCCGACTGCGCTTCGACATCAAGGCCAGCCACGTCGGCCCGCCAGGTGCGCTCGCCTCGCACTCCGATGGCACCGCCCTCCGCGTGGCCGGTGGCAGCAGCAAGTTGTTGGCGACGCCCGAGGACTGGGCGGTTTCCCGACGCCTGATCGGCCGCGAGGAGTCGTTCCCCATCACCCCCTACACCGGCGCCTACCTGCCGGACGGGATCATGGTGTTGGCTGACACGCACGAGCCCTGGCTCGTGACTCGGGCACCCGACGGAACCGTCAGCAACCTTCTCACCCCGGCGGGGGGTGCACCCGCGCCGCTGCACCTCGACACACCTACGGCCCGGCTCACCGTGGTCGCGCTGCCCGACGGGCGGATCGTGTTCGCCACCAACGCGCCCGACGACGCCGCGCATGACGGGCGGGTCTTCATCATCGACGGCGACACGCTCGTTCCGCTCGAGCTCACCACCGACAACCCGGTCCGGCGCATCTTCCCGGGGACTGACGGCACGCTGCTGGCTCTTGACGGTCCCCACATCTCCGAGATCGATCCCGACACCGGTGCCACCACCAGCCTCATCGACCTGTCCGAGCTCACCGACGAGCTCGGGCCGGCAGACGACCTCGACAACTGGCCCCAGACCAACGACCAGATCTCTGCCACCGTGCTCGGCGACGACCTCGTCTTCACCGCGGACAGCAAGATCTGGCGCCTGTCGGACGCGTTCGCATGACGGCCAACACCCTGTCGTCGCTGGCCACGACGGTGGCGGCGACGAGTACGGGCCACCCTTCGGTCGCTCGTGCTCTCATGGTGATCGCCCTCGGGTCGTCCGGCCATGTCTCGACCGATTCGAGCCCTGCGGCCGGCCTTGTACTGACGATCAGCGGATCGGAAGGTCCCGCTTGGCCAGTCGGTTCGGGCTGGGTGAGTCGATCACGCCGTGGTGGCGTACTCGAGCGCCCCCAGGACGTCAGCCCGATCGATATAGGGGTAATCCTGGACGACCTCGTCGATCCGCCGCCCCGCCGCGAGCTGCCCGAGGACCATGCCCACGGTGACCCGCGTGTCGCGAATCGTGGGAAGTCCCCCCATCCGAGCAGGGTCCGCAGTGATTCGGTCGAACGCCACGAACAGACTGTACGACCAGGTGGATCGGCGCCGGGTCGCACAGCGACCGAGAGGCCGAGCTCGCCGCCTCGGTCGACCGGTTCTCGACCGCAGCCCCGGTAGCGTGAACCGACGGTGATGGCCGTCGCGCGGGCGGCGCGTGAGCAGTTCACCATCCGCGGCGACGTCACGGCCGGTCGATACGGTCCGTCAGGGCCGGGGTCACGATCGGTCGGCGCGCACGGCGCCGCATCGTCCCGGCGGACGGATCCTGGGGACAACGACATGCACATCGACACGCCCGGCCTCGGGCACGCGCGGGCGACGCCCGCATCGGGCCCGGACGCCATCGGGGCAGCGCCTCCTGGCCGCCACGGCTCCCACCCCCGTCACATCGGCAGCACGTCCCCAGGTCGGCGGGCGGTCGCGCTTCTGGCGCTCGCTGCCGCGCTGGTGACCGGTGTCGGGTGCACCGATCCCAGCGTCGCCGGCCAGTCCTCGACCCCCGACCCAGCCACGGCCGACACGGTGATGGTCGATCCGGCCTCGCTGCCGCGGCCCGTCCCCACGATCGACGCGGGGACCGCCGGCCTCGGACAACTCATCGATCTGCTAGTCGTCGCGCCCGAGGCGGACGAGGACATCTACGAGCGTGAGTTGTTCGGCAGCGGGTGGATCGACGCCGACGGCGACCGCTGCGACACCCGCGCCGAGGTGCTGATCGAGGAGTCGATGTCCCTGGCGCAGGTCGACGCCTTCGGTTGCGGGGTCGTGGAGGGCGATTGGATCTCCGTCTACGACGGCGTCGAGACGACCAACCCGGGCGACCTCGACATCGACCATGTGGTGGCGCTGGGTGAGGCCTGGCGATCCGGGGCATCGCGGTGGGACGAGGCGACCCGACTCGCCTTCGCCAACGACCTGGACCACCGCGACGCGCTGATCGCCGTGTCCGCGTCGAGCAACCGGTCGAAGGGCGACCGCGACCCGGCCGAGTGGAAGCCGCCGAGCGAGGAGTCGTGGTGCGGCTACGTCTACGTCTGGACGAGCGTGAAGGTGCGTTGGGCGCTCACCGCCGACCAGGCCGAGGTCGACGCCCTGCGCAGCATGGCCGAGCCGTGCGAGCCCGACGACGTGTTCCCCACCCCGTTCGGCTGACAGACAGCGTCGCCACCCGGTGCGTCGACCCGCGGGCCGGTCGACGCCTGGGCTCTGCCACCCAGGTCCCGGTCCGGCCGCGGCCGACGGTCAGGTTGAGGCGGCGTCGGGGTGCGGTGCGTCGGGTGGTGCGAGGGCCTGCCGGCGGATGCGCCGGGCGTCGTCCAACGCGGTCGAGCCTTCGCCGAGCAGGCGCACCGCGCGTCCCAGCGCCGAGGGGCGCGCACCGTTCACCCCCGCACCGTTGGGGAGGGACGCACGCCCGGCGGGCGGGCGAACGGCAGTCGGCGCTCCCGGCCGCGCCGTCGTCAGCCGGGACGTCGCCGGGGAGAGGGGGGGACGTGCCGGCGCGTTCTCGACGACGATGTGGGCGTCGAGGTCGAGGAGCGGGAGGCCGAGAAGCCGGGCGCGGATGCGCCCGTGGATGACCAGCTCGCCGTCGGCGGCGGCCGGGGACGTCCGCCCGGGGCGCCGCCGGCGAATCACGACTGCTTCTGCCGCAGCGACGAGACGCTGGAACTGGCGGCACTGAGCAGAGCGAGGCCGCCCGTTGCCAGGCCGACCACGGCGGCCACCGTCCGGGGCGACGGCAGGATCCGCTCGGCGGTCTCCACCACCCGGTCGATCTTGGACTTACGACGGAACAGCATGGGTCCTCCCCTGGTCGGGACGTCCTCAGCGGGACGTCGGTGCTGCCTTGATGGCGCGCACGAGTTGCGCCTTGGTCATCGAGGACCGGCCGTCGATATCGAGCGCAGCAGCGCGCTGCTGCAGCTCGGACTTGGTCTGGCCGTTCAGCGCGGCGCCGGACGGCGTGCGCGACGAACCGTTCCCGCGCGGCCGGGTGGCGGGCCTGGTCGAACGCGCCCGGCTGGCCCGCGATGACGAACGGGACGAGCCACCGCGGGACGACGCACCGCGGGAGGATGCTTTCCTCGACGACCGGCTGCGAGAGGAGCCGGACCGACTTCGGGACGACCGTCCGGACGAGGTCGACGTGCGCGAGCTGTCCGCGACGGTGGTGGCGGTGGCGGCCACCTCGCCGGCTTCGGCTGCGAGGCGGTCGGCCTCGCCTCGGGCAACGTTGGCGGCGGCGAGCGCGGCCTTCGACGCGGCATCGGCCATCTCCTGGGCGCGCGTCAGGGCGGCGGTCGCCTCGGCGACGGCCTCCTCGGCCCGCTGGCTCACCTCCTGCGCCTTGCGCTGGGCCTTGTCGGCTTCGGCGCCGGCTTCCTCCGCGGCGGTGGTGATGGCCTCCTCGGCTTCCTTGCCGGCCTTGCGGCGCTCGTCGGCGAGGCGCTCGTCGGCCTTCTGGCGTGCTTCGCGCACGCGTTCCTCGGCCTCGCGTTCGACGGCGGCGGTTTCGGTGTCGACCTCGGTGCGCACGTGGTCGATCCGCTCGGCCTCCTTCGCCTTGGCGGCCCGTTCGACCTGCTGTGCCCGGTCGTAGGCGGCCCGGGTGGTGTGCTTGGCCTCCTCGGAGGCCTGCCTGGCCTCCTCGGCGAGGTGGACCGCCCGTTCCTCGGCTTCTCGCGCGGCTTCGGCGGCCGAGCGGGCTTCGTTCAGCATCCCCTCGACGGAGTTGTCCTCGCCGCCGACGAAGGGCACGGCGGAGGTGACCTTGCGGCCGGCCTTGCTCAGCGCCTCGCCCACGGAGCTGCCCGTGTCGGTCACCTTGTCGGCGGTCGTGGACACCGCGTCCGACGAGGGCTGGCGAACCCGTTCGACGACCCACGCGGCGTTGCTCGGCAGATCGCGCAGCCCGGTCGTGACCCGACCCTTGAACCAACTGACGGGATGGTGCTTGGACATGCCGGCCTCCCCGGTCTTGACACAACGGAGGTGGCCTACCCGAGCTACGAGCAGGTTAAACGCGAGGAGCAACAGCTGAACCGCAAGGGGTGACGTCGCCTACGGGGCCCGCGTGCCGCTCCTGTCGGCTGCTGGCGCGACAGCAACGTACCTGCAACTGGTAGTCATCCAACACCAACCGAAAGGACGGACATGGCCACGATCACCGCCAGCGAGGCGCGCAAGACCCTGTTCCTCCTCATCCAGCGGCTCAACGAGGACCACGTTCCGGTCGAGATCGTGTCGAAGCACGGGAATGCTGTCCTGGTGTCCAAGGAGGACTGGGAGTCGATGGAGGAGACGGCGTACCTGCTGCGTTCGCCGCTGAACGCAGCTCGGCTGAGCGAAGCAATGGACCAAGTCAAGCGAGGCGAAGCTGTCGAGCACGATCTCGACCGTTCGTGAGGATCACGGGCTGGGCCGGGATTCACACAGCCCCGCAGTCCGTGCAGGCGATGCGGCGGTGGGTCACCGGGGCTTGCGCCACCACACAGCGGTCCAGTCGACGTCGTGGATCTCGGCGGTGATGTCCTCGGCGGCTCGATAGTCGATCACCGCCTGCTTGCAGGCGTCGATGCCGTTGTAGTCGTCGACGATGACGTACCCGCCGGGGGCGACGAGCGGCTCGAGGTTTGTGAGCGCGTCGATGGTGGACTCGTACATGTCGCCGTCGAGGCGGAGCACGGCGATGGGCCCGACCTCTGTCGCGAGCTTCGGCAGGGTGTCGCGGAACCAGCCCGGCACGAAGCGCACCTGGTCGTCGAGGAGGCCGTACCGGGCGAAGTTCTGTCGGACGGCGTCGAGCCCGATGGCGAGCTGGCTGTGCTCGTGGAGTCGGAGGGGGACGTCGACGGGGTAGCGCTCGGCGTCGGGCTCGGGCAGTCCCTCGAAGGAGTCGCACGCCCAGACGGTGCGATCGGTGTTGCTGAGGGCGGCGAGGATGGCGCGCAGGTAGATGGCGGTGCCGCCCCGCCACACGCCGGTCTCGACCAGGTCACCGGGCACGCCGTCCGCCAGCGCCGTGGTGACGCAGTCGCGCACGTTGGCGAGGCGGGC
>CAYUXB010000190.1:0-7954 GCA_964448525.1 uncultured Acidimicrobiaceae bacterium
GGCTCGGGTCACGGCGGCTCCGAGGGCGCCGGCTGGATCGTCGAGTTCGACGTCGCCGCCGGAGGCCGCACGCGCTTCGACGCGCCGTCGTCGTTCGTGTTCGCCGACGTGGTCGTGCTGGCGGCGGGCACCCTCGGGTCGACCGAGATCCTGCTCCGCTCACGGGCCGGTGGCCTGGCCGTCTCCCCCCGGCTGGGCGACCGCTTCACCGGTAACGGCGACGTCCTCGCCTTCGCCCACGGGGTCGACGGCCCGCCGCCCGCCTTGCGTGGCATCGGGGTGGGGCGTCGAGCCGTGACGCCGGCCAACGCCGTCGGCCCCTGCATCACGGGGATGATCGACGTGACCGGCATCCCCGAGCCCGGCAAGGGGGTGCGCATCGAAGAAGGCGCCATCCCGGGAGCGCTCCGCACCCTGATGCCCGCCGCGTTCGTCGTGGCGGCCGACCTCGACGACGGGGGCGGCCCGCTCGCGTTCACCCGGCGGGTGCTGCGGCGCGTCACCGCCTCCGCGGGGGCGGCGCTCGACCCGACCGGCGGGCCGGCGGAGCGTTCGCTGACCTACCTGGCGATGAGCGACGACGTGGGCGACGGGCGGCTGAGGTTCGACCGAGGCGGCCTGCAGATCGACTGGCCGGCCGTCGGCGACCTGCCGATCTTCGATCACAACGCGAGGCTGCTCGAAGCGGCCAGCCACGCCGTGGGCGGTGAGTACGTGGCGAACCCGTTGTGGTCGCCGATGCTGCGCGAGTCGCTGCTCACGGTGCACCCGCTGGGCGGCTGCGCCATGGCCGACGACGGCGCCCGCGGCGTCGTCGATCATCGGGGCCGGGTGTTCTGCGGCGAGGGTGACGAGACCTACGACGGCCTGCTGGTGGCCGACGGGTCCATCGTTCCCCGGCCGCTGGCGGTCAACCCTCTGCTCACGATCTCGGCGCTCAGCGAGCGCGCGGCCGCTCTCCTCGCGGCCGAACGCGGCTGGGACGTCGGCGACGGCCCGACACCCCCGGTGGTCGATCCGCCCGGCGCGGGCCGGCCCGGTGTGCGCTTCACCGAGCGGATGGCGGGGTGGGCCGGTCCCGTGCCCGACGGCGACCCGGTGCGCGGCGCCGCCCGGGGCGAGGCCGACGGTTCTCGGCTCGAGTTCGTCCTCACCATCGACATCGACGACCTCCGGGCCATGATCGACGACGCCGCCCATCCCGGGCGGCTCAGCGGCACGGTCGTCGCCCCGGTGCTCTCGCCACGCCGGCTGCGGGTCGTGGACGGCTCGTTCCGGCTGGCGCAGGAGGATCCCACCCAGGTCGACACGTGGCTCATGCGGTACGAGATGCGCCTGGTCGCCGACGACGGCCGGGAGTTCACCTTCGACGGTCACAAGGTGCTGCACGATCGGTTCGGCCTCGACATCTGGAGCGACACGACGACCCTGTACGTGACGCTCCGCGACGCTGCCGGCGAGCCGGTGGCGGGCGGCATCATGCGCATCGCCCCCGGCGACTTCGCCCGCCAGCTCAGCACCCTCCGGGTGACCAACGTCGACAGCCGCGTGGAGCGCCTGCTGTGGACCGGGCGCTTCGCCAAGCGGTTCGCCACGTCGCTCGACCACGTCTATGGCAGCCTCGACGACATCGCCCGGTTCCCGGCCGAACCGGCCCGGCCCGTCCCGCTGAGCGGTGCCGGGAGGCGGCGGCTGCGACTGCCTGCGCCGGAGCCTCGCTGGTGCGACGGCCACGGACGTTGGCACGAGGGCGACCAGCCCGGTCCCGACGCCCGGCTGCGCCTCGTGCGCTACGAGGGCGGACGTCGCGGGCCTGTGCTGCTCGCCGCGGGGTTCGGCATGTCGGCGACCTCGTTCCTGCTCGACACGGTGGAGACCAACCTGGCCGAGCACCTGGTCGAGGCGGGGTACGACGTCTGGCTGTTCGACTACCGGGCGAGCATCGACCTGCCGTCGTCGCACACCGCGTTCACCCTCGACGACATCGCCACCGACGACTGGCCGACAGCGGTCGCCGAGGTGCGGCGGGTCACGGGAGCCACCGGCGTGCAGGCGGTCGGCCACTGCGTCGGGTCGGTGTCGCTGATGATGGCGCTGGCGGCGGGGCTCACCGACGTCCGCTCGGCCGTGTGCATGCAGTTCACCCTGCACCCCACGACGTCCACGCTCAACAAGGTGAAGGCCGCCGCCGGCGTCGACCGGGTGATGGCCCGCGTCGGGCTCGACAAGGTCGCGCCCTTCTCGGGGCTGACCGTGCCGAACACGCTCCTCGACCTGGCGCTGCGCGGCGTCCCCATGCCGCGGGCCGAGCGGTGCGGCAAGGCCCTGTGCCGGTGGATCAACGCCATCTACGGGTGCACCCACACGCACAGCCAGCTCGACAGCGCCACCCACGAGGCCCTCGACGACATGTTCGGGGTGGGCAACCTGGCCGCTCTCGGCCACATGGGCACGATCATGCAGCGCCGGCTGGCGGTCGATGTCGACGGCGACGACGTCTACACCCGCCACCCGGAGCGCCTGCGGTTGCCCATCCTGCTGGTGCAGGGGGAGAAGAACTACATCTTCCGTCCGCCCGGCAGCATGCGCACGCTGCGCTGGCTGCAGTCGGCGAACGAGCCGTCCCTCTACGAGCGAGTCGTGCTGCCCGGTTACGCCCACCTCGACGCCCTCGTCGGCCGTGATGCCGCCACCGACGTCTACCCGCTGATCAGCGGGCACCTGGACCGCTTCAACTGGTGACGGCACGGCAACAGGGCGGAGTCAACCGGTGACAGGCTGCGCGTGGGGCGGCGTCAACCGGTGACGAGCTGCGGGTGGGGCGGCGGCAATGCGTTGACGCCCAGTTCCTCGGCCAGTGCGGTCGCCTCTGCGTGCAGCGTCATCGCCCGGTCGGCGTCGCCCGGTCCGTCCCGGCCCGCCAGCACGTTGGCCAGCCACCCGGCGGACAGCGCCTCCCACGGGCGAGCCTCGATCACGCGGTGCCGCTCGAGCGCGTCCTCGAGGTGGCCGGCGGCATCGTCGGTGCGCCCGAGCACCGTGTCGAGCGCCCCGAGGTGGTGGTCGACGGCGCCCAGGTAGGCCGCGTACCCGAGCACGCAGTTCCGCCCGCTGTAGGGGGCGAGCGTGTCGTGGATCGCTTCCGCCCAGCGCTCGTCCCCCACCGACGCGGCGGTGATCGCGGCGCCGACCACCGCGAACATCCACAGGTAGCCGGCATCGGCCGACGAGATCTGGCTGGTCGGCTTCTCGGCGAGCACGGCGCGCGCTGCGTCGAGGTCGCCGCAGCCCGCCTCGACCCAGGCCTGCAGCACCCACCAGGTGAACGGGTCGGAGTTGGTGTGCCGCCCCGCCTCGACCGTCGGTCGGGCGGCGACGAGGGTGCCGCGCAGCCAGCGCACGACGAAGGTCTGCACGAAGTGGATGGTGCCGACCTGCGAGTGGCCGGCGACGTCGAGGCTCGCGCGGAGCTGGTCGGCCTGGGACTCGGCGTCGTCGAAGCGGCCCTCCAGCGCGGCCCACATGGTGCGCCACATCGCGACGAGGCGGAGGTGGTCCGGATGGCGGACGGTCGCGGCCAGATCGGCGAAGGTGTCGGCCAGGTCGCGGGCTGCGTCGTGCGCGCCCACGACGAACAGCGGATGGATGCGGGCCCGCGCGCCCTGGAGCACGAGGTCGGCGTCGGCGGTCTGTTCGCCGATGCGGATGACCTCGGCCCCGATGTCGAGGTGCTCGTCGACGTCGTCGGGCCCGTCGAGGGCCAGGACCCGCGAACCGAGCACGGAGGCCAGCACGACGGGTGCGTCGAGGCGACGGGCCATGGCTTCGGCCTCATCCGCGATCACCTTGCGCTCGTGGTGCGAGGCGTCCGCGTGGAGGACGTGGGCGAGGCGGGCCAGGGTCAGCGCTCGGGCGCGGCTGTCGGTCGGGGACAGGCGCCGCAGTGCCTCGTCCAGCAACCGGTGGGCGGTCGGGTTGGGTGGGGGCGCGGCGGGAAGCCGCCCGCCGTACCCCAGGGCGGCGCGGGTGAAGTGGTCGGTGCGGCCGAGCTCCCGGGCGAGCTCGGCTGCCTCGAGGTGGCGCCGGTCGCGGGCGATGAACTCCCCGGCCCGGTCGTGCGCCTCGGCCAGGTCGAGGCGCAGCTGGCACGCCAGGTCGCGGGTGCGGGCCGGGTCGGCCTCGGCGGAGTCGATCCCGAAGCGGTCGTGCACCTCGACCGCCCGGCCGAGGAACGAGACCGCTCCCTCGAACGCGGTCTCCCGGCGGGCCTGATCGGCAGCGGCCCGACCCCAGCGGACGGCGAGCTCGGCCGAGCCGGCATCAGCCGCCTGGAGGTAGTGGTGGGCGACCTCCGCTGCGCTCGGTGTGCCAGATGCGCCGTCGGCCAGGGCGGTGGCGATGCGCCGATGCAGGTCGGCGGCGCGGTCGGGCTCGATGTCGTCCTGCAGCGCCCGCCGCACGACCGCGTGCGTGAACGCGAGGTGGTGACTGTCGGACTCGCGCACCACCCCGGCGCGCACCGCTTCGTCGAGCTGGACGCGCAGGTCGATCACCTGTCGCTCGAGGGTGGTGGCCAGCACGTCGAGGGAGAACTCCTCCCCGACGAACGAGGCGGCGGCCAGGGTGTCGTTCGTGGCCGTCGTCAGGGCGCCGAGTCGCCAGCGGACGACGTCGTGCACCCGCTCCGGCAGGCGGTCGCGGGCCCGGACGAGCGCGCCGGCGGGGTCGCCGGGGTCGAGCCCGCGCAGGATCTCGTACACGAACAGCGGGTTGCCGGCGGTTTCGTCGGTGAGCCACTGCACCGCGGCCGCCGCGCCGTTGTCGGCGACCGGCCCGACCGTGTACGCCACCATCTCGGCGACGGCGTCCTCGTCCAGGCCATCGACGTCGATGCGTTCGACCTCGGCGCTGTCCTCGAACGAACCCAGCGTGTGCAGCGGTCCCATGCCCTCGACCTCGCCGTCGCGCAAGGTGAGGACGACGAGGACCGGGCCGTCGGGCGGTGAGTCGAGCAGGTGGCGCAGCAGCAACAGGGACGAGCGGTCGGCCCATTGGAGGTCGTCGAGCACCAGGAGCAGCGGGCGACGCCGGGCGATCGCTCCCAGCCAGTTGCGCACGGCGTCGAACAGGCGCATCCGCTCGGCGTCCGGGTCGTGGGCCAGCGGTGGCCGGACGCCGCCGATCCGGGCACCGATGTCGGGGAGGAGTCGGGCCAGCTCGTCGGCGTGCGCGGCGACGTCCCGGCGGAGCAGCCGCCGGGGCGAGGCGGCGGCGTAGGTGCCGAGGGCCTCGCGCACGGCCTGGTACGGAGCGAGTCCCTCCTCGTCCCAGCGGCCGTACAGCACGGTCGCGCCTCCGGCGTGCACCCGCAGGGCCAGCTCGGCCGCGAGGGTGGTCTTGCCGACACCCGGGTCGCCGGACAGCACGACGACCCGATGACCGTCGTCGCGGACGGCCCGCCAGATGCCGTCGAGCTGTGCGAGCGGCCCCGCCCGCCCGACGACCAGGCGCGCCGCTGCCCGGTGCGCCCACCCGAGGTTGGACGTGCCGGCGTCGTCGTCGCCGGCCATGTCGGGGGTGACGGACCGCAGCTCGTAGGTGCGCTCGGCCGGCTGGGAGGCCAGGTCTCCGACGCCGATGTCGACGAGCTCGACCCCCGGCGGCAGGGCGTGGGTCACCATCACCGCGGTCGAGGCGGTCATGAGGACGGGGGCGGCGTGGTCGGAGGTCGCCAACGCGTCCGCGCGCTCGCGGGCGGGGCCGCGGGGCGACGACCCCACCATCTCGACCTCACCCGTGGACAGCACCACCCGCGGCGGGTCGTCGGCGAGCGCGCCGGTCATGCGGGCGGCGACCGCGGCCGCGTCGCCGGCCAGGTGGAAGCTGGCGACCACGGTGAACCGGCCCGTGTCGAGCTCGGCGATGATCTCCGGCTCGCCCTCGGTGCCGCCGGACTCGGTGATGAGGGCGCGGACGCTCGCGGCGTGGCGGGCGTCGGTGTCGACGCGCAGGACCGTGAGCACCGTGGGCACGACCAGCGACTCTACGACCGCTCGGCGCGCCCCGGTAACCGCGTCACATGATCGACGGGACCATCGCCTCGATGAGGGCGGGACCGGGCTCGTTGAGCGCATGGGCGAGCTGGTCGTTGAACTCGTCGGCGGTGGTCGCCCGGCTGGCCGGAACACCGAGGCCCTGCGACAGCGCGACGAAGTCGAGGTCGGGCCGCGACAGGTCGAGCAGGCTCTTGGCCTTGGGCCCGGGGTCTTCGACGCCGACCCGGTCGAGCTCCATGTTGAGCACGGCGTACGAGCTGTTGTTGTAGATGACGGTGACGACGTCGAGCCCCTCGCGGGCCTGGGTCCACAACGCCTGCAGCGTGTACAACGCGCTGCCGTCGGCCTGCAGGTCGATGACCTGCCGGTCGGGGCAGGCGACCGCCGCGCCGGTGGCCACCGGGATGCCCTGGCCGATGGCCCCGCCGGTGAGGCACAGCCAGTCGTGCCTCGGCGCCCCCGCCGTCATCGCCGGGGCGAACAGGCCGGAGGTGTTGCCCTCGTCCGACACGATCGCTCCCTCCGGCAGCAGCGCCCCGACCGCCTGCGCCACCGTCGCGGGGGTCAGCTCGCCGGTGGGGAGGTCCGGTCGCCCGGCCTGCTGGATCGTGGCGGCGTCGGCCGGGGCCTCGACCGCGTCGGCGAGCGCGACCAGCGCCTCGGCCGCGTTGCCGCCGCCGTTGGCCAGCACGTGCACCTCGCAGCCCTCGGGCACGAGGTAGCTGGCCTTGCCCGGGTAGGCGAAGAAGCTGACGGGCGCCTTGCTGTCGACGACCACCAGGTGGCGCAGGCCGTCGAGCTGGGCGCTGGCGAACTCGGCCAGGTAGGCGAGGCGATCGATCGGCGGCACGCCGGCCCCGCGCTCGAGGCGGGCGGGGAAGGTCTCGGCGAGCAGCCGCGCCCCCGTGGCGTTGGAGAGCCGGCTGGCGGCGACCAGACCGGCTTCGCGCAGCGCGCCGCCCCCGAGGAGCACGCCGCACGGCTCGCCGGAGCGCAGCGCCTTGGCGACCGTCTCGACCACGTCGGTGTCGACGGGGCTGGCGGGCCGCGGCGGGATCGTCTGTCCGACCAGACCACCGGCGCCCCAGCTCACGTCGGCGGGCAGGATCAGCGTCGCCACCTGTCCCGGCGGTCCGCTGGCGACGGCCACTGCCTCGGCCGCATCGCGCCCGACCTCGTCGGACCGTGTCGACCAGCGGATCCACGGCGAGACGTTGCGGGCGACGGTCTCGATGTCGCTCTCGAGCTGGGCGTCGTACTGCTTGTGGTAGGTGGCGTGGTCGCCGACGATGTTGACGATCGGCACGCGCCCCTTGCGGGCGTTGTGCAGGTTGGCGAGGCCGTTGGCGAGACCGGGGCCGAGGTGGAGCAGCGTGGCGGCGGGCTTGCCCGCCATGCGGGCGTAGCCGTCGGCGGCGCCGGTGGCCACGCCTTCGAACAAGGCGAGAACCCCGCGCATCTCGGGCACGGTGTCGAGGGCCGCGACGAAGTGCATCTCCGACGTGCCCGGGTTGGTGAAGCACGTGTCGACGCCGCTGGCCACGAGGGTGCGGATGAGCGCCTGCGCGCCGTTGAGCTCGGTGGGACCGGTCATGTGAGCCTCAGGAGGTGGGGGAGGGGGTCGAGGGGGAGGAGAAGATCGTGCCGGGGTTGAGGATGCCGTTCGGGTCGAACGCCGCCTTGATGCGGCGCATGAGGGCGACCTTGGCCGGGTCCTCCAGCTCGACGAAGTAGCCGGCCTTCTCGGTGCCGAGGCCGTGCTCGCCGGAGATGGCGCCGCCGAGCTCCATCCCGGCGGTGAACAGGGCGCGCATGATGCGGCTGCGGATCTCGTCGTCCGGTTGGAAGACGGCCATGTGCACGTTGCCGTCGCCGGCGTGGCCGCACCCGGCGATCCA
>CAYUXB010000191.1:0-7895 GCA_964448525.1 uncultured Acidimicrobiaceae bacterium
GGCGGCAAGATCGCGTTCCGGTTCCCGCAGGGCGGGTTCGACATGGAGGTGATCGAGCTCGTGCCGGGGGAGCGCGTTCGCTGGCGGGTCGTCGACGGTCCGCCGGAGTGGATCGGGACCACCATCGACTGGCGACTCTCCCGCAGCGAGGGGTACACGATCGTCCTGTTCAGCCACGAGGGCTGGGCCGAACCGGTCGACTTCCTCCACCACTGCAGCACCAAGTGGGCCGTGTTCCTGCTCAGCCTCAAGGCGCTGGTCGAGACCGGCACGGGTTCCCCCTCGCCGGACGACGTGGCGATCAGCGACTGGCACTGAGCCGGCGACGAGAGGCGGGCCCGTCGGCAGGCCTCCCCACCCGGCGGCGGTCCCGAGGAGGTGGCGGACCGGGTCGACGTCGGTGCCGGCGCCGAAGGTGCGGTCGAACGTGGTCAGCCCGGAGGCGAGCGTGAGCAGGGCCGAGCGGGTGGCATCGAGGCTCGCCTGGTCGAGGTCGAACATCACGAACGGGCTCGCCGCCCCGGGTGCGAGGGCGAAGCCGTCCTGCAGCGCGGTCGCCTCCGCCACGTCGTCGGGATCGCGTGGGTCGACGAGGACACGGGCCGCCACGGCGACGTGTGCGGTCTCGTGGCGGTGATGCCGATGTGGTGGTCGCCCGGGTCGTGGAAGATCTCGTTGATGTCGTGGTCCTGGTTGACCACCATCACCGACACGTAGCGGTCCTCGTGGTCGGGGATGGTGATCGTCGCCCCGGCGCTGATGTCGACCACGGCGAAGCCGTAGAGGGTGTCGCGGTTCATCCGGATCACCGTCTGGTGGTCGACGGACGCCGGTTCGCGGTTGTGGGACAGAACGTTCACGGCGCCGGCGTCGCGTTGCAGCCCGGCGAACATCCGCTCGGTCTCGGCACGAGCGAAGCTGTCGACGTTGACGGGGGTGCTCATGGCGGGGAGTCTGCCACCGTCGGTACCGGCATGACCGCGCATTCTCGGCCCTCGGGGACGGGCCGGCGAGGGGTTGTGCCGTGGGGTCCGGTCACCCACCGCGGGGTGGTGACCGATCACCCCCCGCGTCCCGAACGTGAGGAGTGGAGAAGAGGCTGAGCGACCACTCGCCTCGCGGAGGAGGGATTCATGGCAAGTACCTACGGAGAGTCGGCCGGCGCGGTCGGCAGGACGGCCCCGGCAGAGCGCGAGGCGACCGGTTGGGTCGGTTGGATCATGTTCGCATCGGTGCTGATGATCCTGGCCGGCGTCATGAACGCCGTGCAGGGCCTGATCGCCATCGTGAACGACGACTGGGTCGTGTGGGGCAACCGCGCCGACCTCTACATCGACCTGACCGCGTGGGGCTGGGTGCACCTCCTGCTCGGCATCGTGCTGCTGCTGGCCGGGATCGGCCTGCTGAGCGGCAACATCCTCGCTCGCTCCATCGCCGTCGTCGTCGCCGGGCTGAGCATCATCGCAAACTTCCTGTGGCTCCCGGCCTATCCCGTCTGGGCGCTGACGATCATCGCCGTCGACGTCTTCGTGATCTACGCCCTCACCGCCCACGGCGGCGAGCTGCGGGCCTGACCCAACACGGCGTTCCCCGCCATCGGGTGCGTCGTCCCGCTCGACGACGTCGGCACTAGAGTTCTTCACCGGCGACGCCGTCAGATGAGACCGGCCCGGCGACCGGCGTCGACCGCGCCCCGGCGCGATTCGACGCCGAGCTTGCGGTACACGCTCCGCACGTGTGATTTGAGCGTGTTCACGGAGACGAACAGGGCTCCCGCGATCTCCCGGTAGGTGAGGCGGCTGCAGAGGTAGCGCAGCACGGTCACCTCGCGATCGCTCAGGGGCGCGACGAGTGCCTGCGCCGCGCGCATCCGTACCGGGGCGACCATGTGGCTGGTGACGGCGAGCAGGTCCTCCACGTACACCGCCTGCGCATCCGCCGGCGTGTAGGACAACAGCAGCTTGTGGACGAGGGGACCCTGCTCGACCACGACGCGGATCAGGCGCTCGGGCTGCGCGAGCGTGAGCGCGTCGTGCAGGTGGCGGTTCGCCTCCTCGACGTCGCGCTCGAGGACGCTCAACGCCCGCTGCACGCCGTGCTCGGCCCGCTGTCGCCGGGTGGTGGGCGCCGGCATGCCGTCGAGGAGGTCGGCCGCGGTCCGGTCGTCGCGCTCCAGCAGCGCCAGCCGGCAGCGGAGCACCCGGGTGGTGGCACGGTCCGGGTCGAGCGTGGCGATCGCCCGGGCCGCCCCGGGCGGATCGAACTGCAGCGCCTGCGCCACCGCCTCCTCGTCGAACACCTGCCGGACGGACGCGTCGGGCTCGGCGTAGGACAGGCGGGCCTGCACGAGCCAGTCCCGGGCCTCGCCCTCGTCGCCCAGTGCCCGGGCGGTCCGCGCCGCGGCCAGCCGGACGAGGCACCGCAGCGTGAGGCGACGACTCCGCTCGCTCGCTCCCGTGACGTCGACGAGGGTAGCCGCCGCGAGCTCGTGCTCGCCGCGCTCGAGGTGGCACTCCAGCTGCGCCAACCGGGCGTAGACCTGCCCCAGCCCGTGATCGCCGACGCCGAGTCGCTCGGCGGACCGCAGCGCGCGTCCGGCCAGCGCCTCGGCCCGCTGCAGCTCGCCACCGGCGGCGGCGACGTAGCCGGCGATGCCGGGGTGGTGGACGCTGTCGGTCGCGGGGCTGCCCACCGGCCGGTCCAGGGCCTCCTCGATGACCGCGCCGGCCGCGTCGAGGTCGCCGGCGTGGATGTGGGCCCGGGCGATCGATGCGTGCAGCAGGAACACGAGCCCGCTCGCCGGCAGGTCGCCGTCTGCGACGTCCGGCACCGGACCGAGACGCCCGAGCGCCTCCTGGGGCTGACCCTGGTGCAGGTGGTGCTCGCTCCAGGCCTCGGCGACGGCGGCGGCGAGCTCCCCGCCTGCGTCGGGGTGGGCCCGGCGCACCCGTTCGAGCCAGGAGGGGGCGTCGTCGGCTCCGGTCAGGATGGTCAGCTGGTGCACGAGCTCGACGACCCGCACCGGGTCCGTGGCGATGGCCTCCTGACCCAGCACGAGCAGCCACTCGCGGACCGCCAGCTCGGCCGCCTCGGCGCAGTCGGCCAGGCTCATGGTCCGCTCGAGCGCGGCGCACATGATCTGGCCACCGCGCTCGATGTCGCCCATGGCCATGCAGTGCCGCAGGGCGCCCGCGGTGTCGCCGCGTGCCTCCAACGCCCGGCACGCCCGGTCGTGCGCGTCGTGGACGCCGGCGGGTCCCACCGACACCAGCCGCGCGCGCAGGAACGTGCGGAACAGGTGGTGATAGCGGTACCGGCGGGTCCGGTCGTCGATCGACACGACGAACAGGCCGTCGGCCAGGAGCCCCTCGACTATGGCGTCGGCCCCGGCGATGCCGGTCACGTCCCGGCACAGCGCCGCGTCGAACTCGTCCAACACCGACGTCTCGACGAGGAAAGTCTGGACCTCGGGCGGAAGGCCCGCCAGCACCTCGCTCACGAGGAAGTCGCCGACCGCCCGGTCGGTGCTGGCGAGCGCGTCGATGAAGGCGTCGATCCCGCTGCCGCGCCGCAGCGCCAGGGCGGCGAGCTGCTCGGCGGCCGGCCAGCCCTCGGTGAGGTCGTGCAGGCGGCCGAGGTCGCCTCCGCTCAGGTCGAGGCCGTGGAGAGCGAAGAACGCCTCCGACTCGGCCGGCGTGAACCGGAGGTCGTCGGCGCGCAGCTCGAGCAGGTCGCCGTGCAGGCGGAGCCGGGCCAGCGACAGCGGCGGGTCCCGCCGCGTGCCGGCCACGAAGCGGACGTGGTCGGGCAACGCGTCGACCAGCTCCGTCAACAGGGCGCGGGACGGCGCCGCCCAATGCAGGTCGTCGACGACGATCACTCCGGGGTCGGCGGCGCCGCTCAGGTCGTTGGCGACCGCCACCACCGCGTCGTGGACATCGGTCGGGTTGCGTTCCAGCACCACCCACGCGTCGTCGGCGACGCCGGGCCAACGGGCGGAGATCGCGGCGAGGAGGCACGACATGAACCGGACGGGCTCCTCGTCGGACGGGTCGCACGACAGCCAGGCCACCGGTTCGTCGCAGCCCGTGGCCAAGGTCGACAGGATCGCCGTCTTGCCGTAGCCGGCCGGCGCCGAGACGAGCGCCATCCGATGGTCGCCGTCGAGGCGCGTCACCAGGTGGGAGCGTGGGAGGAGCGGTTGTCGTGGGCGGGGGATCTGGAGCTTGGCGTGGGCAACGAGTGTCCGCATGGACCGTTCCCTCACTTCCACCGGGTGTGGGCGGGCGCCCGCCCCGGTCCACCACCATCATCGGCTTGGCGCGGCGTTGCGTCATCGCTCGATCGGGGTGATGCGGGGTGAGTTCCGTGGCCTCTCCGCCCCCGTCAGTCTGCTTCTGTTCGTGGCGGAATGCCCGACGACGAGGCGGATGCCGACGAGGTGCAGACCCAGGTCCTCGATCCGGCTGATCACGTCGGGCAGGGACTCCTGGTCGCAGCGCACGATCGTGCGCCCGGAGCGGGTGTCCGGATGGCAGTCCGTGAACGCAGCCCGCAGGGTCGGGCTGGCGGCACCCTCGAACGACACCTCGTACCTGAGCCCGGCCATCGGGTCAGCTCCTCGTCCTCGATCGGCCGCCTCGGCCCTGGGACCGCACCTTGCATCCTGACCGAGCCTGCCGGCCGGGTCGCCACCCTCGCCGGGGTGAGTGCGTTCGGACGATCACCACCGCGCGGGTGATGCGGAAGGTCGGTGCCGGCACGACGGTTGGGCATCCCCTCTCGTGACGGCCCCGGCCGTCGGATCGGCAGAGTGTGGAGGCGCGATGCGGGACTGCGTGATCACCGTGGCCGGGGAGATGGACGATGTCCTGCGGAGCGAGTTCGAGGACTGCGAGGTCGTCACGCGACACGGCGTGACCCAGATCCGGCTCGCCGGCGTCGACGCGGCGGTGGTGCACGGCGTCCTGCACCGCGTCGAGGTGCTCGGACTGGAACTGCTGGAGGCTCGGATGCGCGGCGGGGACGCCCCGTCCTGATCGAGCGGTGGCGGCGGGCGGAACGCGACGCTCTGCGCGCCGACCCGGCCCGGTGCCCTCAGGCGCCGCCGGTTCCGGGGTCGGCTGCGTAGCGGCCCGGCGGCGTGCCGACCGTGGACTGGAAGTCGCGGCTGAAGTGCGCCTGGTCGGACCAGCCGAGGTCGGCGGCGAGGGTGGCGAGGTCAGGGGCGTCGCCCGACTCGAGTAGCAGCTGGGCGTCGTGGAGGCGGAACCGCTGCAGCACCCACTTCGGCCCGACGCCCACGTAGCGCCGGAACAGCCGCTGGAGGGTGCGGGAGCTCACGCCGAAGCGCTCGGTGACCGCCTCCACCGTCAACAGGTCGCGGTCGGCGAGCATGCCGGCGACGATCCGGAGCAGCTCGTCGTAGCGCTCGTCCGGCTCCGCCCGCCGGGCCAGCAGGAACGCGTCCGTCAGGCGTGTGGCCTCGTGGTCGTCGGCGGCGCCGAGGTCGGCGAGGAGGGCGGCGGCCGGATCGTCGCCGACGATCTCGGCAAGTGGAACGACCCGATCGGTCAGCGAGGCGACGTCGCGCCCCGTGAACGCGCCGAACCCGCCCGGACGGAACTTCACACCGAACACCCGCCCGGTGCCGGTCAGCTCCGCCGTAAAGGTGCGGGACACGACCCCGTGGACGAGCGCCGCCGGCATGGCGAACCCGTGCCGCGGCCCCGCGCCCGATTCGACCGAGAGGTGCACGCTCGGGTGGGTCAGGATCGTGGAGGCGTAGCTGGCGCCCGGCGGCAGCTCCCAGCGCACCGTCCAGTACCGCTCCACCCACGGGGACAGGTCCGGGTGGGCCGCAGGCCGCGTGAGGGTGAAGTGACGCTTCCCGGCCCCGGGCCACAGCACGCCGGCCGTCGACGAGGTCGCCGGTCGCGGCACGTCCGGGGGCAGGGACCGCGGGGGTGTCGCCTTTCTGCAAGAAGCCAAGGCGCCAGCGTAGGCACCATCTCCGGCATGGACACCGACACACGTACCCCCGCCGAGGCCGGCCCGACGCCGGCGGTCGGCCCGATCCCTTCCGGCTACACGACCCTCACCCCCTACGTCTGCGTCGACGGCGCCGAGCGCGCGATCGCGTTCTACGAGGCTGTGTTCGGCGCACGCGTCGTCTCCCGCAACGACGGCCCCGACGGCACGGTCGCGCACTGCGAGCTCGAGCTGGCGAGCGGCCGCTTGCAGCTCAGCGACCCGGCGCCCGACCACCACCTCGTCGCACGCTCCGGCGGCGACGACGTCGTGAGCAACTCGATCGTCGTCTACCTGCCCGATGTCGACGCGGCCTACGCCAAAGCGGTCGAGCTGGGCGCCCGCGGCTACGGCGAGCCGGAGACGTTCGTCACCGGCGATCGCTACGCGCTGGTGCTCGATCCCTTCGGCCACCGCTGGGCGCTGATGACCCGGGTCGAGGACGTCGATCCGGCCGAGGCGGAGCGTCGGGTCCAAGCCTGGCTGGAGGAGTCTGGGTGAGCTCACCGACGACGTGGCAAGGTCGGGGATGGTCGACGACGGACAGCCCGCCCGACTGCGCTTCCGCCCCCGGCCTGCGACCTCGTCCGGTGCGTCCGGGGGAGAGCGGGACGAGCCCCTCGGCGTCGGGGTCGGCGAGGGCCGCGACGGCGTTCTCTTCGTGCCCGAGAGCGCCGAGCCGGGCGCCCCCGTGCTCGTGTTCCTCCACGGGGCCACGGGCAGCGGCCGGGCCCACCTGCGCGCCGTGCTCGCCGCCGCCGACCGCTACGGCGTGGTGCTCGTCGCCCCTGACTCACGCCACGCGTCGACCTGGGACCTGATCGTCGAGGGCGGGTTCGGTGCCGACGTGGCCTTCCTGGACCGGGTGCTCGACGCGGTCGTCGACGACCTCGACCTGGACGTCGACACATCCCGGCTGGCGATCGGGGGCGTGTCGGACGGCGCGTCCTACGCCCTGTCGCTCGGCCTGGGCAACGGCGACGTGTTCGCCGCCGTGCTGGCGTTCTCCCCGGGGTTCCTGGTCGTGCCGGGCGCGGTCGGTCGGCCGCGGGTGTTCGTGTCCCACGGCACGGCGGATCCGGTCCTGCCCATCGACGCCTGCAGCCGGTCGTTCGTCCCGGTCCTGCGGGAGGCCGGCTACGACGTGCGGTTCGACGAGTTCGCCGGCGGCCACACGGTGCCGCCGCAGGTCTCCGACGCCGCCGTGCGGTGGTGGCTGGACGGTCCGCCGGCACCGGCCTGACCGGGCCGGCGCGCACCGGGCCGCACCGGCAGCTCAGCCGAGCAGCGGGTCGAGCCGGGCGCGGTCGTCGTCGTCGAGGGGGCGGAGGTCCTCGCCCTTGCCGGGCCGCCACACGACCTGGCCGGATCGCCAGGCCTCCCGGCGCAACCGCGTCTTGTCGAGCTTCATGCTGGCCAGCTTCGGCAGCTCGTCGTCGACCCGCACGAACGCCGGCACCCACTTCGGCCCCATGTCGGGCTGGTCGCGGACGAACGCGTCGAACGCCCGCGGGTCGAACGTGGCGCCCCCGCGCAGCTCCACCGCGGCCATGACCCGGTCGCCCACCGGGTCGTCCGGAACCGCGTACACGGCCACCGAGCGCACGTCGGGGTGGCGCCCGACGATGGCCTCGACCGGGGCGGCCGCGAAGTTCTCGCCGTCGACCCGCAGCCACTCGTTCGAGCGCCCGGCGAAGTAGAACCAGCCCTGCGCGTCGCGGTAGGCGAGGTCGCCCGACCAGTACCAGCCGTCGCGGAAGCGCTGCCGGGTCGCTTCCTCGTTGCGGTAGTAGCCCTCGAAGCCGGAGGTCGGCTCGGTCTCGACGATCTCGCCGACGGCCTCCTCCATGTTCACGACCCGCCCG
>CAYUXB010000192.1:0-7893 GCA_964448525.1 uncultured Acidimicrobiaceae bacterium
CACATCCTCGAGGTGCAGCGACTCATTCGCATGATGCCCAAGGTCGTCGTGTGCCTCGTGCCCGGCTGGGCCGCGGGCGGGGGCCACAGCCTGCACGTCGTGTGCGACCTGACCATCGCCAGCCGCACCCACGCCCGCTTCCGCCAGACCGACGCCGACGTCGCCAGCTTCGACGGCGGGTTCGGCTCCGCCTACCTCGCCCGGCAGGTGGGCCAGAAGTTCGCCCGCGAGATATTTTTTCTCGGCGACACCTACACCGCGGAGGACGCCCACCGCATGGGCATGGTCAACGCGGTGGTCGACCACGAGGAGCTCGAGCGCGTGGGCCTCGAGTGGGCGCGCAAGATCATGGGCAAGAGCCCGACCGCCCAGCGCATGTTGAAGTTCGCCTTCAACCTGATCGACGACGGGCTGGTCGGCCAGCAGGTGTTCGCCGGCGAGGCCACCCGACTGGCGTACGGCACCACCGAGGCCGCCGAGGGCCGTGACTCCTTCCTCGAGCGACGCGACCCCGATTGGTCCGACTACCCGTGGCACTACTGAGCCCGACGGCACGCTGATCCAGGAGGCGGGGACGCCCCCCGGATCAGTGCGCCCAGCGGCGAGCGATCAGACAGACGGGCCGTTCCCGCTGTCGTCGAAGCCGAGCGGGTCGTCCATCGTCAGGCCCGTGCCGCACCCGGTGGGCACCTCGCTGGTGTCGCCGGGCGTCCGCACGGTGAGCGCCGGGTTGGCGCCCGAGAACACGCCCCAGTCGCTCTCGCACCCGGGGGTGATCCACACGTGGCTCATCCAGCCGGCGGTGCCGTCGGACTTGTCGCCGCCGAGCGCGCCGCACTCCTCGTCGGAGGTGTTGGACCCGGCGGCGACCACGCCGTCGCGGATGCACAGCCCCACGTGCCGGTGGTAGTGGTCGTTGTCGCCGGTGAAGCCCTCGGCCGGCTCGTCGTCGCCGGGCTTGAGGATGTAGTAGCTGAGCCCGACGATGCTCGCGGTGGGGCCGTCGCCGTCGTAGAGCAGCATCTCGGGCTCCTCCAGCACGAAGCCGTCGCGCAGGAGCTCGAAGTTCATGTAGTGGGCCGCGATGCCCGGGTAGTACGTGGTGACCTTGCGGTACCCGGCCGCCTCGGCATCGGCGACCGTCGGGTGCGCGGCGGCCACCTCCTTGGCCCGGGTCAGTTCGTCCGCCAGGGCGGCGCACTCCTCCGGGTCGGTGAGCGGGTTCCACGGGTCGGGTTCGAGCGTGTGGGTGAGCCCGCCGGAGAGGATGCCGTCACGCATCACCGGCCGCTGCTCGATGAAGTCGACCACGACGTCGACCGGGAGGCCGCCCTCGGGGTCGACGAACACCTCCGCCCACTCCTGCAGCGTGAAGTCGACCGGCTCCGTGTCGTCGTGGGCGTGGTACGCGCCGGGGGCGGTCGCCTCGTTGAAGGCCACCGTGTTGAACCCGAGGTCGCAGCGCTCGTCGGGGTCGACCGCAGCCAGGGCCTGCGCGCCGCCGTGGTGGTCGTGCCCGTCGGCCGAGGCGGCCTCGCCCTCGACCCCGTGCCCCCCGCCGTCGTCGTGGCCGTGCTCGTGCTCGCCGGCGATGGACGGGGTGATCGACGCGGACACGACACCCATCAGCGCCAGCGCCGCGACACCGCCCGCGATCGGGTGGAGGCGGCCCATCGGCCGGTCGGCGAGCGCCGGTCGCAGCGCCACCAGAGCGCCGATCACGGCGACAGCCTCGAGGCCGGTGGCGAGGGCATCGGGGAAGCCGACGGACTCGGTGTCAGAGCCCGGCACACCGGCGGTGCGGGACACGAGCCACACGCCGATCACCGCGGCGTTGACGCCGACCGCCGCCCACCAGGGCCAAGCCACCTCGCGCCAGCGGGCGAGCGCGATGGCGACGCCCAGCTGCGCCCAGGCCACGATGAGGAAGAACGCCCCGTGCGAGGCGGACTCGTCGAGGTGCGTCGAGGCGTAGGCGAAGTGGACGACAGCCGAGCCGACGCACACGGCGGCCACCAGCCACCGCAGCGCGTCCGCGACGCGCGGGCCGGTGGCGGTCTGTGCCGTGGGCGCCGTGGGCGAAACTTCCTCGGACATCTGGTCCCCCCTCAGAGACGATGCGAACCCCGAGGGCCGGAGACGGCCGATCGCGGTGCGCACTGACATCATCGCACTCCCCGAGGTGACTTCGCAGCCCCGTCGTCCGGGGCGGCGGGCGACGATTTTCGCGACGGCGCGACCACCGATCGTAGGATCACGCCATGGACCGCCTGAGCGACGACCGCCTCACCCTGGTCGGCCTCCTCGTCGAGAGCACGACCGCGCTGCGGGCTCACCTCGATCGTCAGCTCGAACAGGAGTCCGGCCTCCCGCTGCAGTGGTTCGAGCTGCTGCTCCGCCTGGCGCGCTCCCCCGGTCGCCACCTGCGCATGAGCGACCTCGCCGCGCAGACGAGCCTCACCCCGAGCGGGTTGACGCGGGCGATCGACCGCCTCGAAGAGGCCGGCCTCGCCGAACGCGTGCCGTGCCCGTCCGACCGGCGTGGCTCCTACGCGGCCGTGACGGCCCGGGGGCTCGAACGGATCACCACCGCGGTGGGCCCGCACCTCGATCACATCGACGCGCACCTCACCGCCGCGCTCTCGGCCGACGAGCAGACCCAGCTCGCCGTCCTGCTGCGCAAGGTGCGCGACCACGTCAACCCGGCTGCGGCCGCCGCCATCCCCGTCGGGCCGATCTCCGCCTGACCTCGGCCCGCGACCTGCTCCGCTCTCGGCTACCCGCTGGCCTGGCCGCGGGTCCGCCCCTCGTCCTGCGCGGGCTCGGCCGTCGGGGGGAAGCGACGGACCTCGAGGAGCTCGAGCCCCAGGGACTCGATCCGGCGCAGGAGGCCGTGGAGCGCCGCCTGATCCTCGACCGGCCCGCTGAGGACGGTCTCCACCGGCGCCACCTCGGCGTCCAATGCGAGTTGCTCGAACTCGAGTGCCAACGTGCGGCTCAGCTTGCCACGCACGCGGACCTCGTACAGGAAGCTCATCGGCGTGCCTCGAACGGTTCGACGGACGCCCCGACCATTCCCCCTCCACTCCCCGCGGTCGTCACCCGCACGGGGTGACCCGCGAGCAGCGTCCCGGCCAGGCACGCCACCGGCTGCGAGACTCGGGGTCGTATGGAGCTGACCGTCGTCGATCATCCCCTCGCCGCCCGCCTCCTCACCCGACTCCGGGACGAGACGACCGACCGGGCGGTGTTTCGCCTCGCCATGGACGAGCTGGCCGGGATGCTCGTCTACGAGGCGTGCCGCACGCTGCCGACCCAGCCCGTCGAGGTGGTGACGCCGATGGGGCCGGCGCGAGGCATCCGGATCCCCCGCCCACCGCTGGTCGTGCCCGTGCTGCGCGCCGGCCTGGGGCTGCACGGCGCGGTCCTGCGCCTGCTGCCGGAGACCGACACGGCGTTCATCGGCGTGTCCCGCAACGAGGAGACGCTCCAGCCGGAGCCGTACATGAACTCGGTGCCGGCCGACCTGGCGGGCCGCCCCGTGCTCGTGCTCGACCCGATGCTCGCCACCGGCGGGTCGCTGACGCACGCCTGCCGGATCCTGCGCGACCGGAACGCCGGCCCGCTCACCGGTGTGTGCGTGCTCGCCGCACCCGAGGGTGTCGCCCACGTGGAGGCGTCGGGGCTGGTCGAGCGGGTCGTCCTCGCCGCGGTCGACGAGCGCCTCGACGACCGGGCGTTCATCGTGCCGGGCCTCGGCGACGCGGGCGACCGCCTCTTCGGCACCGCCTGACGGGCCGGCCGGCCGTCGAGTCGTCGGCCGGCTGGCGAGTCGCCGGGGCAGGCGCGGCCGCTCAGCCGACGAGCTCGACGGCGTCGTCGAGGATCGCGGCCGTCCGCTGCCCGCCCAACGCCCGCGCCACCGCCAGGTCGCGGCGGCCGGCCACCGGGACGACCGCCTCCGCGTAGCACTTGAGCTTCGGCTCGGTCCCCGACGGGCGGACGATCAGTCGCACGCCGTGGCCCCGCAGCACGACCGCGTCGGTCGGCGGGAGGCGGCCGCCGGCCCGGAGGTCCTCCGCCTCGGTGACCGGCACCCCGGCCAGGGCTCCCGGCGGCGCGGCCGCCACCCGGTCGACCGCGGCGCGCATGCGGTCGAGGCCGTCGATCCCCTCGAAACGGATCGAGCGCTGGGCCGTGGCGTGCACACCGAGCTCGACAGCGAGGTCGTCGAGGCGGTCGAGCAGGGTGCGCCCGCGGCGACGCTCGCTGGCGGCCAGCTCCGCGCACGCCAGGGCGGCGGTGATGCCGTCCTTGTCGCGCACGAGCGTGCCGACGCACGAGCCGAGCGCCTCCTCGTAGCCGTACACGAAGCGCAGCTCGGGTCGATCGAGCGCGGCGCGGGCCAACCACTTGAACCCGGTCAACGTCTCGGCGAAGGCGACGCCGCGGGCCACAGCGAGACGGCCGAGCATCGACGAGGAGACGATCGTGGTCACGACGAGCCGGTCGGATCCCTCGCCCTGCGCCAGCAACCAGTCGGCGAGCAGAATGCCGATCTCGTCGCCGCTCAGGGCGCGCCAGCCACCGTCGGCCGCGGCATCGGGCAGCGCGACGGCCAGCCGGTCGGCGTCCGGGTCGTTGGCCACCACCAGGTGGGCCTCCTCGTCACGGGCGAGGGCGAGCGACAGGTCGAGCGCGCCCGGCTCCTCCGGGTTCGGGAACGCCACCGTCGGGAAGTCCGGATCCGGCTCCGCCTGCTCGGCCACCGTGACCGGTGGCGCGAACCCCGCCCCGACGAGCACGCGGGTGAGCACGTCGCGCCCGACGCCGTGCAGCGGCGTGTAGACGATGCGCAGGTCGCGAGCTTCCGGCGCCGTGGCCTGGGCGAGCGCGCCCGCGACGTACGCGTCGACGAGAGCGTCACCGGCGCCGACGATGCGCGGGTCGTCGGCCTCCGCTCGGGGCACCGACGCGAGCGCCCCGACGGCGTCGATGCGAACCGAGATCTCCGCGTCGGACGGCGGCACGATCTGGGCGCCGTCGCCCAGGTAGACCTTGTAGCCGTTGTCGCGAGGTGGGTTGTGGCTGGCCGTGACCTGGATGCCGGCGCAGCACCCGAGGTGCAGGACCCCGAACGCGACGACGGGGGTGGGCAGCGGTCGGGTGGCCAGGTGGACCCGGAACCCGGCGGCGGCCAGCACGGCCGCCGCGTCGGCGGCGAAGCGGTCGGAGCGGTGACGGGCGTCGTAGCCGACGATGACCGCTCGCCCGGCGTGACCCGTGGCGGTCAGATGAGCGGCCAGGCCGGCGGTCGCCCGGATCACGACGGCGCGGTTCATGCGGTTGGGCCCGGCCCCCATCTCCCCTCGCAGCCCGGCCGTGCCGAACTGCAGCCGCGCGCCGAACCGCTCGGCCAGCCCGGCCACGTCCGGGGATACGCCGCCCGGCGGGACGAGCAAGCGGTCGACCTCGGCTCGGGTGGCGGGGTCGGGATCCTCGTCGCGCCACGCCCGCGCCGCGGCGATCAGGGCGTCCGCCGCCGGCGCGGTCTCGGCCGTCACAGGCGCGCGACCACCTCGGCGAGCAGGGCACCCATTCGCTCCGCCGACCGCCGGCCGGACTCGAGCACCTCGGCGTGGTCGAGCGGCTCGCCACCGATGCCGGCCGCCAGGTTGGTCACGAGCGACAGGGCCAGCACCTCGAGGCCCAGGTGGCGGGCGGCGATCGCCTCCCAGACCGTCGACATGCCGACGAGGTCGGCGCCGAGGGTGCGCAGCATGCGGATCTCCGCCGGCGTCTCGTAGTGCGGGCCGGGAAGCCCGGCGTACACGCCCTCGACCAGCGACGGGTCGACCTCACGTGCGAGCGCGCGGAGTCGCGCGGCATACGCGTCGGTGAGGTCGACGAAGCGGCCGGGGAGGCCCTCCGGCGGGGTGGGACCGCCGACGGGCGACTGGCCGGTGAGGTTGAGGTGGTCGGACACCAGCACCGGCTGACCGACCTCCAGGCCCTCGCGGATGCCGCCGGCCGCGTTGGTGAGCACGACGACCGTGCAGCCCGCGGCGTGCGCGGTGCGGACGGCGTGCACGACCGTGGCGGGATCGTTGCCCTCGTAGCCGTGCACCCGGCCGACGAAGGCCAGCACCCGACGACCCCCCGGGGTGGCGATCGACCGCACGCTGCCCGCGTGGCCCGGCACGGTCGAGGCCGGGAAACCCGGCAGGTCCGTGGTCGCCACCTCGGCACGGGACTCGCCCATGCGCTCCACGGCGGGCTTCCACCCCGACCCGAGGACCACCGCCACGTCGTGGCGGTCGACATCGGTCGCGCCGCCCAGCACCCGGGCGGCGCTGGCGGCCAGATCGAACGGGTCGGTCGGCGGGGTGAGCACGCCGCGACGGTACTCCCGCCGGCGCCGCCACGGACGGTGCCCGCACCGGCGCTGAACCATCCGCGGGTCGATCGCCGACACCCATGACAGATCGGTTGCGAACGTGTGGCGGCGCTGGCCGCAAGTCCCTCGATTCCCTCGTCACGGTGGGAATTGTGACTAACGTGCGCTGGGTGGCCGCCAGGTCATGCGTTCCTCGACAGGGAGTTCCGGACGGATGATGCAACGACGACGGGTCAAGGCCCTCGGCTCGCTGCTGGCGCTGGCGCTGATCGCCGCCGCCTGCGGCGACGACGACGGTGACGACGATGCTGCGACCGACGGGGGCGGCGGGGGTGGCGACTTCACCGCCTGCCAGGTCACCGACACCGGTGGCGTCGACGACGCGTCGTTCAACCAGACCGCGTACCAGGGCATCGTGGACGCGGGTGCGGAGCTCGACTTCGAGCCCAACGCCCTCGAGTCGCAGACCGAGGCCGACTTCACCCCCAACATCGACGCCCTGATGGACCAGGGCTGCGACCTGATCGTGACCGTCGGGTTCCTCCTCGGCGACGCCACGGCGGATGCGGCCGAAGCCAACCCCGACCAGCTCTTCGCCATCGTCGACAACGACCTGTTCGACACCGAGGCCGAGGAGGACCGCGACTTCGACAACGTGGCCGAGCTCGTCTTCGACACCGACCAGGCGGCGTTCCTCGCCGGCTACGTGGCGGCGGCGATGACCGAGACCGGCACGGTGGGCACCTACGGCGGCATCAACCTCCCGACCGTGAACATCTTCATGAAGGGCTTCCAGCTCGGCGTCGAGCAGTACAACGAGGAGAACGGCACCGACGTCCAGCTCATCGGCTGGGACAACGCCGAGGACGACGGCCTGTTCACCGGCGACTTCGAGGACGAGGCCAAGGGCCGGGCCACCACCCAGTCGCTGCTCGACCAGGGTGCCGACATCATCATGCCGGTCGCCGGCCCCGTCGGGAAGGGCTCCATCGCCGCCATCGAGGCCGACGGCAGCGACGCCAAGCTCATCTGGGTCGACACCGACGGTTGCGTCTCGGTCGCCGACAGCTGCGACCTGTTCCTCACCTCGGTGATGAAGAACATGGACGTCGCCGTCTACGACGTGGCCATCGCCGCGTCCAACGACGAGTTCGAGGGCGGCACCAACCTCGGCACGCTCGAGAACGACGGCGTGGACATCGCCCCGTTCAACACCTTCGAGGACGAGGTCCCCCAGGAGGTCAAGGACCGCCTCGAGGAGCTGCGCCAGGAGATCATCGACGGCGAGATCGAGACCTCGCCCGCGGCGTAGTCATACTGACCCCATGAAGGTCGAGCTCCGGGGCATCACCAAGCGGTTCCCGGGCGTCGTGGCCTGCAACGGCGTGGACCTAACCCTCGAGACCGGCTAGGTCCACGCCTTGCTCGGCGAGAACCGTTCCCGCAACACCACCCACAAGAACAACCACATCCGGCACTACACCGCCGACGAGGGT
>CAYUXB010000193.1:0-7874 GCA_964448525.1 uncultured Acidimicrobiaceae bacterium
CCGAGCGCGCCGAACAGCGGCCCCGCGTGGATGCCCATCGACGGGTGCTCGGGGATGTACGCGAAGCCCTCGTCGTCGATGCCGGGGTTCACCAGTCCGGCCCATGTGTCGTAAGCGACGCCGTGGCTCGGCATGTCCTTGTAGGGGCCGGTCATGCCGTAGCCCGAGATCGTGATGAACACGAGGGCCGGGTTGATGTCGCGCAGGGCGTCGTAGCCCACGCCGCGGCGGTCGAGCCCGCCGGGCCGCATGGCCTCGACCACGACGTCAGCCCCTCTGACCAGGTCTTTGAAGACCTCGCGACCTTCGTCGGTGCGCAGGTCGAGCGTGATCGACCGCTTGCCCCGGCTGACGTGCAGGTGCATGAGCGACACGCCCTCCACGATCGGCCAGGTCATCTCGCGGACGTAGTCGCCGGCGGGCGGCTCGACCTTGATGACGTCCGCGCCGAGGTCGGCCAGGTGCGTCGTGATGGCGGCCGGTCCCAGCATCGAGCACTCGATGATGCGGACGCCGGCCAGGGGCGGCGCGGGGCTGCGCTCGGTCACGTCGGGGGCTCCTCTCGCGGGTCGATCGTCGACGATCATCCCACAGAATCTGACACACCGTCAGGTGGCCTGATCGGCCCGATGCACGCGGGCACCCTCGCCGCGATCTACGGTGGCGGGGCTGGGTCGGGGCTGACCACTGGGGGTCCCCCACTGTCACTGAACGTTGCGAAATCATGTCGATGGTGACAAACTCCTTTCACCAACCGCATAGGACGGCACGCGCTGGGGCGCCCCTGGTTGCTCTCCCCCTTTCCATCGCTCTTCAAGCGCGCGCGCCGACGGAAGGAGACCTCCCCTGATGTCCGAACGGACTGATCACCCCCCGAGTCCTGACGACGACTCGACCCCCGGCAGGACCGCACGTCGAGCCGTCGTAGGAGCTGTGGCTGGGATCGCGCTGTTGGTGGGGCCCGTCGCCCTCGCCAACGTGATCGTGCCGGGCGACGACGACAAGGTCGACCGGGTCGAGGCCTCCGCATCGGACACCTCGCTCGTGGCGTTGCGCCAGACCGCCAGCCAGGACGCCGCACGCGCCCAGGGGCTGGCCTCTCTGCGCACCACCACGACGCCGCCGCCTCCCACGACGACCACGACGGTGCCTCCCACCACCACGACCACGGAGGCACCCACCACCACCACGACCGAGGCGCCGCCTCCTCCCGAGGAGACTCCGGCCCCACCGTCCACCGGCGGCGGCTTCGGTGATCCGGGCGACTACGCCACCTGGGACGCCCTCGCCGAGTGCGAGTCGGGCGGCAACTGGTCGATCAACACCGGCAACGGCTACTACGGCGGTCTGCAGTTCTCGGCCAGCACGTGGAGCTCCGTCGGCGGCTCCGGCCTCCCGCACGAGCACTCGCGCGAGACGCAGATCCACTTCGGGCAGATCCTCCAGGCCCGGTCCGGCTGGGGCCAGTGGCCGCACTGCACCAGCCAGCTCGGCCTGCGCTGAGCCCGGCCGCCCGCTGACCCTCCGGGGTCGCACAACCGAACGAAGCCCGATCGGGGACGGTGTCGCTGGGGCGCCGTCCCCGATCGCGTCAGCGGGCGTCGGAGCTACCGGGGGTACCGGGGTTGCCGGCAGAGGAACAGACCGGTGTCCTTGCTCACCCGGAGCCGCCCGCCCCCCGCCGCGAACCGTGCGTGCACCGCGGCGGCCACGCGGGACTGCTCGACCTCCGACGCGTCCTCGACGGGCGGGGTCGACGCGAGGTACTCGATCACGTCGTCCGGGTCGCTGCAGTCGAGCCGGTCGCGGTAGGGGCGCCAGTCGACGGCCCCGAACGACACGGGGAGCACCTCGGCCCCCGCCGACGCGCCGAAGCTCGACGCCAGCACCTCGGCCAGCGACTCACCGAACACCTCCCGCCGGATCTGTGCCAACTCGGCCAGGTGCCCGTCGCCGACGCAGGCGACCACGAGCGTGCCGCCGGGACGCAGCACACGGGCCATCTCGCCGACAGCTCGGCGGGTGTCCGGCACGTGGTGGAGCACGTAGTTCGCCACCACCACGTCGAACGACGCCGAGCGGAACGGCAACTCCTGGACATCGGCGACCCGGCCCACCGTGGTGCGGTAGCGGCCGAGCGAGCCGACCCGGTCGATCGCCTCACGCACCATGCCTGCGGACAGATCGGTGAGCGTGAGGTCGAGATCGCTCGGCAGGCGGGCGGCCGCCTCGGTCCACATCCAGCCCGCGCCGCAGCCGACCTCGAGCACCTCGGGCTCGACCGGCCAGTCGACCTGTGTGGCCAGCCAGGGGAACCAGGCGACCGGAGCGGTGCCCCACTTGACGTGCAGCCGGGCGCGCGCGGCCAGGCGCGAACTGTCGCGGTACTGCACGTCACGCAGGTACGCCTGGGCGCTCCGCGCGACACGGTGGTCGCGTCCCCCCATCCGGACGGACCGTAGCCTCTCCGGCTCTCAGTAGCGCAGACCGGGGGCCCGCGTGCCGAACACGTCCGTGTTGAGCTGAGTGCCGATGGTCGTCGCGTCCCAGCGCTTGCCGCCGTTGCTGATGGTCGGACCGTCGGCCCACCCACGCATCCAGATGATGTTCTCGGCGACGGCCCGGATGACCTGACCGGTGACGTGCTGGGACTGGTCCGAGGCGAGCCACGCCACGACGGGCGACGACACGGCCGGATCCATGGGGTTCCACGCGTCGTCGTCGAGGTCGTCCGGCTCGATGACCGCCGGGGCGCCCGGCATCGTGGCGGTGATGCGGGTGGCGCCGGCCGGGCCGATGGCGTTGACCGTGACACCCATCTTGTGGAGCTCGAGGCTGAGGGTCTGGGTGAGCCCCGCGATCGCGGCCTTGGCGGTGGCATAGCTGGTCTGGCCGAAGTTTCCGACGAGGCCCGCCCCCGAGGTGGTGTTGATGATGCGGCCGGTGAAGGTCTCGCCGGCCTTGGCCCGCGCCCGCCAGTGCTTGGCCGCCCAGTGGGACGGGCTCCAGCTGCCCTTCACGTGCACCCGCAGAACC
The DNA here is from genome assembly GCA_964448525.1 of uncultured Acidimicrobiaceae bacterium. Classification (GTDB taxonomy): domain Bacteria; phylum Actinomycetota; class Acidimicrobiia; order Acidimicrobiales; family VFJN01; genus ZC4RG19. Next base: position 3,037 of record CAYUXB010000193.1, read on the forward strand.
GCGTCGAAGTCCTCCGACGTCATGTTCCAGATGGCGCCGTCTCGCACGATGCCGGCGTTGTTGACCAGGACGTCGAGCTGCCCCCACGTGTCGACGGCCTGGGCGACCATGCGCCCTGCGCCCTCGTGGTCGGCGACGTCCTCGTAGTTGGCGACGGCGACACCGCCCCGCGACTCGATGATCTTGACCGTGAGGTCGGCGTCCTTGGATGCGCCCTCGCCGCCGACCGAGCCACCGAGGTCGTTGACCACGACCTTGGCGCCGTGCTTGGCGAGCTCCATGGCATGGCCTCGGCCGATGCCGTGCCCCGCCCCCGTGACGATCGCGACCTTGCCGTCGAGCAGCCCCATGACCCTCCTCAGTACAGCTATCTGACGTTGTGTCAGATTCTACGGTTCGGGATGGAGCGGGCGCGAATCAGAAGGCCTCCACCGCGGCGACGATCTCCTCCGCGACCTCTGCCTCCGTGCGCTCCAGGCTGATCGACACCACCCGGATGACCGCCAGCGTCGTCAGCCACGCCCCGAACAGCGCGCGCTCGGCGCCCAGCTCGGCGACCACCCCGTCGATCGGCGGGCGCACGCCTCCCGCGGTCGACGCCGCCAGCGTGAGCATGCGGGCCAGGATGTCGATGTTGTCGGCGGGGACCGCGCCGTCGAGCGCCAGGCGGTCGAGCAGCTCGACCTGCTCGTAGGCCTCCTCCGTCTCCGACACCATGCGCCGCAACGCCACCGCCGCGCTGTCGAGCAGCCCGGCGGTCACCTCCTCGGCGCCCAGCTCGGTGACCGCGTTGCGCAGCACGAGCGCAGCCTGCGCAGGTTCGTGTTCGAGCACCTGCGTCTCGATCGCGTCGCGGAGGGCATGGGGGAGATCCATGGCCGCGCAGCCTAGGTCTCCAGAATCGCCTCGGCAGGTGCCGTGCGCAGGAACACGGCGAGCGTCGTGCCGCCCGGGATGTCGGTTCCCGCCGCCGCGTCCGCCCGCACCTCGTCGAGCGGCCGGACCCCGTCGTAGGCCAGCAGCTCCAGGGTCTCGTCGGCCTCCAGCAGAGGGATCTGCGAGCCCGTGCCCAGCACGAGCGTGGCCCGCAGCGCCTCGCCGTCGTCCATGCGGTGCATCCCGACGGTGTCATCGCCGGCCGGCATCCGGCCGTCGATGCCTCGCCGCTCGAGCTGCAGGATCACCGCCGCCGGGTAGAACAGCGACTCGAACGCGCCAGACCCGTCCACGAGCACCGGGCCCGTCCCCGCGGGCAGGCTCTCGACCACGTCGTCGATGACGCCGTCGAGGCGGGCCGACTGCTCGGGCTGGGGCCGCCCCACCTGCACGTGGGCCACCGAGCCGACCAGTGCGAGCACCGCCAGGACGCCGAGGCTCGCCGGCACGAGGACGCGCCGCTCGAGTGCGGCCCGCCGGTCGACGAGAGCGCTCCACCCGACCCAGGCGACGAGCACACCCGCGACCATGCCGAGGACGCGGACCCAACCGATCCGGTACTCGTAGACGGCTCCGACCGTGCGCGCCGTGGCCACGATCCCCACGACCGAGGCCGCCAGCCACACCGCGAACAGCCGGCCGGCATCGGCCATACGGCGACGCCACGCCCCGTACGCCGCGGCGACGACGACGAGCAGCAGGACGGGCACCATCGCCTGCTCGACGTAGGTGGGTTCACCGACCATGTTGAGCGGCCCTTCGCCGAACAGCCACTCGGGCGGCAGCCCGTACTGCGAGCTGACCACCCGCCACCCGGTCATCGCACCCCTGGCCGCATCATCGCCGGAGCCGCCCTCGCGAAACCACGTCATCGCCCGATCGAGGTTTCCCGGGTCGCCGGTCACCTGCTCGCTGAGGGGCGGCAGCCACATCACGACCGCGATGCCGACGGCGGCGAGCGCCGGCACCGACAGGCTGCGCCAGCCCGGTGCCGTCCCGCTGCGCCGCGACGCCGACCCGGTGGCGGCGACCAACCAGGTGGCGCCCAGGGCGACGAGCGGTACCGCCAGGGGCAGGTAACCGATGTGGGTCTGCGCGATGAACGAGCCCACCGCGACCGCGGCGGGCAGCGCCCACCGCTCCCGGCACGTCATCGCCCAGGTCAGGAACACCAGCAGGCCGTAGGGCAGCACCGTGATGTAGGGGTTCCAGGGCAGGCGCAGGTCGTCGGGCCCCATCGTGCGCATCAGCAGGGACGCCCCGACCAGTGTGAGGAGAGCGAGCGGCACGCCGCCGCGACGACGGGCGACGAACGCCATGGCCCCGATCGACGCGCCGTTGACCAGGAGCGCGCCGACGTCGAGCGCGGCGGCCGTGCTGCCGAACAGGCGGTAGGGCACGGCGAGCACGTAGTAGAGGGCGGGCCCGGGGTGGTGCCACCCGTCCCGGGAGTACGGACCGAGCTCGACGGCGTAGCGACCCACGTCGCGGGTGATCAGTTCGGTCGCGGCGAGGTCGCCGATCGCGACGTAGTCGCCGTGCCCCAGGAGGAGCGCGACCGCCGACACCACGAGGGGCGCCACCGTGAGCGTGAGGGCGACCCGCAAGGGCGTGGCGGTCCGCATCGGGCGCGAACACTACCGAGGTGCCGACGGGCCCGAGTTAGGGTTGGACGGGTGCCCGCGCGCGAGCCCACCGTCGTCGAGTTCCACGAAGAGCGCAGGTCCGCCGTCGTCGATCGCATGGTGACGATGGCCGAGGCCGGCGCCGGGTGGATCAACCTGTCCCCTGGCCTCGATGTCGACGTGCCACCGCCCACCCGCAGCGGCCTCGTGTCGCTGATCGGCAGCCGCGGGCCCACCGTGCCCCTCGGCACCTGGTCGGCGGCCCAGCGCCGTCAGCCCGCGACGGTCGGCGTCCACCACGGCGAGGGCCCGAAGGCCGTGGCGCTGCTGCACGACCGTGGCGTGGACGTGCCCGAGGGTTGGCGTCGCATGCAGGACCACCCCAAGCGCGGGCTGGTGCTGGTGCCCATCGAGGCGAGCACGGCCGGTCAGCTCGACGACGTGCTGTCCTGGGTCCTCCGCGCAACGGGGGCGCTGTGCCCGGTCCGGCGCACCGGCGAGTGGCGCGCCTACGTCTATCAGCGTTGACCGCCCGCCCTCACCCGGCCGCCGTGTCCTCGGCGGTGCGACGCGCCCACCTGTAGTCGGCCTTGCCCGAGGGTGAGCGGACGATGGCGTCGACGACGACAAGGCGCTTCGGGGCCTTGTACGAGGCGATGCTGGCCTTGCAGTGTGCGACGAGGTCGTCGAGATCGGGGGTCGTGCCGGACACCGGCTGCACCACCGCGGCGACCGCACTGCCCCAGCGCTCGTCCGGCACACCGACCACGAGGCAGTCGTACACGGCCGGATGGGCCTTGAGCACGCCCTCGACCTCCTCGGGGAAGACCTTCTCCCCGCCGGTGTTGATGGCCACCGACCCGCGGCCGAGCAACTCGATCGCCCCGTCGGCCCCGACGGTGGCCATGTCGCCCGTGATCAGCCAGCGGGCGCCGTCGCGCTCGACGAAGGTGGCCGCCGTCTTGTCCGGGTCGCCGTAGTAGCCGAGCGGCAGCCGCCCGCCGGCGAGCACCTGGCCGACGACGCCGGAGCCGGGCTCGACCTCGCTGCCGTCGGGACCGACGACGATCGTCGGCTTGGCCGGCCGGTCGAACCGCACCAGGCTCGATCCCGACGGGCGCTCCCCCGCCTCCACGCGCATGGCGCCCTGGGTACCGGCCTCGGACGAGCCGAAGCCGTCCGTGACCAGCACCTGCGGGAACGTGGCAAAGATGCGCTCGCGGGTGGCGGTCGCCATCGGCGCCCCGCCGTTGGAGATCGAGAACAGCGAGGGCACCTCGTACGGCGTGCCGGCCGCGACCGCCGCGTCCCAGGCGTCGAGCAGCGGGCGGGCCACCGCGTCGCCGACGACGGTCATCGAGTTGACGCCCTCGGCGCCGATGGTGCGCCACACGGCGTCCGGGTCGAGCGAGCCGGGCATCAGCAGCACCTTGCTGCCGGCGAACAGCCACATCAGCGTCGTCCACTGAGCCGCCGCGTGCATCATCGGCGCGAGCGGCATGTAGCAGATCGGGCTCTCGGCGATGCGGCCGGGCAGCTCCTCGGGGCGGTCGACCGGACCGCTCAGCCGCATCGGGTCGCCCGCACCGATGCACGAGTAGAAGGCGTCGGCGTGGCGCCACACGACGCCCTTGGGCATGCCCGTCGTGCCGCCCGTGTAGATGATGTAGTGGTCGTCGTCGCCCCGGCCCTCCACGACCGGACGCTCGGGGGACGCGGCCGCCAGCGCCGCGTCGTACTCGTCGCCGGTCACCAGCGTGAAGCGCACCGCGGGCACGTCGCCGAGCACCGCCTGCACCACCGGCGCCAGCGAGGGCTGGGTGAGCACCGCCACCGAGTCGCTGTTGTCGAGGAGGTAGCGCAGCTCGTCGGCCACGTAGCGGTGGTTGACGTTGATGGTGACGGCCCGGAGCTTCCAGGCCGCCAGCATCGCCTCGACGTACTCCGGGCAGTTCTCGAGGTACAGCGCCACGTGGTCGCCGGGGCCGATGCCGCGCGAGGCGAGGTGGTTCGCCAGCCGGTTGGCGTTGTCCTCGAGCTGGGCGTAGGTGCGGCGGGCGGACCCGACCACGAGCGCGTCGCGCTCGGGCACGGCGTCGGCGGCCATCTCCCACACGTCGGCCATGTTGAACGTGCGCGGCACGGTTCCCATCCGTCCCCCCTCCGGTCGATGTCGGTTCTGACGAACCGTCAGGTTGCCAGCTTGGCAGCCGCCTCGCGCCGGTAGCGAGTCGTCGAGTGCTCCGGATCGGTGTCGAACTGGGGGATGACCTCGCG
>CAYUXB010000194.1:0-7869 GCA_964448525.1 uncultured Acidimicrobiaceae bacterium
AGCGCTCGCCCACCGCCGTCGCCGCGGTCGGCGAGCTTATCCGCTCGGCAGAGCTGGCGGTCGGTCACGAGCTCGTGACCGAGCACAGGTTCCACGATGGGGCGTTCGGCGGAGGCGGGGACTTCGCCGGTCTCGTCGCCTGGGGCCCCGGGCGGCGGCCGCTGGCGTACTCGCAGGTCATCAGGGGCGAGCGGCGCTGGGAGCTCGAGCTGGTGTACGACCACGACCCGGCGCACATCGACGACGCCCTGCTCGCCGCCCGCGAGGTCCTGACCGAGGCGGTGGACACGGTGGCGCACGAAGGCGGCGGCCACGTCCACCTCTGGATCACCCGACCCACCGACGACCACCACCGGATCGCGGCAGCGGTGGGGCTGGCGCCGGGGCGCGACCTCTGGCAGCTCCGCCGTCCCCTGCCCGTCGGAGAGGAGTGGGAGCTCGAGACCCGCCCGTTCGTCGTCGGCCAGGACGAGGAGGCGTGGCTCGAGGTCAACAACCGGGCGTTCGACTGGCACCCCGAGCAGGGCGGCTGGACGGTGGCGGACGTCCGGGCCCGCGAGGCCGAGCCCTGGTTCGACCCCGCGGGCTTCCTGGTGCACGAGGTGGACGGCAAGCTCGCCGGGTTCTGCTGGACCAAGGTGCACGCGGACCACGACCCGCCCCTCGGCGAGATCTACGTGATCGCCGTCGATCCCGACCTGCACGCCCGCGGCCTCGGCCGGGCCCTCGCACTGGCGGGCCTCGACCACCTCGCCGGGCGGGGCCTCACCGTCGGCATGCTCTACGTGGACGCCGACAACGAGCGGGCGACGCGGCTGTACTTCGACCTCGGGTTCCGGGTGGACCACATCGACCGGGCCTTCGTCGGTGACGTCGCCGCCGAGGGAGCGGCGGCGCCGACGACGGGCTGAGGCCGCTCAGCCCCCCACGCCGAGGGCGTTGCCGATCATGAACGTGATCGCGGCGGGCACGAGCGTGAACACGAGCTGGCGGCTGACCGCTCGCCGCGGTGGCCGGTCCGTCGCCCGCCCGATGAGCACGCCGACGAGAAGCGCAGCCACGACACCGAGCCCCAGCGACGCCAGGATGGCGGCGGTCCCCGAACCCACGAACCAGGGGATGAGGGGGACGACCGCGCCGAGCGAGAAGGCGACGAACGACCAGCCGCCGGCGGCCAACGGCGAGCCGAGCTGTTCGGGGTTGATGCCCAGCTCCTCCCGGGCGTGCGTCTCGAGGGCGGTGTCCGGGTCGCTCATCATCGTCTCGGCGACCATCGTGGCCTCCTCGGCATCGAGGCCGCGCTGCTCGTAGATCGCCGCCAGCTCGGCCGTCTCGGCCTCGGGCCGGCGGCGCAGCTCGCGGGCCTCGACCTCGAGCTCGCGCTCGAGCAACTCGGACTGCACCTTCATCGAGTTGTACTCGCCGGCCGCCATCGAGATCGCGCCCGACACGAGGCCTGCCAGGCCGGCGAGCCGCACCACGGCCGGCGCGGGGTCGGCCCCCGCCACGCCGAGGATGAGGCCCATGTTGCTGACGAGCCCGTCGCTGACCCCGAAGACGGCGGCCCGGGCGGCGCCGCCGTGCACATCGCGATGCTCGAACTCCGGATGGGCGGAGGGCACGTGCGGTATCACGATCTCACGGTATCCATCCGGCGCGGGCCTAGGCTTGGGCACCGTGCCCACCCGTTACGACCTCGATCGCGACGCGCTCGCCCAGCTGCTCGGCGGCGAGCCGCGCTACCGCGTCGATCAGGTGTGGGACGGGCTTCACCGCCAGCTCGCCGAGCCGTCCGAGCTCACCTCGCTGCCCAAGTCGCTCCGCGCCCGGCTCGCCGCCGAGCTGCCGGCGGCCCTCACCCCGGTCGCCGAGTCGACCGACCGTCACGGCGACACCGTGAAGTGGCTGTTCGAGCTCGATGGCGGCGCCCGGGTGGAGACCGTGCTCATGCACTACCGCGACCGCACCACCGTGTGCGTGTCCAGCCAGGCGGGTTGCGCCATGGGCTGCGGCTTCTGCGCCACCGGCCAGGCCGGGTTCCAGCGGCAGATGACGACGGGGGAGATCGTCGAACAGGTCGTGCGGGCCGCCCGCCGCTCCCGCGAGAGCGGCCGCCGGCTCGGCAACGTCGTGTTCATGGGCATGGGCGAGCCGATGGCCAACTACGACCGCGTGTGGCCGGCGATCGAGCGCCTCCACGGCGACCTGGGGCTGTCCGCCCGCCACATCACCGTGTCGACCGTCGGCCTCGTCCCCGGCATCCGCAAGCTCGCGACGGAGGACCTGCCGGTGAACCTCGCGGTGTCGCTGCACGCGGCCAACGACGACCTGCGCAACGAGCTGGTCCCCATCAACAAGCGCTACCCGCTGTCGGTGCTGATGGGCGCCTGCGCCGACTACCTGCGGGCCAAGGGCCGGCGGCTGTCGTTCGAGTGGGCGCTGATCGACGGCACGAACGACCGGCTGAGCGACGCCCGCGAGCTGGCCGAGCTCGCCCGCACGCTGCCGCTGTCGGCGCACGTGAACCTGATCCCGCTGAACCCGACGCCGGGCTATCCCACGCGGGGCACCCCGCGGGAGGGCGTGGCGCTGTTCCGCCAGCGGCTGGCCGACCTCGGGGTCAACGCGACGATCCGCCGCAACCGGGGCACCGACATCGATGCCGCCTGCGGCCAGCTCGCCGCCCGCGTCGAGCTGCGTGACCGCAAGGACGGGCGCGACCGGGTCACCGCACGAGGACGGTGATCCCCGCGTCGGTGCGGATCGCGTCGACGAGCGCCTCGCCCGGCTCCACGCGGGCGCCGGCCCACACCACCGAGCGCTCGACGGTCCCCGCGACGACCGCCCCATCGCCCACGACGGGCGCGCCCCCGCTGACCGCGAGGTTGGCGGCCAGGTAGCGGGCGGGCGTGCCGCAGTCGATGCAGGGGCCGTCCCAACGCACGACGTCGATGCGGCCCTCGGCGTGCGCGGCCCGCCACGACACCTCCCACAGGCCCGAGGGCACGGGGTCGAGGCCGGCCACCTCCGACCACGGCACGAGCGCGCCGGCCAGCATGCTCGTCGGGCGGTCCGGCGGGCGGAGGCGGTCGTCGCCGACCACGAGCAGGCGCACCCGCTCCCGGTCCCAGCCCGCCGTCACGGACGCCAGGTCGCCCGGAGCCCACGTGTCGCCGTTGAGCACGAGCACGCCGCGCCCGTCGATCCACGGCCGCAGCAGGGCGAGGGCGCCGGCGGTTCCGAGCGCGTCGGGCTCCTCCACCGACACGTGCACCGGGGCCCCGTCGAGGTGGGTCTCGATCGCCTCACGCCCGTGGTGGACGTTGACCGCGACCTCCGCCACGGCGGTGCGGGCCCGCTCGATCGCGAGGTCGAGCAGCGGCACGCCGCCGACCGGGCACAGCGGCTTGGGCCGCACGAAGGTCAGTGGACGCAGTCGCCGTCCCTCCCCCGCGGCCAGGACGACGGCGCACACGTCGGTTGGGAGCGGTTCGCTGGCCTGGGGCATGATCGCCGGCATGACGACCATCGTGCAGGGAATCCAGGGGCTCCGCGACATCGTGGGCCAGCACCTCGGCTACAGCGACTACGTCGAGGTCACCCAGGAGCAGGTCAACCAGTTCGCCGAGGCGACGGGCGACCACCAGTGGATCCACGTCGACGTCGAGCGGGCGAAGAAGGAGAGCCCCTTCGGCGGGCCGATCGCGCACGGCTACCTCACCCTGTCGATGGGCCCCCGCTTGGTGCCCCAGGTCGTCCGCGTCGACGGCATCACCATGGCGGTCAACTACGGCTGCGACAAGGTGCGCTTCCCGTCCCCCGTCCCGGTCGGGTCGAACGTCCGGGTCGGCGTCGAGCTGGTGAACGTCGACGACGTGAAGGGCGGCGTGCAGGTCACCATGCGCTTCACGTTCGAGGTCGAGGGCGCGGACAAGCCGGCGTGCGTCGCCGACAACCTGTTCCGCTACTACGGCTGATCAGGCCGTGAGGCGGGCCCGCACCGCGGGCCAGCCCGGGTGGTCGCGCACCGCTGCCAGGTCCGGTTCACCGTCGAGCAGGCCGGGCGCCCGGAAGCCGGCGTCGACCGCGGCCTCGACCCAGCGAAGCGCCTCGTCCGCCGAGCCCGCCCGCGCCCACGAGCACGCCACCTCGAAGGCGGTCTGGGCCGGGCTCTGCGGGCCGGCGGCGAAGACCTGCTCGCCGACCTCGGCCGCGGGGCCGAAGCGCTCGGCGTAGTGCAGGTGGGTCTGCAGCCCGCTCGCGGCCTCGATGCCCGGGCGGCCGGCGGCGACGAGCCGTGCGGCGACCGGCACGGCTCGGCCGGCGTCGGCCAACAGGGTGGCGGACACGAGGTTGGGCGGCCCACCGGACTCCGACCGGTAAGCGGCCTCGTACAGGTCGTCCGCCATCTCGACCGGCCCGGTGAGCAGGGCGATGCCCGCCAGCAGGAACGGGTTCCCGCCGTCGCCCGCCTGGCGCATGATCGAGCCCGCGCGGGCGCCGTCGCCGGACCGGAGCGCGTTCCACGCCCGGGTCTCGGCCTCGGCCCGGGGCAGGCGGGGCGTCAGGTCCGGCATCGGGGCGCTCGGCCGGACCACCTGGAGGTCGGCCCGCCCGCGACGCCGTGCGCGCTTGCCGCCGCGGGCCGATCCCGCGCTGGCGCCGGCATCGGGGGCGTCGACGTCGAACGACTCGTTGCGGTCGGCCTTGAGGTCGCGCCAGTTCATGTAGGCGAACATGGCGAAGAAGATCAGCCCGAAGAGACCGAAACGCCCCGACCGCAGGGTGATCAGTGCGGCCAGGATGGCGGCGCCGATCGAGAGCTTGCAGGCCTTCTCGAAGCCGAACAGCGTCTCCGCGACGTGCCCGCCGTCGAGCGGCCGGATGGGGAGCAGGTTGAACACCGCCCACCAGATGCTGACGAACTGGGTGTAGTAGACGATCGGCACCCAGCTGAACCCGTCCGCGCCGTTCAGCGCCCACTCCAACCCGGCGCGGTCGTACCAGTCGCTGCGGTACAGCAGGTAGGCGGGCAGGCCGAGGAACACGAGCTGGGCCAGGGCGCCCGAGATGCTGACGAAGATCGACTTCGGCTTGGACAGCACGCGCCGCCCGCCACCGGTGGGGACGGTGAAGCCGCCGAAGCCGTGCAGCACGATCGCCGAGCGCTGTCCGAGAAACCGGTAGGTCACCGCGTGACCGAGCTCGTGCACGAGCACGGACACGAACACGATGGCCATGAACCCGAGCACCATCCAGAGGGGCTCGAGCCGGATGCCGAAGAGCGCGGCGACGACGACGAACAGCGGCTCGACCCGGATCGGGATGCCGAGGATGCGGAAGTGGGCCTTGGCCACGTTGCGCAGCGTAGGCGCGGCCGGGTCCACCCCGATGATCCCGTTGCCGTGGCGCCCCGCATTTTCGGGAGCCGAGCACCCCACCCGTACCATGCGTGCGATGGCCAGGTTCACGATGCCGGAGTCGCTCCCCGAGGGCGACGAGAAGGTCACGGCCGTGCGCGGCATGTTCGATGCCATCGCTCCCCGGTACGACCTGGTCAACCGCATCATGACGTTCCGGCTCGACGTGCGGTGGCGCAAGCTGGGGGTGCGCTCGCTCGCGCTGCGCCGCGACTCGGTCGTGCTCGACCTGGCGTGCGGGACCGGCGACCTGTGCCGCGAGATCGACGCCGCGGGGCTGTCTCCGGTCGGCGTCGATCTGTCCTACGGGATGCTGGCCAACGCTCGCACCGATGCCCCGCTCGTGCAGGGCGACGCGTTGGGGCTGTCGGTCCGCTCGGGCTCTGTCGACGGTGTGACCTGCGGGTTCGCCTTGCGCAACCTCGTGAAGCTGCCGCCGTTCTTCGCCGAGCTGGCCCGCGTGCTGCGCCCCGGCGGCCGCATCGCACTGCTCGAGGTGGCCACCCCGCCCAACCGGGTGATGCGGTGGGGCCACGGGGTGTACTTCGGCAAGGTCGTGCCGGTCATCGGGGGCCTGATCTCGGACGCCTCGGCGTACCGCTACCTCCCGCGATCGGTCGCCTACCTCCCGGACGCCGAGACGATGCACGCGATGATGGCCGAGGCCGGCTTCCTCGACATCGAGCGCAGGCTCCTCTCCGGCGGCATCGCCCAGCTGATCACCGCCACACGGCGCCCGTGACCCTCGTCGCCCGCACCCGCCGGCTCGATGCGGACGTCGATCTGCTGGCCTTCGCCGGCGACGACGGCTTCGTGTTCGACAAGGGCCGCGCCGGGATGGCGGGACGTGGCCGGGCGCTGGTCGTCGATTGGCCGGCCGGCGACACCGCGGCCGCCGCCCGGCAGGCCGCCGCCGTGCTCGCCGGCATCGAGGTCGACGACGAGGTGCGGGCGCCGGGCACGGGGCCTGTGGCGTTCGGGGCGCTGCCGTTCGTCCCGGGTGCGGCGGCACGCCTGGTCGTGCCCGAGGTGATCGTGGGGCGCGCCGCGGACGGCACCCGGTGGATCACCGTGGTGTCCGGCGACGGCGACGAGGCCCCCGACGACGACCTGGTCGGCCCGCGGGCGGTCCACCGCCAGCCGCAGCGCTACACCGTCGAGGCCGCCCACGCCCCCGAGTGGTGGTGTGAGCTGGTCGGCCAGGCCACCAAGGCGATGGCCGCCGGTGATCTCGACAAGGTGGTGCTCGCCCGCCGGCTCGACGTCACCGCCGATGCCCCGTTCGACCGCCGCACCGTCCTCGACCGGCTGCGCACCGCCTACCCCGGCTGCCACATCGTGGGCATCGAGGGCTTCGTGGCCGCCAGTCCCGAGCTGCTGGTGTCGGTTGCAGGCGACGTCGTGCGCTCGCACCCGATGGCGGGTACCGCTCCCCGTGGCGGCGACCCGGCGACCGACCAGCGGCTCGCCGCGTCCCTGCTCGCCTCGGCCGTGTACCGGCACGAGCACCAGGTGACCATCGACGCTGTGCACGACACCCTGCTCGGCTGGTGCTCCTACGTGGACTACGAGGCCGAGCCGTCGGTCGTGGCCGTCGCCAACCTGCAGCACCTGGCCACGCTCGTCGAGGGCCGCCTGTCCCGCCCGACGCCCTCGGTGCTCGAGCTGGTCGCCGCCCTGCACCCCACCCCGGCGGTGGCGGGTCGGCCGCTCGACCGGGCCGTGGCGTGGATCGCCGAGCACGAGGGCATCGACCGGGGGCGCTACGCCGGCACCGCCGGCTGGGTCGACGCCGCCGGCAACGGGGCGTGGGCGGTCTCCGTGCGCTGCGCCGAGATCGACGGGGCGACCGCCCGCGTGTTCGCCGGCAACGGCATCGTGGCCGGCAGCGCCCCCGAGACGGAGCTGGCGGAGACCCGCATCAAGTTCCAGGCGATGCTGTCGGCCCTCGTGCGCCCGTAGCCCGGCCCGAGCGGACGGCGCTCGACGAGCGTCACTCCGCCAGAGCGGCCGAGACCGCGGCGGCGACCGCATCGTCGATGCGACGGTGGGTGGCGACGTTGGCCGCCCGGTCGGTCGCCACCACGAGCACCCGCACACCGCCGGCGGCCGCGGCCTCCGCCACCGCGGCGCCGAGGTGCACCGCATCGACCCGGCGGGCCTCGACGCCGTACGCCGCGGCCAGCGCGACGAGGTCCACGCCGTGGGGCGTGCCGAACAGGCACTCGAACCGGTCGCCGTCCAACGCCGCGGCCTGGGGCAGGAAGGAGAAGATGCCGCCCCCGTCGTTGTCGACGACCACGCACACGAGGTCGACGCCGCGCCCGGCTGCGCCGAGCAGGCCGTTGCTGTCGTGGAGGAAGGCGACGTCGCCGATCAGCAGTGCGGTCGGTGCGCGGGAGGCGACCGCCACGCCCACGGCGGTCGAGACCACCCCGTCGATGCCGTT
>CAYUXB010000195.1:0-7824 GCA_964448525.1 uncultured Acidimicrobiaceae bacterium
TCGCCCGTCTCGGTGCACCGCAGCACGTAGACGTTGTTGTCCATCGGGCCGACGACGACCTTGTGGATCTCGAACCGGTCGCCCGTGTGGAAGAGGGTGGACATGGCCACCAGTGTGCCGCCGGAACCGGCCGGTCGGCTGGTGCGAGGCGAGCGCCGTCGTCGCCCCGGGGCCGTGAAGGTGGCGTCGACCAGGTCACTCGTCTGCCAGGACACCGTGACGTAGGGTGCGACCAGTCCCCGGAGGTGTGCATGGCGCAGTCCGACCCGCTCGCCGATCGAGTTCGCACAGATGCTGGCGATCGCCCCCAGATCGTCGGCCTCGACCGCAAGGGCGTGCTCACCGGCGTCGCGCTGGTCGCGGTGCTGCTCGTCCTCGTCTACGTCGGCAGCGAGGGGTTGCGCTGGTTCGACGCCGCGCTCGCCGGCTACTTCGTGGGCACCCTGCTGGCGGTGTTCGCGGTGGCGTACCGCTACGTGGTGTGGATCGAGCGACCGCCGACGCGCACGCTGCGCATGCGTGGCTGGCAGGCGTTCTGGGGCAGCGGGCGCCGGTTGCGCAGCATCGCCCGGTTCCCCGACGTGCTGTGGAGCCACCTCGTCGGCCAGGGCTTCATCCGGCGGCGCTCGTTCAGCCGCTGGCTCGCCCACCAGTGCCTGTTCTGGGGCTGCGTCCTCGCCGCGCTCGTGACCTTCCCGCTCACGTTCGGCTGGTTGCACTTCGAGTCGGTGGGCCAGGACGACGCGCGCTACCAGGCCTTCGTGGCGGGCATCGGCACGATCGAGTTCGAGAGCCGCAGCGTGTTCGGCTGGGTGATGTTCCACGCGCTCGACTTCTCGGCCGTGCTGGTGCTGATCGGCGTGTTCATCTTCCTCGTGCGCCGCATGCGCGACCCCGGCGCGATGGCCGTCGAGCGCAGCAACGACTTCCTCGCGCTTGCCGGGTTGTTCGCCGTGTCGGTCACCGGGCTGATGCTCACCGCGTCGAGCCTGTGGCTGGATGGTCGCTTCTACATGTTCATCACCACGGTGCACGCGGCGACGGTGATCCTCGGGTTGCTGTACATCCCGTTCGGCAAGCTGTTCCACATCTTCCAGCGGCCGAGCACGGTGGGGCTCGCCTACACCAAGGCCCGCTGGGCCGACGAGCCCGCTGCGCACTGCGCCGAGTGCGGCGAGCCCTATGCGGCCGCCACGCAGGTGCACGATCTGCAGGCGGTGCTGCCCGAGGTCGGCTTCGACTACTCGATCGCCGATGCGCAGGGCGGCGGGAACTACCAAGACATCTGCCCGCGGTGTCGCCGGCGCTTCATCGCCCTGGCGCAGTCGGTCCGCGTGGGAGGGTTCGGCTGATGGCTCATCCTCCCCTCGCCGACGACGCCCTCATCGACCGCTACGGTCCGCACCGCAACGACGCGCCGCCCGACGGCTGGCAGGCGGTCGAGGTGTTCGACCGCCAGGTGAAGACGCACTGCTGCTTCTGCGGCCAGCAGTGCGGCATCATCCTCAACGTCGCCGACGACAAGGTCGTCGGCTTCGAGCCCCGCTACGACTTCCCGTTCAACGAGGGCAAGCTCTGCCCGAAGGGCGTCAAGCGCTACCTCCAGGACAACCACCCCGATCGGCTGCTCGACCCGCTGGTGCGCACCGAGTCGGGCTTCGCCCCCACGTCGTGGGACGACGCCCTCGGCCGCACGGTCGGCGAGCTGCGCCGCATCCAGGAGGCCCACGGCCCCGACTCGGTGGCGGTCTACGGCGGCGCCAGCCTGACGACCGAGAAGGCGTACCTGCTCGGCAAGCTCGCCCGGCTCGGCCTCGGCACGCGGCACATCGACTACAACGGCCGGCTCTGCATGGTGTCGGCGGGCGTGGGCTACAAGAAGGCGTTCGGCGTCGACCGGGCGCCGAACCCGTGGAGCGACATCCGCGAGACCGACGTCGTGTTCGTCATCGGCGCCAACGTCGCCGAGTGCGCGCCGATCACGACCAGCTACATCTGGCGGGCCCGCGATCGCGGCGCCAAGCTGATCGTGGCCGACCCGCGCGTCACGCCGATCGCCCGCACCGCCGACATGTTCCTCGGGCTGCGCCCCGGCACCGACTCGGCGTTGCTCTCCGCGATGCTCCACCACGTCGTGGCCCGCGACATGGTCGACCACGACTTCGTCGCCGCCCACACCGAGGGGTTCGAGGCAGCGGTCGAGGCGGTCGCCCAGCAGACGCCGACCTGGGCGGCCGCCATCACCGGCGTGCCTGCGGCCCGCATCGAGGAGGCGGCGGAGCTGTGGGGCAGCGCCGCCACCGGCATGCTGCTGCACGCCCGTGGGCTGGAGCACCAGTCCAAGGGCGTGGTCAACGTGTCGGCGGCCATCAACCTCGCCCTGGCGAGCGGGCGCATCGGCAAGCCAGGTTGCGGCCCCAACATGATCACGGGGCAGGGCAACGGCCAGGGCGGGCGCGAGCACGGCCAGAAGTGCGACCAGCTCCCCGGCGGCCGCAACCTGGCCGACCCGCAGCACCGGGCCGAGGTCTCGGCCGTGTGGGGCTGTGACCCGGACGACCTGCCGGCGCCGGGCTACAGCGCATACGAGATCATGGAGGCGATCGAGCGGGGGGAGATCAAGGGCCTGCTGTCGATCTGCTTCAACCCGTTGATCAGCCTGCCCGACACGGCCCGCACCCGGGCCGCGCTCGACAAGCTCGAGCACTTCACGGTGATCGACTTCTTCCTGTCCGAGACCGCCCGCCACGCGGATGTCGTGCTGGCGGGCTCGCTCCACGAGGAGGACGACGGGGTGGTGGCCTCGGCCGAGGGGCGCGTCGTCAAGATCAACGCCGCGGTGCCTCCGCCCGGCAACGCCCGCAGCGACACCGAGGTCATCATCGACATCGGCCGCCGGCTCGGCGCCGAGCGCTACTTCCCGTTCGAGACCAACCGGGAGGTGTTCGAGGAGCTGCGGCGCGCCTCGGCCGGCGGGGTGGTCGACTACGCGGGCATCACGTGGGAGCGGCTCGAGGCAGAGGACGGGATCTTCTGGCCGTGCCCGAGCGAGGACCATCCGGGCACGCCGCGCCTGTTCGAGGACCTGACGTTCCCGACCCCGTCGGGCCGGGCCCGGTTCGTGCCCACGCCGTGGCGCCCGCCCGCCGAGGAGACCGACCACGAGTACCCGACCTGGTTCACCACCGGCCGGGTGATCAGCCAGTACCTGTCGGGCGAGCAGACCCGGCGCATCGGCAAGCTCGTCGACCAGTACCCCGAGCCGCTGTGCGAGATCCACCCGCGGTTCGCGGAGTTCCTGGGGGTCACCTCCGGCGACGTCGTGCGGGTCACGAGCCGCCGCGGGTCGATCGAGCTGCCGGCGCGCGTCACCGCCACGATCCGGCCCGACACGGTGTTCATCCCCTACCACTGGGGCGGCCGCAAGGCGGCCAACCAGCTCACCAACCCGGTGCTCGATCCGGAGTCGAAGATCCCCGAGTACAAGGTGTGCGCCGTGCGGGTAGAGCGGGTGCGGGCGGGCGGGCCGGTGACCGACGAGCGTGACGTGGCCCTGGTCACCCCGTCCGACGGCCGCCGTGCGGCCGACCCGCCCGACGCCACGGGGGCGCGCAGCACCGCCGAGGCGGCCGGCTCGGCCGGCGAACCGCCCGACGGCGCTCCGCCGGGTGGCGGGACGCCCGGACGCCCGGGCGACGTGTCCGACGACGAGGAGGAACCCCGAGCGTGACCGACGAGTCCATCTTCGTCATCGACCACAGCCGCTGCATCGGCTGTCAGGCGTGCGTGCAGGCCTGCGAGGAGTGCGGCACGCACCGGGGGCGGTCGATGATCCACCTCGACGAGATCGACCACGGCCCGTCCGGCACCCGCCAGACCGCGCCGACGGTGTGCATGCACTGCACCGACCCGACGTGTGCCGAGGTGTGCCCGGCCGACGCCATCAAGCAGAACGAGGAGGGGGTCGTGCAGTCCGCGTTGAAGCCCCGCTGCATCGCCTGCTCGAACTGCGTGATCGCCTGTCCCTTCGGTGTGCCGAAGATGATGAGCGAGATCGACCTGATGATGAAGTGCGACCTCTGCCTCGACCGCACGTCGGTGGGGTCGAAGCCGATGTGCGCGTCGGTGTGCCCCAGCGAGGCGTTGTGGTACGGCACGCCCGACGAGTTCGCCGCCAACCGCTCGGGCCCCCTCGGCAACGGGTTCGTCTTCGGCAACCAGGACGTCACCACGAAGGTGCGCGTGGTGCTCGACGAGACGCCGGGCCCCCTCGACGTGCTGTCGGGGCGGCTGGCGCCACCGCGATGGCTCGACGATCCCTTCGGCCTGGAGGAGGCCCGATGAGCGACGACACGCTCCGCGAGACGGCTCCGGCCGGCGGTCGGAGCGGCACCACGGAGGACGACGGCACCCCGGTGGCGATGCCGGTCTGGCGACGCGACTTCCCGTACACGGCCGACGGCGAGGACGACGTGACCCGCCGCGAGTTCGTTCGCTTCCTCATGGTGGGGTCGGGGGCGTTCGCCGCCGGCACCGTGGGCGTGGCCGCGCTCACCTCGTCGCGAGGCGAGCCCGACGGGGGCGAGGTCGAGGTGATCGCCCGCGAGCGGCTCTCGGTGGCCGAGCCGCACCTGTTCCGCTACCCGTCGGAGAACGACCCGGCGATCCTGCTGCTGCGGCCCGACGGCGAGATCCTCGCCTACAGCCAGAAGTGCACGCATCTCGGTTGCGTCGTCTACCTCGACGCCGCTGCCGAGGAGCTGGTGTGCCCCTGTCACGAGGGCGGGTTCTCGGCCGCCACGGGGGAGGTCCTGTTCGGCCCGCCGGAGCTGCCGCTGCCGCGCATCGACGTCGAGGTGCGCGACGGCACCGTGTGGGCGACGGGTGTGCACCATGGCTGATCCGCGGCGTGGATCGACTCGGGGTCGGCGGTACCACCCGGCGTCCATCGTGGGCGTGTACGTCCTCGTGCTGGTCGTGCTCCAGATCTTCCTGCTGTCCGTCGCGCTCGACGGGTTCCACAGCTACGACGCCGGCCTCGCGTGGGGCGCCGCCGCCGTGTCGGTCGTCCTCGCGGCGAGCGTGCTCGTCTTCGAGCGCCTCCTCGGGCGTCGCTAGCGGCCTCGGGCCGCACGGACGGCAGGGGCGAACGTGGACGGCGATCAGGCGACTCCGGCGGCGGGTTCGACACCCGAAGAGGGCACCGCCGACGCCGAGGGCCCGGCGCGGGGACTGGTCGACCGGCTGCGCCTGACCTCGCTCATGGAGCGCTACCCGGACCGCCTGGTCATGGGGTCGTTCGCGTTCCTGAACGGCCTGCTCACGATCGGCATCCTCGCGGTGCTCGCGATGACGACCGACACGCCGTCGCTGTTCCCCTCGTTGGGGCCCACCGCGTTCTTGTTGTTCAGCACCCCGATGCTGCCCGCCGCGTGCCCCCGCAACACGATCCAGGGCCACCTCATCGGCGTGCTCGCCGGCTACCTGTCGCTCGTGCTGTTCGGCCTGACGGACGAACCGGCGACGATCATCTCCGGCGTCAGCGGCAACCGGGTGGGCGCCGCTGCCCTCTCGCTTGCGCTGACCAGCGGTTTCATGGTGTGGCTCCGGCGGCCGCATCCCCCGGCGGGGGCGACGACGCTGATCATCTCGCTCGGCATCCTGCGCGAGCCGTGGCAGCTCGGCGTGCTGATGGTCGCGGTGGTGCTGATGGTGGTGCAGGGGTACGTCATCAACCGGGCGGCCGGGCTCGACTACCCACGCTGGTCGCCGGCTCCGTCGACGGGGGCGGCGACGGCCGCGGGAACGCCGTGAGCTCGGCGGGCGGAGCGGGTCAGCCGAGCGAACACCGCTGTACGTGACATCACCCAATGTGGGTGTGTGACAGCACACAGCGACGTGACATATTTCACGTCATCTTGGGTCTTGTCCGTCACGTGTTTCGTGGCGAAACTGCACTCGCTCATGCCCACCGCAGAGCCCCCGACGGGGCGACAGACCGACCGCCACGGTCACGTCGCTTCAGAGGCGAGCCGGTTCCGGTCTTGGGGAGAAGCCCGGGACCGGCCGCCCCGGGGTTGTGCACACGGGCATGATCCTGGCGGCCCGGGCCTCACAGGCCCGGGCGCCAGGTAGACCCTCCACCGGGTCGCCGAGCCCCGAGGCTCAGGTGGCCAGGGGCGACCGCACGTCGAAGCCGAGGCCGGCGGCGGCGGGGATCTGGTGGCGGTCGTAGGTGAGGTAGGTCGCCGGGCGCGGCAGCCGGTCGGCGGCGGCGAGGTGCACGGCGTCGACCGTCCGCAAGCCGTAGGTCGCGCCCAGCTCGACCGCGTGGGCCAGGCAGCGGTCGTCGACCGGGATGACGACGAACGCGTCCCAGTCGTCCCGCAGGCGCCCCCACATCCGCTCGTGCTGGCCGGGGGTGACCGCCAGGCGATGGAGGGCGAGGAGCGTCTCGGCGCGGCACAACGCCGATGCGCACCACGCGGGGTCGTCGGCCATGGCCTCGAGGACGAGATCGCGGCCGGGACCGTGCACGTAGCGCCGGACGAGCGCCGACGTGTCGACGAACAGCGTCACCCGGTGCCCGGCATCCCGCTGCGCCGCCTCACTGGCCCCGAAGCTCGTCGAGCACGCCCTCGGGGCGGATGTCGACCGGCGCGTCCTCGGCGGGTGGTGGCGCCGGACGGTCGCGGCGACCCGGGGCCCGGGCCAGTCCCGCGGCCACCAGGTCGTCGACGGTGGTGGCGTTCGGCGCGTCGAGGGGGCCCAGCTGCGCGACGGGGACACCGTCGACCGTGACCACGATGCGCTCGCCGGCCCCCGCGCGCCGCACGACGGCGGCGACGTTGTTGCGCAGTTCGCGGACGCCGACCCGTTCCATCGAGGGGACGGTAGCACGTGTGTACACACCGTCGGTGGCGAGGGGCCTTCCGCCGTCGTAGCGTCTGGCCCACGTCACGACCAGGTCGCCAGGAGGGCACACCACCGTGAACTTCGCATTCTCCGAAGAGCAGGAAGAGCTGCGGCGCATCACCCGCCAGTTCCTCGAGACCAAGTCGCCCGAGACCGAGGTCCGGCGCCTGATGGAGACCACCGAGGGCTACGACCCCGCCGTGTGGTCGCAGATGGCCAACGAGCTGGGTCTGCAGTCGCTCACCATCCCCGAGGAGTACGGCGGCCAGGGCTTCACCTACGTCGAGCTCACCGTCGTGCTGGAGGAGATGGGCCGGGCCCTGCTGGCCGCCCCCTTCTACTCGACGGTCGTGCTGGCCACGAACGCCATCCTGCACTCGGGTGACGAGGCGGCGAAGAAGGAGCTGCTCCCCGGCATCGCGTCGGGCGAGACCATCGCCACGCTGGCCTTCACCGAGCCCAACGGCAAGTGGGACACCTCGGGCATCGAGGCCACCGCCACCCAGGACGGCGACGCCTGGACGATCGACGGCACCAAGATGTTCGTGCTCGACGGGCACGTGGCCAACCTGGTCATCGTGGCCGCCAAGACCGGCGACGGCATCTCGCTGTTCAAGGTCGACGGCGATGCCGCGGGCCTCACCCGCACCGCGCTGGCCACGATGGACCAGACCCGCAAGCAGGCCAAGCTCGAGTTCTCGGGCGTGCCCGCCACCCTCATCGGCACCGAGGGCGCCGGCACCGACGTGCTGGGCCGCGTGCTCGACCTCGCCGTGGTGGCGCTGGCCGCCGAGCAGGTCGGCGGTGCGCAGAAGGTGCTCGACATGTCGGTCGAGTACGCGAAGGACCGCGTGCAGTTCGGCCGGCCCATCGGCTCGTTCCAGGCCATCAAGCACAAGTGCGCCGACA
>CAYUXB010000196.1:0-7806 GCA_964448525.1 uncultured Acidimicrobiaceae bacterium
TCCAGGCGCCCACGCAGCCGAGCAGGTAGGCGTTGCGGAACTGGTCCTCGCAGGCCACCGTGTCCTTGATGTCGCCGAACGGCCCGTAGAACGGGAGGATGCCGTGGGTCACGCACGCGTCGACCATGCGGCTGATCGTGTAGTGCCACAGGTCCTGCTGGTAGGCGGGGCGGTCGGCCTCGATGTCGCCGCCGGGCGGGTCCTGCCGCACCAGGTAGCCGGGGTGGCCGCCGCCGACGCGGGTGGTCTTCATGCGGCGGTTGGCGGCCAGGTCGGCCGGGCCGAGCGACAGGCCCTGCATGCGGGGGCTGGCCCCGCAGATGGCCTCGACGTTGGCGACGCCGCTGGCGGTCTCGAGAATGGCGTGCACCAGGATCGGGCGGTCGAGCCCGGCCCGGGCCTCGAGCTGGGCGAGCAGGCGGTCGACGTAGTGGATGTCCTCGGGGCCCTCGACCTTCGGGATCATCACGACGTCGAGCTTGTCGCCGATCTCGGTGACCGCGGCGGTGAGGTCGTCGAGCACCCACGGGGAGTCGAGGCTGTTCACCCGGGTCCAGAACTGGGCCCCGGACGACGGGTCCCACGCCTTGCCGGCGTCGATCAGGCCCGCCCGGGCGGCCTCCTTGTCGGCCGACGGCACCCCGTCCTCGAGGTTGGCCAGCAGGATGTCGACCTTGGCGGCCATGTCGGGCACCTTGCCGACCATCTTCGGGTTGGACGCCGGGAAGAAGTGGATCATCCGCGACGGCGGGAACGGGATCTCCCGCACCGGTTCGGGCGCACCGACGGCGAGCGGCCGGAAGAAGTCCTTGGGCGAACGCATGGCCCACACACTAGGAGGACGGGCCGAGGCGACCCCAGAGCGCGGTGGCACCGACCCCGTCCGAGCGTGCTCCGACGATGCCGTGGGCAGCTCCGCGGGGCAGGCCTTCAGATCGAAGGCCGACGGTCAGCAACCCTGGACGGTGAGCGAGGGCCCGGTGACCGAGGTGGCGTTGCCGAGCGCGTCCAGTGCGGTCACCGTCCAGGTGATCGTGGCGGACTGCCCGTAGGCCAAGCCCGGGTTGTCGCTCACGGGGCCGAGCGTGCCGGACCAGGTGGAACCCGAGGCCGTCATGCTCGCGGCGCCGTCGTCGCCGTTGCCGCTCCAGGTGATCGCGACACTGGCGACACCTGACGCGTCGGTGATCGTGGCGGTCGCCGTGCTCGTGAAGGGCGCCTGGCAGAACTCGAACCCGCTCTCGTTGATCACCCCTGTGGTGAGTCCCAGCGCCGACACCGACGGCCCGGTGGTGTCGGGCGGTGCGGTCGGGGCCGTCGGCGGAGGCGGGTCGCCAGGGCCGGTGGGCGTCGTGGGTGCGGTTCCGCCCGACGGGCCGGGTGCGCCGGGTGCCACCGGCGGCGCGGCACCCGGCACCGTGCTGGTCGATCCCGCGCCGGTGGGCGCTGCGTCGGGCGTGCCGTCCGCGACGGTGGTGTCCGGCGTGCCGACCGAGGTCGTTGTCGCCGTCCCGCGGTCGGGCTCGCGGTCGGAGCGCGCCCGGGTGGTCGACGTCCGCCGCGCACCGGCGGTCTCGACCTCGCCCGGCCCGCCCGAGCCGTCGCCATCACCGCCGAACGCCGCGAGCCCGCCCACGGCCAGCAGGGCGGCCACTGCGGCCGCGGCGCAGACCGCCACGCGGCGTCCCGGCCGACGCCTGGACCGCCCCGCGGCCCCCAACGCTGCGCCCGCGAGACCGCCGTGGGGTGCTGCCTTCCCGACGACCTCGCCGAGCGCGCCGCCGGGAGGAGCACCGGGGCCGTCCTTGGCCCGGCGTAGCCCACCTCCAGCGGACTTGCCTGCCAAGCCCTCGCCGACCGCCTCACCAACGGCGTCGCCGAACGCACCGTCTCCGGACGTCTTGCCCGCCAGGCCCTCGCCGACCGCCTCGCCGACCGCGTCACCCACGGCGTCGCCGTTGCCTCGGGCGTCGCGCAGGTGCGCCCCGATGGCCGAGCCCGCCTCCCCGCTCCCCGCCAGCGCATCACCGACAGCCGCACCGGCCTCGGCTCCCGCCGCGCCCGCCTCGGGGGCGGTCAACGACTGCGCGAGCGGCACCGCCGCCGGCCCCAGCACCGCGGCGGCACCGGCGATGCGTTCCCGGCCACGTTCGCCCGGTCCTCCGGCCACCAGCGCAGCGCCCACGGCGGCGGCGAGCGTGGGCCGAGGGTCGACCGAGACCTCCAGGCCCGTCGCCACGCGCACCTGGACGGCGAGCTGGTCGAGCCATTCGGACGAGCCCTGGGCGACGACCGCCTGGACACCCTGGTTCCCGCCCACGGTGCCGGCCAGCACCGCCTCGAGCGCGCTGACCGCCTCGTTGAAGTGTGCGGCCATGTCCACGTCGTCGATCGAGGGGGCGGCCACGCGGGCCGTGCCAAGGACGTCGAAACCCTCTCGCCCGCTGCGCACGACGGCGACCTCGACGTCGCGTCCGTCCACGTCGAGGACCGCGACCTCGCCGTCGGCGTCCCCTCCCCCGTGCCGGAAGCAGGCGACCGCCGCCACCACTCGCGGCACGAGGAGCACGGGACCGAACGCGGCGGAGGCCGCCTGCTCGGCCAGCTGGCGCGGACCGTCGTCCGGCGTGAGCGCGTACGTGACCCCGATCGCTTCGACGGTGCCGCCCCCGAGCGCTCGCTCGGCCACCGTTGCGAGCACACCTCGGGTGGCCTCGACGGCGTCGACGACACGGGTCGGTCCACCGCCGGCCTCCGCCATCAGCTCGGCGGTCGGCACCTCCGCCGCCCCGTCCTCACCGAGCGTGCAGGGCTCGACCACGCCGTCCCGCCAGCGTGCCGCGACGCACGCGTCGACGCGCAGATCGATCCCCAGTGCCTCGCCCATGAGCTTGCCCGTCCGTTCGTCCCCGGTTGCGCTCAGACGCTACTCCCACCCGGTCCGTCACCGCCCACGAGTCGCCGTCGCAGTCGCCCGCTGCGGGGGATGCTCAGGCCGCGGGCGTCAGGTCCTGCGGAAGCATCTGTTCGGTGATCAGCCGCTCGAACCGGGCCGGCTCGCCGGCGACGTGGTCGCGGCAGAGGCGCAGCCCCTCGGTGTAGGTGTGGCTGTAGGCCCGCCAGGTCGGGTCGGTCATGAAGGCGATCGCCTTCTCGGCCCGGGCCCGGGGCAGCAGCGCCCACCGCTCGAGGTAGGCGATCACGTCGTCGACCGGCGCACCCTCGTCGTGCAGGAGGATCGCGGCGTTGGAGCGCACCCAGGACAGGGTCTCCCCCGCCACGGTGACCGCGGCAGCCACCTCGGCGTCGTAGCGCACCCCCAGCGGGGCGAGGTGCTCGGCGACGATCGGCTCCGGACGGGGGCCGTAGGTGATCTCCGCCCCGAGGTCGGCGAGACCCTCGGCCATCGTGCACTGGGGCGTGCCCACGAGGAAGATCGTCTCCTCGAGCCAGCGGCGGCCACGGACGAGCCCGACCTCCTTGCGCGTGTGCTCGGTGTGGTGGCCGGGGTAGGCCTCGTGCGCCACCAGGTGCCCGAGCGACAGGGAGAGGACGGGCAGGTCGACGTTGATCGCCACCCGGCTGCGCAGGTCGCCCTCGTAGTAGTTGAAGCCCGACCAGGGCTTGTCGGTCTCGAAGATCCACTCGACCTGCTCGCCCTCGGGCAGGCCGAAGAGCCGCTGCGTGCGCTCGCGCAGATCTTCGGCCAGGGAACGGATCGCCGGCTCCAGCTTCTCGCGGGGCACGGCGTGGGCCTCGCGCCAGGAGATGTACCGCTCGCGCAGCGGTCCGTCGCCGGGCAGCACCGTGTCGAGCCTGGTGTGGGCCGCCGCGAAGTCGTCCTCCGGCACCCGGGCGGGCCGGACGCCGTAGCAGCGCTCGACCTCGTCGAGGTACCCGATCGGCTCTCGATGCGCATCGGTGGCGGCTGCCAGCGTCGCGGCGCTGGTGCGTAGCCCCAGGGCCTGGGCGCGGATCCAGCGCCGTCGCCCGGCATCGACCTGGTCCGCGTCGACGCCGGCGTCGAGGTCGGCCACCAGTCGCCCGGCATCGCCGGCGAGCTCGGCGGGTGCCCGACGCGGCTCGGCCTCCACGCGTGCCGCGAGCTCCGGTGGGCCGTAGTACGCGTCGACGAACCCGTCGACGTGGCGGCCGAGCCGCAGGCCCAGCTCGAGATAGCGCTCGACGACGTCGGTCACGGCCGCCGTCCGCACGGCCCGGCGGACCGGCCCGCTCGACATGGACCGGAGCCGGCGATGCTCACCGCCATTGCGCGCACCCTCGCACGAACCACCCCGCTCGACATGGACCGGAGCCGGCGATGCTCACCCGAGCGTGTCCCGCAGGAACTCGACCGTCTCCGCGAAGCAGGCCCGCGACGCCTCCGGGTGGTGGACCTCGGGGCGATCGTCGTTGAAGAACGCGTGCTCGGCGCCGTCGACGACGTGCAAGCGGGCGTCCTTGCCGGCGTGGTCGAGCTTGCGCTGCAGCTCAGCGACCTTGTCCGGGCCGAAGAAGTCGTCCTCGCCTGCGTAGTGGCCGAGCACCTTGGCGTCGAGCTGCGACCAGTCGGGCTCGGCGTCGGGCCACGGGATGAGGCCGTACCACGGCACCGCGGCCTTGACCTTGTCGGGCCGCTTGGCGGCGAGGACGAGCGCCAACCCACCGCCCATGCAGAACCCGGTGACCCCCACACGGTCGCTGCCCGCGACCTCGGCCACCTTGTCGACGGCACCCCCCATGTCGCGGGCGGCCTGGTCGACGTTGAGCGCCATCATCAGCTTGCCGGCCTCGTCCGGTTCGGTCGTGCTCTCGCCGTGGAACAGGTCGGGCGCCAGCGCCACGAAGCCCTCGGCCGCGAACCGGTCGCACACGTTCTCGATGTGGGGGACGAGCCCCCACCACTCCTGGATCACCACCAGCGGGATGCCCCCGCCACCCTCGGGCACCGCCAGGTACCCCTGGGCCGTGCCACCGTTGCTCGGGAACTCGACGATCTCACCCATGCCGCCGACGCTACCCAAGTGGGCCGTCACCCGGCAGCCGGAGCGCAGATCGACCGGGACGCTCAGCGGACGCTGCCTTCGCCCGTTGGCTCGCTACCAGCCGCCGGGGGCGCGGAGCAGCTCCGCCGGGACCGAGCAGTCGACGCGTCGGGGCTCGACCACGCGCTCCGCCACGTCGATCGGCACCACCTCGACCGGCTCGCGACGACGACCGGGGACCGCGCCGGGGCCGGCGGCGGCCGCGGCGCGACCCACCAGGGCATCGAACAGGCGGGTGGGCAGGCGCCGGCCGACGTCGACGACCAGCCAGACGGGGACGCCCGCGTCGCGGGCGGCGGAGATCTCCTCCGCGGTGCCCTCGGCGGCGACGAAGCCGTCGGGACCCGCCGCCCCGGCTTCGACCAGCAGTACGCGGGGCTCGTCGCGCGGGGCGTGGAGCGCCCCCGGGTCGTGCGCGACCACGATGTCGTCGCGCCAGCCGTTCAGCTCGTCGACCAGTTCGGACCCACCCGCGGCGTCGGGCAGCACCGCCACCACCGCACCGTCGGGCAGATCGAGGCTGAGCGCCGTGATCGCGGGCGCGTCGGCGAGATCGTCGGCGATGGAGCGCGCCTCTGCCCGTACGTCACCGGCAGCCAGAAGGCGGGCGCAGGTCCACCACAGGGCGCCGGCGGTCGGGTGCCGGTCGAGCAGGCGGCGGCACGCCGTGAGCAGGCCCGGCAGGTCACCGGCGAAGGCGCCGAGCACCGACGCCGCTTCACGGGCGAGCAGGGCCTGGTCGACCTCGCGGGCCCGGGCAACGGCTCGCAGCCGTTCGATCGGGTGCACCCGCCCGACGCTATCGGGCGGGTGCGCCGTCGGACCGGCTGCACCCGATCACGCCCAGCACCTGCCTGCGGTTCGACCGGCGGGACGTCGAGCCCGCGGCCGGACCCCGCACCCGGCGCCGAACGGCCGGTTCGGTCGGGGCAGGCTCAGGGCCAGCCGGGCTTGAACACCATGAGGTAGAGCATCGCCAGCAGCAGCACGGTCATGATCTGCTGACCGGTGACGACCTTGGCGGCGTCGTTCTCCTTCTGCCCGGTGAGCACGAGCGCGTGGAAGACGCCGTTCATCGCGATCCACACGACGAACGCCAGTGAGATGAACGTGTCGCTGAACTCGAAGACCTCGTCGCTGGTCACGATGCAGAGGATGCCGAACAGCCCCGTCAGGATGAGCGCCGGGGCGTAGACCTGGCGACCGGCCTTGTCGAGCACGCCGACGACACCGCCGCGCCCCCCGGGCAGCACGGCGACCACCGCGGGGGCGAAGGCCACCACGGCGGTGAGGATGTGCAGGACGAGGGATACTTCGAATGCGGTGCTCACAGGTACCTCCGAGCGCGGCGGGACGGTCGAACCGAAGCTAGTGCCTTGCCCGGTGGGCCCCGAATGTCCGGCCGCCACCGTGCGACCGGGGCACACCGGGATCTGCTCCGTGCGAACCTCATCAACTACTTTCTCCGCCGTGGCTACCGACCCCCCTGGTGACCTGGAGCTCTCGCCCCTCGACGGCGAGCCGCGCACGCTCGACGGCTGGCTGACCACGTTCCACCTGGCGGCGGTGATCCTCGACCCGTACACCTACGAAAGCGCATGGCTGCTCGAGACGGCCGGGCGCATCCTCGACAACTTCCGGGGCGCCGACTGCCGCATCGCGTTCGTGGTCACGGCCGACGCGGACGACGCCCGCGAGTTCCTCGGGCCCTGGGCCGAGAAGGTCCTGACCTTCGCCGATCCGGACCGCGACCTGGTCAAGGCGCTCGGGCTCAACGAGCTGCCCGCCTTCGTCCACCTGCGCCAGGACCGCTCGGTGGCCTCGCTGGCCGAGGGCTGGGATCCGCCCGAGTGGAAGGCCGTCGCCTCCGAGCTGGGCAAGGCCATGAGCTGGTCGCGGCCCAACCTGCCGGGCCCGGGCGACCCCCAGCCGTACGCGGGCTCCCCGGCCCTCGGCGCCTGACCCGCGGCGACCACGCCTCGCGGGTCGGCTGACGCTCCGCTGCTCCGCTACTCGGCTACTTGCGGACGCCGCCCTCGGTCATGCCGAGGACGTCGAGTGCCCGGTCGAGCTCCGCCTCGTCGAGCAGGCCGCGCTCCAGCACGATCTCGCGCACGCTGCGACCGGTCTCGACGCTCTCCTTCACGATCTCGGCCGCGGCCTCGTAGCCGATGTAGGGGTTGAGCGACGTGCCGAGCGACGGGCTCGACTCGGCGTAGGCCCGGCACCGATCGACGTCGGCCTCGATGCCGGCGACGCACCGGTCGGCGAACAGCCGGGTGACGTTGGCGAGGATGCGCACCGACTCGAGCAGGTTGCGGGCGATCACCGGCAGGTAGACGTTGAGCTCGAAGTTGCCCTGCGAGCCGGCGAAGGCCACGGCGGCGTCGTTGCCGATGACCTGGGCAGCCACCTGGGTCATGGCCTCGGCCATCACGGGGTTGACCTTGCCGGGCATGATCGACGACCCGGGCTGGAGGTCGGGCAGCCGGATCTCGGCGAGCCCGGTGCGCGGCCCGCTGCCCATCCACCTGATGTCGTTGCCGATCTTGATCATCGCCACGGCCAGAGTCCGCAACGCGCCCGACAGCGACACGAGCCCGTCACGCGCCCCGTGCGCCGCGAAGTGATCGGGGGCCTCCGACAGCGGCAGCTCGAGGTCCTGGGCCAAGCGGGTGACCACGGCCTGGGCGAAGCCGGGCGGGCAGTTCAGGCCGGTGCCCACCGCCGTACCGCCGATCGGCAGGTCGCCGACGGACGA
>CAYUXB010000197.1:0-6180 GCA_964448525.1 uncultured Acidimicrobiaceae bacterium
TCTGGCCCGGCTTCGGCGACAACATCCGGGTGCTCAAGTGGGTGCTCGAGCGGGTCGACGGCACCGGCGAGGCCGTGGACACCCCGATCGGGCGGGTGCCCGCCGTCGGTGCGATCGACACCAGCGGCATCGACATCGACGACGCAACGATGGCCAAGTTGCTCGAGGTCGACGCCGACTCGTGGCGGCCGGAGCTGCCCCAGCTCGACGAGCACTACCAGTCCATCGGCGAGACGGTGCCGGCGGTGCTGCGCGAGCAGCTCACGGCCCTCGAGAAGCGCCTCGCCGCCGGCTGACAGCGACCCCGGTCGCAACCTGACGAACTCACGGTGCCGCCCCCGACGGGGCGGCACCGTCGCGTTCGGGCGGGTTCACTCCAACAACCGACTGCTCATCAAACTTGATTGCAAGACCATCAGGTTTGTTGCTATCTTGTCGGCAGTTACTGAGCCCGACCAGCCAAAGGAGGCCCGAGAAATGCTGATGCGCTTCGATCCCTTCCGCGAGATCGACCGGTTCGCCGAGCAGGTCGATCAGGCCCTGCGGCGCACGGCTTCGTCCGTCCCGATGGACGCCGTCCGGCACGGCGACCAGGTGTTCATCAACTTCGACCTGCCGGGCGTCGACCCCGACTCCATCGACCTCACCGTCGAGCGTGACGTGCTGACCCTCAAGGCCAGCCGCCGCTTCCAGCGCAACGAGGGCGACGAGGTGCTCGCCAACGAGCGCCCCCAGGGCACCTACACCCGTCGTGTCCTCCTCGGCGACAGCCTCGACACCGGCCGCCTCGAGGCCGCTTACGACCACGGCGTGCTCTCGATCACCATCCCGGTGGCCGAGCAGGCGCAGCCCCGCAAGATCGCCGTGGGCGGCGCCGGCAACACCGCTCCCACCGCCATCGAGGCCGAGTCCGTCGAGTCCGCGAGCTGATCCCGCGGAGCCGACCCTCGGAGCCGAACGGCGGGTCCGGCGCTCGGCGCCGGCCCGCCGTGCCGCGCCCGTCGGCCCAACCGCACTACGATCCGTGGCCAGGTTCGACGGCACGAGGGAGGCCCGGATGGCTGTGAGCGCATACATCCTCATCCAGACCGAGGTGGGCAAGGCCGCCCAGGTGGCCGACGAGGTCGGCGGCATCGACGGCGTGGTGTCGGCCGACGACGTCACGGGGCCCTACGACGTGGTGGCCCGCGCCGAGGCGAACACCGTCGACGAGCTCGGCAAGATGGTCGTCAGCCGCGTGCAGATGATCCACGGCATCACCCGCACCCTCACCTGCCCGGTCGTGCACCTCTGACCATCCCGGTGACCCGGAGCTCGCTCAGCGGTCCGGGCCGATGAACATCGCCCGGATGGCGAGCCCCATGAGGAACAGCCCGCCAAGGCCGTAGAGCAGGTACTTGTGGGCCGCGAGCTGCTGACGGTAGCTGTAGATGATGCCCACCGACGCGAGGGCGACGAACCCGTAGAACATGTGGAACTGCGGGGCCTCCCGCTCCTCGGTCGTCACCAGGAGCACCCCGACGATCACCTGGGCAACGATCGTGAGCTGGGCCGCAACGGTGAACCACCACAACGACCGGTGCCGCGCCGCGGGCAGCCAGTGGGCGGCAAGCGCCCACAGGCCGGCCAGCGCGTTCGACACGACGACGACCCACGCCACCCAGGCGTGGACATCGAGAAGATCCACCGCCGTGAACCGGCGTCAGGCCTTGCCGGACGAACCCGTCGAAACCTCGTAGGACCACAGCTCGCTCGACACCGAGACGGGCCCGCCCTGCGGGTGCGGCTGATCGGTCTTCTGGTGGCCGTGGCTGAACGCCGGGCTGCTGACCCATGCCTGGAACGACTCCTCGTCGCGCCAGCGGGTGATCACCAGCCAGGTCGTGCGGTCGTCGGTCGGCTTGAGCAGCTCGAAGCCCTCGAAGCCCTCCTGCCCGTCGACGGCGCCGGCCCGGGCGCCGAAGCGCTTGCCGAGCTCGTCGCCGGAGCCCTCGGGAACGGTGATGGCGTTGATCTTGATGACGGTCACGACCCCATCATGCCCGCAGCACCACCCCGGGCGACCAATGCGACGGGCCGCGCCGGCGTCGGGCCGGCCGGGTCCCTCCGGTCACCCGATCACGGTGACGCCGACCAGCTCGTCGTCCCCTCGGCCGTACTCGGGAAGGATCAGCCGATCGCCGTCCTCGATCGGCGTGCCGAACACCACACTCTCCCGCACGGACCCGTCGACCCGGCGGAACTCGTCCGCGTCCGCGTTGCCGACGTAGACGACCGCGAGCTCGGGGAACATCAGGTCTGAGCACCCGTACACGACGAAGCGACGTCCGTCGAGCAGAACGGGTCGGCTCACCTGCGAGTTGGGACGGCCGGAGCGCCCGGGGCACGGATCGGCGGGCAACATCTGTCGCCACGTCCGGCCGTCCTCCGAACGCACGAGCTGCGCGTGGTCGATGTCGCTGGCCTCAGAGGTCGTCGCCCGGGCGAGCCACCCGCCGGGCACCTCGACGGCATCCGACACGGAGGGTGGACCGTCTCCGGGCATGGTCGGCTCCACGGTCACCGCATCCCACGTCGCCCCTCCGTCGGTGGAGACCTCGCGATGTCGGAGCAGCAGACCGTCGGCCTGACCCGGTGGCGCGCAGGCGTCGGCGCCACACGGCGTTGCCGACCAGGTCCTGCCGAGGTCGGTCGACGTCAGCAGCTGCCGCCGTTCGACCGGCTGGTTGATCACGCCGAGCGCCAACTCCAGCACCTCGCCGTCCGCCGACGCCCACAGCAGCGCGGTGCCCTCCCCGGCGACTCCAGCAAGTCCCGAGAGCACGGCTGGCTGCCACGAGTCGCCCCGGTCCCGGCTGGTGAACATGTTGAATCCCTCGACCGAACTGGTCGATGCGACGAGGACCGGCCCCACCACAGCCACCGTCGGATCGCCGACGATTCCGCCGGCGGTGCCGAGCACGTCGACGTCCCACGTGACCCCGTCGAGCGTGGTCCACACGAAGAACTCCGACTTGGCGATCGGCCAGTCCGGCGACGCCGATCTCGGGTCCCAGCCGACGACCGCGGCCAGTTGCGGTCCGACGGGTACGTTCTCCGGCCGGTGCATCAGGCGCAGAACCTGCGGCCGGCCCGGCAGCTCGGCCGTCTCCCAGGTGCGGCCGTCGTCGCGTGAGACGACGACGGCGTCCCGCTCGTCGTGCCGCCCCGAGCGCAGCCCGATCCAGACAGCATCCATGCGCCCGAGGAGCACGCTCGGCACCTCGCCCGACACGTCGAACCGCGTCGCGTTCGCCGAGGGGCCGTCCCCACTTCCGCCGCAGCCGGCGAGCGCGCCCCACAGCACGGTGATCGCGACGACGCGCCTCGCCCACAGCACGGATCGCACACTAAAGCACCCGGCACCGCGGAACGCCGGCTCGTGCATCACTGTCCAGGTGCGACGCGACCGAGTGCGCATCACGACCCGCCGGACGCGCGGCGCCCCCGGCGGTCGAGCCAGACCAGCGCCTCTCGGCGGCTGAGCCCGCTGAGGGCGTGGTCGTGGGCGGCGACGAAGTCGGCGACGGCCGCTGCATCCGTCTTGCTGTACTCACGCAGGGCCCAGCCGATCGCCTTGCGGATGAAGAAGTCCGGGTGATCGGCGCGAGCCCGGCAGGCGGCGAACAGCCAGTCGGCATCGGTGGCGGCCCGCCAACGATTCATGTGCAGCAGGGCCGCGCGAGTGAGCCACATGTCGTCGCCGGCGAGCCAGGCGTCCATGTGGGCACGCAGCTCGGGATGGTGGCGGACGAGGTCGCCGACCGCGTGGACGGCGAGAGCGTCGACGGTGTCCCACCAGGGCTCGGTGGTGAGCAGGGCCTCGACCGTGTCGACGAACTCCGGTGTCGCGCGAGGGGCGCGGGGCGGCGTGCCGGCGTGGCGGTTCACCAGCGTGCAACCGAGGTACTGGTGCTCCCGCTCGGGCAAGCGCCACAGGGCGCGGGCGGCGTCAGCCACCACCGCCTCGGACAACAGGCGTGGCACCCCCGCGGTCGCCTCGCGCCAGGCCTTCTTCTGCCCCGGTGATGGCACGCCCAGGAAACGGAACTGATCGCGCATGTAGCGCGCCATGTCCTTCGCCCGCGACGGATCGGCCCGGGTGGCGAGGGCGGCGGCGATGCGTGCCGCGAGCTCTTCGCCGGTGATCGTCGCTCCACCGTCCCGTTCTGCCGCGTGCTCGGGGGCCACCGCGCGCTCCGCCGTTCGTGGCCGCCCGGCTCAGCGGGTCGGGACGTCGCGGCCGGCGAAGACGTCGTCGTCGCGGTGATCCGGGGCCGCACCGCGGCGGATGAAGAACTCGGTGCCCATCGCTTCGCGGAACATCTCGACCGGCATCGCCAGGAAGGAACCGAGGTCGCCCACCTGCGTCTCGTGGGCCCGCATGGCGGCGAGCTTGCGCTCCGCCCACGGACGGACGTCGACACGAGTGGTGATCACCTCGTCGGGCATGCCGAAGGGCACGTCCGGGTCGTCGAGATCGGGCAGGTCGTCCGGTGAGGCCTCGCCGCTGGCCACCATGAGCTCGATGAACGCCCGCACGGTGTCTCGGTTGATCGTCGCCTCGAGCACCTGCGGCGTGCCCGCCATCTCGGCGGCCCGCACCCCGACGCGGTGCACCTGCACGTGATCGGGGTGGCCGTAGTTGCCGTTCTCGTCGTACACCAGCAACACGTCGGCCCGCTCGTCGCGCAGCAAGGCGGCCAGGCGCGCCGCGGCCTCATCGAGGTCCGCCCGCCAGAACGACCGGGGGTCATCGTTGTCGGGTGTGTCGACCATCCCCGAGTCGCGGTAGCCGAGGAACTCGACGCGGTGGACGCCGAGCGCGTCGGTCGATCTGGCCACCTCGGCGAGGCGCCGGTCGACGAGCGACTCGCCGGGCACCAGCAGCCCGTCGGGCACCTCCCCCACCTCGCCACGGGTGGCGTAGACCACCACGACACGGTGGCCCTCGTCGACGGCTCGGGCGAGCGTGCCGCCGGTCGTGATGCACTCGTCGTCGGGGTGGGCGTGGAACGCGACCAGGGTTGCCATCGGTCGGGTTCCTAGCACGCTCGACCGCCCCTGCCGACCGGGTTTGCGGGCATACCGTTGCGCACGCAACGACCGCGAGCGGACAACGGTATCCTTGCCGGCATGAGCCCCCGAGTTCGCCAGACCTTCGCGCTGAGCACCCCGTGGCAGACGATCGACCCGTTCCTGTTCGTGATGCACCACCGCGACGCCTATCCCAGCGGCAACGACGATCTGGGGCCCGACACGTCGCTCGCCGGCCGCGAGATCGGCCAGGACTTCAGCGGTACCGACGGGTGGAGCATGTACCACGGGTCGACGGTGCCCGGGTTCCCGCAGCACCCTCACCGCGGATTCGAGACGATCACCTACGTGCGCTCCGGCCTGATCGACCACGCCGACTCGCTCGGCGCGGCGGCCCGCTACGGCCGCGGCGACACCCAGTGGCTCACCGCGGGTGAGGGCATCGTGCACGCCGAGATGTTCCCCCTGCTCGACAGGGAGGCCCCCAACCCGCTCGAGCTGTTCCAGATCTGGCTCAACCTGCCGGCCGCCGACAAGATGGCCGAGCCCCACTTCACGATGCTGTGGGATGAGGACACGCCCCGGTTCGCGGCCGTCGACGACACCGGACGTTCGACCGAGGTGGTCGTCGTCGCAGGCACGCTCGACGGGCACCGACCGCCCGCTCCCCCGCCGTCGTCGTGGGCCTCGCGGCCCGACGCCGACGTGGCGCTCTGGCACCTCACGTTCGAGCCGGGTGCGCAGTGGCAGCTCCCGGCCGCGGCGGACCAGCGCACCCAGCGGGTGCTCTACGTGTTCGAGGGCTCGTCGCTCGCGATCGACGGCCAGGTGGTCGAGTCCGGCCACGGTGCGCTGGTCGACGCCACGGCCCCGCTCGATCTGGCCGGCGGCCCGGACGGGGTCCAGGTGCTGGTCATGCAGGGCCGCCCGATCGGCGAGCCGGTCGCCCAGTACGGGCCGTTCGTCATGAACGACGAGGCCGGTGTCCGCCAGGCCTTCGAGGACTACCGCCGCACCGAGTTCGGCGGATGGCCGTGGCGCCGGGACGACCCGGTGCACGCCGCCGACTCGCCCCGCTTCGCCCGCCATGCCGACGGCCGCGTC
>CAYUXB010000197.1:6280-7746 GCA_964448525.1 uncultured Acidimicrobiaceae bacterium
CGGCCTCCTGGCCTGCCCAGGCGGCCACCGCCGCCTCCTGACCTCGGTCGGCGCGACCGGTCACCACAAGCGCCACGGGCATCGGGGCCAGCCCAGCGAGCGTTCCTGGCGACGATCACGGGCCGGTCGCCGGCTGGCCCCGTCGCACGGTCACCCACCCCGCGACCGAGGTGCGGCAGCATCGGGGCCATGCCCGACGCCGTGATATTCGATCTCGACGGAGTCCTGCTCGACTCGGAATCGATCTGGAACGACGCCAAACGCGCGCTGGTCGAGGACCGCGGGGGACGCTGGCGGCCCGAGGCGGCCCGCACGATGATGGGCATGAGCTCACCCGAGTGGGCCGCGTATCTGCGGGACGACCTCGGCGTCGACATGCCGCTCGACGCGATCTCCGACGCGGTGGTCGAGCGCCTCGGCGAGATCTACCGCCGGCGCCTACCATTGCTGCCCGGCGCCACCGAGGCCGTGCGGGCGCTCGAGGCGCGGTGGCCGCTCGGCCTGGCCTCGTCGTCGAACCGGCCGATCATCGACCTGGTCCTCTCGGTCGCCGATCTGGCCGACGCGTTCGCTGTGACGGTGTCGTCGGAGGAGGTCTCGCGGGGCAAGCCGGCGCCGGACGTCTTCCTGGAGGCCGCCCGACGGCTCGGAGTCGCCGCGGAGCGGTGCGTGGCGATCGAGGATTCGAGCAATGGGCTGCGCTCGGCCGCGGCCGCGGGCATGGCGGTCATCGCCCTCCCCAACCAGGACTACCCACCGAGCGACGACGCGCTCGCCCTCGCCGCGGTCTCGCTGTCGACGCTCGACGAGCTGCGCCCCGACCTCGTCGAGGGACTCGGCTGACCACACCACGATTTCGCCGCCGGTTCTGGTCGCTCCAGCGACCAGAACCGCGGCGAAAATCGACTGAGGGGGTGGTGCTCAGGCGATGGCGCCGGTCTCGCGCAGCTTGGCGATGCGGGCCTCGTCGAAGCCGGCGTCGGACAGCAACTCGTCGGTGTGCTGGCCTGCGTGAGCCGGCGGACGGCTGATCTTCCCCGGCGTGCGGCTGAACCGGGGGGCGGGACCGGGCTGGATGATGCCCGCCACCTCGACGAACGTGCCGCGCTCGACGTTGTGCGGGTGCTCGACCGCCTCGGGGATGGCGAGCACGGGAGCGAAGCACACGTCGGTGCCCTCCATCAGCTCGCACCACTCGTCGCGCGTCTTCGTGCGGAAGATGCCGGCGAGGCGCTCCTTCAGCGCCGGCCAGTGGGTGCGGTCCTGCTGCCAGGGCAGGTCCTCGCCCTCGAGCCCGGTCAGGCGCAGCAGCTCGGCGTAGAACTGCGGCTCGATCGACCCGATCGACACGTACTTGCCGTCGGAGGTCTCGTACACGTCGTAGAAGTGGGCACCGGTGTCGAGCATGTTCGTGCCGCGCTCGTCGTTCCAGATGCCCATGGCCCGGAACGAGTGGGTCATCGTCA
>CAYUXB010000198.1:0-5878 GCA_964448525.1 uncultured Acidimicrobiaceae bacterium
CCCTCGGTGCCCGCGTAGTACTCGTGGAGCACCGGGCCCCACCACTCGATCATCTGCTCCTTGGCGGCGACCGGGCAGGGGGCCGCGGCGTGGATGGCCACCTTCAGCGAGGACACGTCGTAGCGCTCGCGCGTCTCGGCCGGCAGCTTGAGCATGCGGATGAACATCGTCGGCACCCATTGCGAGTGGGTCACCCGGTGCTGTTCGATGAGCTGGAGCGCGGCCTCGGGGTCGAAGCGCTCCATCACCACCACGGTGGCGCCCAGGCGGTGGAAGGCCATGCAGAACCGCAGCGGAGCGGCGTGGTACAGCGGTGCCGGCGACAGGTAGACGCTGTCGGCGGTGGCGCCGAACAGGGCGGTGACGAGGAAGTAGATCGACTCGCCGGTGCCGAGCGGGGCGTCGGGCAGCGGGGCCTCCACGCCCTTGGGGCGGCCGGTCGTGCCCGACGAGTAGAGCATGTCTCGGCCCTCGACCCGTTCCTCCGGCAGCGGCGTGGTGGGCTGGGCGGCGAGCGCGTCCTCCCAGGGCTCGTAGCCGTCGATCGTGCCGTCCATCATGTACAGGGCGACGTCCCCGAGCTGCCCGGTCAGCTCCGCGGCCTGATCGGCCTTGTAGGCCGAGGTGATGAAGGCCTTCGCCCCGCAGTCCTGCACGATGTAGGCCATCTCCTCCGTCGTGAGCCGGGAGCTCATGGCGGTGTAGTAGAGGCCGGCGTAGTGGGCGCCCCAGGTCAGGGCGAAGTACCGGGGGTGGTTCTCGAGGCAGAAGGCCACGTGGTCGCCGGACTGGAGGCCGAGCGACCGCAGCACGTGGGAGACCTGGTTGGCCTCGGCGTCCAGCTCGCCGTAGGTGATGGTGCGGCCCGAACCGCCGAGGACGACGGCGGGCTTGTCGGGCTGTGACTCGGCGATGGCACCAGGGAACATGGCCGGCAAGGTAACGCGTGGCGTGCCGGGCGACACACCCCTGGTCGGCCGGTTCCGGATCGCCCCGCTCGCCGAGGCCGACCGCCGTGCTCCCGCGGCAGGTGAGCCCGAAGACCGCCCTTTGCGGGCCGATCGGGCAGGTCGACCCGGGGCCTGTCGCACACCGGGGTTCGATGGCTTCGGCCGCGACCTCGGCGGAGTGACGTGACTCGCCGGTAGCGTGAGGTCCAGTGGACATCACAGACCGGTTTGCCGAGCTGGTGCGCGGCCCGGAGCAGGGGTGCCGGCTCGACGTGGCCGCACTGCTCATCGCCGCACACGCCCGCCGCGACCTCGACATCGACGAGCAGCTCGCTCGGCTCGACAAGTTGGCCGCCGGTTGCGCCGCGGGCACGCTCGACGCGGTGACGACCCACCTGTTCGACCACCTCGGGTTCACCGGCGACACCGAGGACTACCGCAACCCGCGCAACTCTCTCCTCGACGTCGTGCTCGACCGCCGCGAGGGCATCCCCATCACGCTGTCGCTGGTGGTCATGGAGGTCGCCCGCCGGGTCGGGGTCCCGCTCGTCGGGGTCGGCATGCCCGGGCACTTCCTGGTCCGGTCGTCCGACGACGCCGACCTGTTCGTCGACCCGTTCAACCAGGCGGTCCTCGACCGCGAGGGCTGTCGGGAGCTGTTCACCCGCCTGCACGGGCCGCGGGCCAGGTTCGAGGACCGGTTCCTCGAACCGGTCGGCACGCGGGCGACGATCGCCCGGATGCTGACCAACCTCCAGCGCTCCTTCGTCGGCGCCGGCGACCGGGCGGGCGCGCTGTGGGCCCAGTGCCTGCGGGTGCTGGTGCCGGGAGCGACGGTGCTCGACCGCCGCCAGCTCGCCGCCATGCTGGCGGCCAACGGTCGCTTCGACGCGGCGGCGATGGAGCTCGAGGCGATCGCGGACGACGGCGCCGGCGGCGAGCGCGACCGCATCGCCGCCCGCGCCATGCGCGCCAAGCTCAACTGACCCCGCCACCACGCGTTTTCTACGCGGTTCTGGTCGCTCCAGCGACCAGAACCGCGTAGAGAATCCGAGGGGGGCGCGACCGTTCGACGTTCGTGAGGTGCCGGCGTCCCTACAGACGGTCCTGTCCCGCCCTCTGGCGTCGGCGCCCCGCCTCGAGACGTCGGCAGGCGCGTGCCGTGCCCGGCCCGGCGCGACCCGGCGGCCGGGTTCTCCGGCGGGTGCCGGCTCGCGCCAGGATCGGGGGGTGATCGACCGCGACGTCAAGCGCAGCCTCGGCCAGATGATGAAGGGTGTGCAGGTGATCGGCGCCACCCACGACGGCGTGGCGCGGGCCTACACGAGCCACTGGCTGTGCCAGGTCAGCTTCGCCGAACCGGTCCTGATGGCGTCGTCGTCGCCCAAGCACGACACGCATCCGCTCATCGTGGCGAGCGGGCGGTTCTCGGTGTCGGTCCTGGCGGGGGACCAGGTCGAGCAGGGCCAGTACTTCTCCTACCCGGGGCACCGCATGCGCTACGTCGCCGACGACTACCTCGACGACGTCGACGGGTTGCCGATGGTGCGCGACTGCATCTCGTGGCTGCGGTGCGAGGTCGAGGATCGCATCACCGGTCGCTACGACCACGATCTGTTCTTCGCACGCGTGACCGAGGTGCGGGAGGGCAGGCTGGGTGAGCCGCCGCTGCTCTACTCGTCACGCCTCGGCTGGCGGGCGGCGGGCGACCGCATCCGAGAGCCCGGAGGCTCGGTGCGCGATCGCCTGCTGGCCAGGGCGGACGGTGCCGCACGGGGTGAGGCCGCGCCCGATGCCTGACCGAGCGACACCGGGTGACGCCCGGCCCGCCCGACGTCCGGCCGGACCTCACCCGGCGGCGTCCACCAGGAGCGCGGCGTCCAACACGACCAGGGGCCGTCGCCACTCCGACGGCTCCCCGGCCATCGGGGCGCGCAGCGCGACCACCGAACCGTCGCGCTCGACGGCGGCGGCCGCGTCGCCGTCGACCAGGTCCGGGATGGTGCTGTCGGCGTCGAGGGCGGCGCGCACGGCGTCGGTGGCGTCGGCGGCGGTGTCGGCGTCGGGGTAGGCCCACACGACCGCGAGGTCCCACGGGTCGCCGACCGCCAACCCCACGCCGGTCCACGGGCCGGTCGCCGGGTCGTCGCCGACGGGGACGACCGCGAGGAGCGCCGCGTCCTCGCTCACGAGAGCGTCGACGGCACGGGTGAGCCCCGGCGGGGTGTCGCCGGCGTCCGCGGGGTCGAACCCGGTGGTCAGGACATCGCCGTCGACCTCCATGTCGGCGATGTCGGAGGACTCGACGGCATCCTCGTCGAAGGTTCCCCGCATCGCGACCATGTTGCCGTCGGCGACCCAGCAGTCGACATCGCTCGGGGCGTAGGGCATGTCCTCGTCGTCGAACGTCCGGTTGCGGACCTGCATGGTGACGGGGTCGGGACCGTCGCCGAGCTCCAAGGCGCTCTCGACCATGGCTTCGGTGTCGCTGTCGTCGTACCCCGCGACGCGGGCGACCTCGAGGTCGGCCCCTCGCAGGCCGGTGGCGTCGTCAGGGAGCTGCTCGACCAACCCCGCGATGCACCCGGAGCCGTTCTCGTCGCCGGCGACCAGCCACGCCCCGCCGACGACGAGTCCAACGATCGCGGCGACGCCGACGTACAGCCACGCGCGTCGCCGCGGCGGCGGTGGGGGAGCACCGATGGTGGGGGGAGCGTCGTCGACCATGCCACGCTGCGTAGCACACCGACCGATCGGCACTGCGGCGGCCCGCGGGGATCTGCGGCTTGACCGAGCGGTCAAGTACCGTACGCTGCATGGCGATCACCGAATCTGCGCGATCCGAGGCCCGCTCCGACGATGAGGCACAGGTCCTCGAACTGTGCGAGAAGCTGGTGGCCGACGTACCGCCGCGCGAGGCCGATCCGGTCGAGTTCCTCGGCCGCCAGTTCGATCTCGGTCTCGCCTGGGTCCACTTCCCCGAGGGGAACGGCGGCCTCGGCCTCTCACCCAAGCTGCAGAAGCTGATCAACGAGACCCTCGCCCGGGCCGGCGCTCCCCGGGCCGGTGGCCTCAACCCCATCGGTCACGGCATGGGCGCCCCCACGATCGTGACCCACGGCAGCGACGCGCAGAAGCAGCGCTACCTGCGGCCGTTGTTCACCAACGAGGAGATCTGGTGCCAGCTCTTCTCCGAGCCCGGCGCGGGCTCCGACGTCGCCGGGCTGTCCAGCCGCGCGGTGCGCGACGGCGACGAGTGGGTGGTCAACGGGCAGAAGGTGTGGACCACGCTCGCCCACGTCTCCCGCTTCGGCATGCTCGTCGCCCGCACCGATCCCGATGCCCCCAAGCACAAGGGCCTGACCTACTTCGTGGTCGACATGCAGGCGCCCGGCGTCGAGGTGCGGCCGCTGCGCCAGATCACCGGCGAGGCCGAGTTCAACGAGGTCTACTTCACCGACGTCCGCATCCCGGACGCCGAGCGGCTCGGCGAGGTCGGCGAGGGGTGGCGGGTGTCGCTGACCACGCTGATGAACGAGCGGGTGTCGATCGGCGGCCAGATCCCGCCCCGGGGAGCGGGCTTCGTCGGCGAGCTGATGAAGACCTACGCGTCCACCGGTCCGCACGACGCCGCCACCCGCGACCGGGTGATGCACCTGTGGACCCGGGCCGAGGTGCTGCGCCTCACCAACATCCGGGCGAGCCAGAACCGCTCGCATGGCACCCCCGGGCCCGAGGGCTCCATCGGCAAGCTGGCCATGGCCGAGCTCCACAAGGACATCAGCGAGTGCGCGGTCGACCTGCTCGGGGCCGAGGGCATGCTGTTCCCGACCGGCTACCCGATGGCCCGCCCGCAGACCACGGCGCTGTGGAGCAGCGTGCCGCAGGCCTTCCTGCGGTCCCGCGCCAACTCGATCGAGGGCGGCACCACCGAGATCATGAAGAACATCCTGGGCGAGCGGGTGCTCGGGCTGCCGGGCGACATCCGGACCGACAAGGACCGCCCCTGGATCGAGGTCCCCCGCTCGTAGCGGCGGCGCGCCGGCGGCGGACGGCCGTCCCGCGACCGAGGCAGGTGTGGTCGGCCTCCCTGGCGCCTGATGTCCGGCTCCGTGCCCCGGAACGGTTGCCCCGCAACCATTCCGGCGCACAGGTCGTCCCGGCCTGGCGGCGGGGAGCTACGGAGCCTGGCCTGGCGGTGGGGGAGCTACGGAGCGCCGGCCGCAGGGACGCAGCCCCAATCCCCGGCGCCGAGCGTGCCCTCGATCGTGCTCGCCACCCGCAGACCGTCTGCTGCGATCTCGACCTCCGCCAGCTCGACGGGGTCGGGCAGCGCGATGTGCAGCGGCGGCAGCGGGAGAGCTTCGTACGGGGCGAACTGCAGCTCGAGATCGCCGTCCGCGGGCACCACGTCGACCCCGGTGGGCACGGCCCCGAGGAACGGCACGTCGATGTCGGCGACCAGCGCCCCGGCCTCGGCGCGCAGATCGACCGTGACGCCTTCGGCCGCCAGGCTCCGTTCGAGGTCGTCGAAGCGCACGGTGGCCGACGACCGACCGCCACGGATCTCGGCATCGCCGGACCGCAGGCCGAGCGCCAGCGGCGGGCCTTTGACCTCGCTGGCCGAGACCGTCACGTCGTGGAAGACGGCGCCGTTGTCGAAGGCCACCCGGTCGACGTGGGTGGAGACGCCGCGCAACCGGCCGAGGGCGGCGCGCGCCACGACCGGCCACGCCCCCGGATCGACCGCGATGCCGGTGAAGGTCGCGCACCGTCGGTCGTGGCCCCGGGCGGCCCGGTCGGCCAACGGCTGCACCAGCGGCGTCGGTGCGAGGAGGACGGCGAGGACCAGCCCGCCGAGGAGGGCGAGCAGGCGACGCCGGCCACGTCCGCCGTCCGCTCCCATCCGGCGTGCGCGGACCGGTCGA
>CAYUXB010000198.1:5978-7737 GCA_964448525.1 uncultured Acidimicrobiaceae bacterium
GCGACGCCGGCCACGTCCGCCGTCCGCTCCCATCCGGCGTGCGCGGACCGGTCGAGCCGGCGGCTGCCGGTCGCGCAGGCTCCCTTCGCGCGGCCTCCCGTCGGGCGGCTGCCGGCCGCGCAGGCTCGGGTCACGCGGCCTTTCGTTGGGCGGCTGCAGATCGGGTGGCTTTCCGTCGGGCACCCGCAGGTCGCGCGGCCTCCCGTCGGGCGGCTGCCGTTCGCGCGCCGCCACATCCGGCGGCGGCCAAGCGGCGCGCGTCGAATAGGGCGCGGACGGCGTGCGGTTGTCCGTCATGGGGCAGCTCCGGGTCGCGCACGAGCCGCCTCGCCCTCCCGGGATCGGCGGCGCTGAGGCCATGGATCGGCCACCCCAGGCCGGACCGAGCCGCTGCCAACCCTAGTGCCGCGCTGGGGAGGGACGGGAAGCACCGGGAGCCGGCACCACGCCGAACGATCGTCGGCAGGTCGGCAGGTCGGCAGGTCGGCAGGTCGACGGAAAGACCCGCCCGCGGTGAAGCCCGGGGAGTCCGGGGCAGTAGCGTTGGGAACCCGACCCGAGCGAAGGCGGATCGACCCTCCTCCATGCGCCGCACCAAGATCGTCGCGACCCTCGGCCCAGCGTCCGGCACCCCGGAGTCCCTCGGCGCGCTGTTGGACGCCGGCGTCGACGTCGTCCGCCTGGGCCTGGCGCACGGCAGCATCGCCGGCCACCGGGCCGCCATCGAGATGGTGCGGGCCATGGCCCGGGAGCGGGGGCGCACGGTGGGCGTCCTGGCCGACCTCCCCGGCCCCAAGGTGCGCACCGGTGCCTTCCCCGAGGGCGGTGCGTTCCTCGCCGAGGGCGACGAGATCACCCTCACCACCGGCGACGGGCCCAGCAGCAGCG
Source organism: uncultured Acidimicrobiaceae bacterium (assembly GCA_964448525.1). Lineage (GTDB taxonomy): Bacteria > Actinomycetota > Acidimicrobiia > Acidimicrobiales > VFJN01 > ZC4RG19. Next base: position 6,867 of record CAYUXB010000198.1, read on the forward strand.
ACACCATCGTCGTCGACGAGGAGCACCTGGTCGACATCGTCGTCCCCGGTGCGACGATCGTGCTCGGCGACGGCACGGTCACGCTCGTGGTGACCGCGGTCGACGCCGAGGGCGTGCGGTCCCGCGTCGAGAGCGGCGGGCGGCTGCAGGGTCGCCCGGGCGCCCACCTGCCGTCGGATCGATGGATGCCGGCGGTGCCGACCGAGCACGATCTGCGCCTCATCGACGAGGTGGCTCGGGATGCCGACTGGGTCGCCGTGTCGTTCGTGCGCTCGCCTGAGGAGCTCGACACCGTGCGGTCCGCGCTCGGGCCCGACGGCCCCCGCCTGATGGCCAAGATCGAGACCCGCGCCGCGGTCGACCGCCTCGACGAGCTGCTGGCCGTGGCCGACGGCGTGATGGTCGCCCGCGGCGACCTCGGCATCGACTTCCCGATCGAGGACGTCCCCCACCTGCAGAAGCGCATCATCCGGGCGGCTGCGGCCCGGGGCCTGCCGGTGATCACGGCCACCCAGATGCTCGAGTCGATGGTGAGCGCACCCAGCCCCACGCGGGCCGAGGCCACCGACGTGGCCAACGCGGTCGTCGACGGCACCGACGCCCTCATGCTGTCGGGGGAGACGGCGATCGGGCACGATCCGGCGCTCACCGTCGAGACGATGGCCCGCATCGCGGCTCGGGCCGAGCAGTTCGACGAGCAGTACACCGCCGGCTACGAGCGGGGCCTGGTGCAGCGGCGGGCGCCGTCGACCAAGGCCATCACCGTCGCCATGGCGCACGCCGCCCTGCGTGCCGCCGACGAGCTCGGCCTGGCCGCCATCGTGTGCTGCACGCGCGAGGGCTCCACGGCCCAGGCGATGGCCGCGCTGCG
>CAYUXB010000199.1:0-7707 GCA_964448525.1 uncultured Acidimicrobiaceae bacterium
TTGTTGTCGGGTGGGGGAGATTTGAACTCCCGACCTCTGCGTCCCGAACGCAGCGCTCTGCCAAGCTGAGCCACCACCCGGATGTTCCCCGGCGAACCGGAGAAACGACTCTACCCGCTCCGCACGGTGCCTTCGACTTCGGGTTTCGCCCGAGGTCCCGCCCGGCCGAGGGCCCGCCGGAGAGGCGTCACTGCGAGACGACCAGACCCGACGGCTCGTGGTAGGTCTCGCCGGAGAGCAGCGCCCGGGCCGCCCGGCGGAGGCGGAACGAGTCGAGTGGTTTGATCAGCCAGCCCTCCACCGCCCATCGGCGCGCCAGGGGCACGTCGGCGGGGCGGTCGAGCAGCAGCATGATCGGCGCCTCGGGTGTGGTGCCGGCCTCGAACTCCTGCTCGAGGTTGAGCGCCGTGGCGATGCCGCCCATGTTGCCGATCTGCATGTCGAGGATGATCAGGCCAGGGTGCTCCCTACGCACCACAGCGCTGACGTCGAGGCCGCGCCGCACGCGGTGCACGCGAGTGCCCTCATCGGAGAGGGCGGCGTCGACGTCGTCGAAGATCCAGTCGGCGTCTGTGGCGATCAGCACATCGGACACGGTTGGGCAGGCTACGAGCCGGGAACGGTGCTGTGCCAACGGCTGGGATGCGGCGGACGGTCAGGCATGGGCGACCGGTGCGATCGCAAGGCGCCCGACGGGCCCCCTGCACACCGCTACCATCGCCCGGCGTGGTTCCAGAAGGAGATGCACTTGCTCGACATCCAGGTTGACGAGGCGGAGGGCTACACGGTGTGCCGACCGGTCGGCGAGCTCGACGCTTACACCGTCGGGCAGTTCCGCGACGCACTGGGCGAGCTGGCCGACCAGCGCTACCTCCTCATCGATCTCTCGGCGGTGCCGTTCATGGACTCGGCGGGCCTGGGGGCGCTCATCGGTGGCATCCGCCGGGCTCGCGAGGCCGGCGGCGACGTGGCCGTGGCCTGCAGCCGGCCCACCCTCACGCGCCTGCTCCACACCACCGGGTTCGACCGCATCGTCCCGGTGACCGAGACGGTCGAGTCCGCCGCGGCGGCCCTCGACGAGGCCGCCGCCGCCGTCGAGGAGTAAGCCCTCTCCGGAACGACGCCCGGGCGGGTCAGTCCGTCGTCACCCGCGAGAAGACGTGCTGGGCGACCTCGTCCATGCCGGCGATGTCGTGGACGTCGCTGCGCAGGAACGGCACCCACGCCACCGCTGCCGGCGCCACCGCCTCGGCCAGACCCGACAGATGGGCCTGCTCACGGCTCGACACCGCCTGGAAGTCGGCCAGGTTGCGGTACAACCCGCCGATGTCGGTGCCGGCCAGGGTCTCGGCCCGCTTGGCGGTGCCCGCAGCGACAGCTGCGGTCACCGGGCCAGCAGACAACGTGCCGAACGACGGATGCACCCGGTTCACGATGAGTCCCTGCACGGCGATACCGGCCTCCTGCAACCGGTCGGCGAAGTAGTGCGCCTCCTCGACCGTGTCGCGCCGCGGTGAGGCCACCAGCACGAACGCCGTCTCGGGCGCCGCCAGCAGCTCGTTGACGCGCTGCGCCCGTTGGCGGAACCCCTCCTCCATGCCCTCGAACGCCTGGAAGAACGCGATGGCGTCGTCGACGACGTCGCCGCCCACGACCTTCGACACGGTGCGCAGGAACGTCTGCGCCGCCACGTTCACCGCCTTGACCAGCCCGCGGCTGGGGGCGACGAGCATGCGGAACAGCCGGTGCTCCAGAAAGCGGGACAGCCGCCGCGGGGCGTCGAGGAAGTCGAGCGCGTGCCGGGTCGGCGGCGTGTCGACCACGACGAGGTCGAAGTCGGACTCGTCGTGCAGCTCGTAGAGCTTCTCCATCGCCATGTACTCCTGCGTGCCCGACAGGGCACCGGAGATGTTGCGGTAGAAGCGGTTGGCCAGGATGCGCTCGCCCTGCTCGGCCGTCGCCGCGTGCTTGGCGACGAGGGCGTCGAACGTCGACTTGGTGTCGAGCATCAGCGCCCACAGCTGGCCGGGCCAGTCGCCCTCGATGCGGCTGGGCTCGTCGGTCAATCCCTGCAGGCCGAGGGCGTCGGCCAGGCGCTTGGCCGGGTCGATCGTGACGACGACGGTGCGTCGGCCCTGCCGGGCGCCCTCGAGCGCGACGACCGCGGCCGTCGTCGTCTTGCCCACCCCGCCGGAGCCGCAGCACACGATGATGCTGCGCTCGGCCACGAGGTCGGCCAGCGGGCTCGACGCACCGTCCGCCCGAGGCGCGCGCTCGGACGAGGTACCGCGCGTCGAACGGCCCGGTCGATCCCCAGCGGCGGCGGTCACAGCGGCAACCCGGCCATCGCCTCGATCTCGGACAGCATCGCCCGCGCCAGCACGTCGAGGTCCGCCGGGCCGATGTCGGTGGTGAACCGGAACGGCAGTCGCAGCTGCGGCAACGGCAGCTGCGACTCCAGCCGGCCGACCTGCTCGGCCTGCAGCGCGCTCCGGTCGAGCCGGAACCCGGCCGCGGCCGCCAGGGCCGCGGCCTCGCCGGCGCGCAGGGAGACGCCGGCGGCCGCAGCGGCCGCCTCGACCTCCGCGGGCACGGCCGTCAGTCCCTCGAGAGCGGCGTAGACGCCGTTGACCACGATGGGGCCGAGCCCGATGCCGACCCGGTCCTCCAGCGAGAACGCGGTCTCGACGGCCTCGTTCACCGGCGTCTCCTCGGGGATCGTCACGAGCACCACCTGGCAGCGCTCGTGATCTTCCAGCAGTTCGAGCACGTCGCGGGCCTGGGCGTTGATCGGCCCGACGTTCACGGTCTCGATGAGGCTGCGCGCCGACTGCAGGAATGTGATGGCGTGCCCGGCGGCCGGTGCGTCGAGGACGATCAGGTCGGCCACGCCCTCACGTTCGAGCTGCTTGACCTTCCCGAGCAACAGGATGTCCTTGATCCCGGGCGCGGCCGTGGCGACGACGTCGAGCGCTCCCGTCGATACGAGCCGCTTCGAGATGCGGGACAACCCGTGATCGCGCAGGTACTCCAGCAGCGCCGCGTCCGCGGTCAGCGTGCGGGCCCGCACATCGGCCGCCCCGTCGGGCCCACCCCCTGGTGAGAGCACCACTTCGTCGTATCCGAGCTCGCCCTGGCCGAACATCCCGGGCAGGCCGGATTTGCCCTCGACCTCGACGATCAGGGTCGACAAACCGGTGAGAGCGGCCGCTCGAGCCAGCGTCGCGCTGACCGTCGTCTTGCCGACCCCGCCCTTCCCGGCCACGATGACCAGCCGAGATGCATCGAAGAACTGTTCAGGATCCACAGCACACGTCGTCATCCACCCCGCACGGGGCGGTCCGCGGGACTGTAGCGAAGCTGGCGTTGGCCCTCGTCACCGCCGGGGCCGCCCTCCTCGCGCTCGCACCGCCGGGCGGAGCCCAGCCGACCGGTTGCGCCGACGACGACAGCCCGGTCGTGGTCATCGAGGTCGACGGCCTGATCGACCCGGTGTTGGCCGACCTCATCGACGACCAGGCCGCCCGGGCCGCCGACGCCTGCGCGCTCGCGCTCGTCCTCCAGTTCGACAGCGGCGGTGCCGTGGTGTCGGACGACGAGCTCGACGGCCTCGTCGCGACGATCGAGGGGTCTCCGGTACCCGTCGGGGTCTGGATCGGGCCCTCCGGCAGCAAGGCGACCGGGGGGGCGGTCCGGATCGTCGCGGCCGCTGCCCTCACCGGCATCGCCCCGGGGTCGAGCATCGAGGTCACCCCTGCCCTCCTCGCGGCACGCGGGGTGGACGCCGCCGATCTCGGCGCCGTCGACGTGGGCGATCGCATCGGGGCCCAGCGCGCCGTCGACCTCGGTCTCGTCGACAACGACGCCCCGACGATCTTGGAGTACGTCGTCCAGCTCGACGGGTTCGAGACCGAGGTCGTCGACGGCCAACGCCAGCCGGTCACCGACGTGACCTTCGGCGGTCTCACCCTCACGGGCCAGCTCATGCACACCGTCGCCAGCCCAGCGGTCGCGTATCTGCTGTTCGTGCTCGGCCTGGCGCTGCTGGTCTTCGAGCTGTTCACCGCCGGGGTCGGCATCGCCGGCATGGTGGGCGCAGGCTCACTGGTGCTCGGCTGCTACGGGCTCGCCGTCCTGCCCACCCGGCCCCTGGGCGTGGCGCTGCTGCTCTTCGCCATGTTCGGCTACGGCATCGACGTGCAGACGGGCGTGCCCCGCCTGTGGACGGGCATCGCCACCGCCAGCTTCGTGCTCGGGTCGCTGTTCCTGTTCGACGGCGTGTCCATCAGCTGGGTGACATTGCTGATCGCCTTCGCCGGCATGACCCTCGGCATGGTCGCCGGCATGCCGACGATGGTGCGCAGCCGCTTCTCGACGCCGACGATCGGGCGTGACTGGATGATCGGCGAGCTCGGTGCCGCCCGCACCGACATCGACCCCGACGGCGTGGTGACGTTGCGCGACGCGCCCTGGCGTGCCCGCACGAACCGGGCCACCCCGATACGCAAGGACGAGCCCGCCCGCGTCGTCGCGATCGAGGGCCTGGTGCTCGAGGTCGAGCCCACCGAAGGCGCCGCTCGCGACTACCGCGAGCGCGCCAAGGACGCCTGACATATCGCTACTCGGGGCCCTCCCGCGCGCATCGGCATTTCGTCGAGCCGGAGCGCGCGTCATACGACCGCACGATCTCGGTTACCGAACGTTCACAAGTGCCCTGACCTGGGACATCGTCGACGCCACTCCCCTCCGCCGGCACGAAACTTTCTCTTGTTTCGGCTCCGGACCGGCTGTATCGTCCGCCCTGGAAGGGGGGTGTGTCTGTGAGTGCACAGCGCGTCGAGGAAGATTGGCAGGTGCGAGCTGCATGCCGTGGCCCGCAAGCTGTCGTCTTCTTTCCACCGTCGCACTTCGAGCGCAAGAGCGAGAAGCTGCGTCGGGAAGAACAAGCCAAAGCCATCTGCGCAACATGTGCGGTGCGAGAGCCATGTCTCGGCTACGCACTGCGCATCCGTGAGCCTCACGGTATCTGGGGAGGTCTGAGCGAGGCAGAACGCAGAGCCACCGTGGCGCAACACAACTAGCGACCACGAGCTCGACACCGGCGCAGCGTCGTCCACCTGGGGTGGAGGCGCTGCGTCTGTCGTTTTCGGCCGGTGAGCCCACAGGTGGCACCCGTGCGGCCCGTGCGGCTGCGGCGACGCGTGCTGCGGAGCATGCTCCTCCCCGGCCGAACGGCGAGAGGTGGCGTGACCGGAGCGGAGCGATGAGCAACCCCCCGGCGCTCGCGAGGTGCCCTCTCGGAGACCCCGGTGCGCCATTGCTCCCCCCTGTCGATCGCTTCGCTCCGGTCACGCCGTACGAGGAAACCCCCTCCCTCGCACGTTGCCAGCGCATGTTACCCGCGCGTAACCGCGTTGTGAAGAGGGTCACATCACGTCGGGCGTCGCGGCTGGTGGCGACAGTGATCGGCCCACCGGCGGGAGAGGGCGACGGTAGGCTGGGCCGACAGTCGGTCGTCCCCGCCCCACCCCGACCGGCGCCCACCACGCATGGCACTGCTGCTCGTCATCGTCTTCCTCGTCGCTCCCCTCGTCGAGTTGGCCGTCATCATCACGGTCGCCGACTCGATCGGCGCCTTCAACGCCATCGGCCTGCTCATCGGTGTGTCGCTCGTCGGCGCGTGGCTCGCCCGCCGCCAGGGAGCGGGAGTCCTCCGGCGCATCCAGGCGGCGCTGTCGCGAGGCGAGATGCCGAGCAAGGAGGTCGCCGACGGCGGACTCATCCTGCTGGCCGGTGCCCTGATGATCGTCCCTGGCTTCGTCAGCGACGTCGGGGCCCTCGTCCTCCTGCTCCCGCCCACCCGGGCCGTCGTGCGGGTGCCGTTGCTCCGCTACGCGGCACGCAAGGGCCTGTTCGCCGTCGGCTCGACCGGGGCCGGCAGGGGCGCCGGCCGATGGCGCGCCAGCCGGGTGGACGTCGACGTCTGGGACGTCGAGAGCTGGGAAGACACCCCTCGAACGCCACCCCGCGGCCAGCTCGGAGACGCGCAGTGACCGACCAGACCGACGACACGGTCGACCAACCACAGCCCAAGCCCATCGTCTACGGCGTGGCCGGGGCGCTGTCGCCCATGGTGCGCCGCATCGTGGCGGCCAACCCGGGGATGATGACGGGCCCCGGCACCAACACGTACCTGGTCGGCATCGACGAGATCGCGGTCATCGACCCCGGCCCCGGCGACGACGCGCACCTCGACGCGATCGCCGGCTGCGGCGGCGACCGCATCCGCTGGATCCTGCTCACCCACACCCACGAGGACCACTCCCCCGGCGCCATCGGGCTGAAGAAGCGCACCGGCGCCGAGATCCTGGCCTTCGACCCCGGTCAGGGCCGCGGCAAGGTGCGCCTCGACGGCACGCTCGGCGACAAGTCGGTCATCGAGGCGACGGAGTTCCACCTCACGGCCCTGCACACGCCCGGCCACGCCTCCAACCACCTCTGCTACCTCCTCAACGAGGAGCGCACCCTGTTCACCGGCGACCACGTCATGCAGGGCTCGACGGTCGTCATCAGCCCGCCCGACGGCGACATGGCCACCTACCTGGCCTCGCTGGAACGGGTCAAGACGCTGCGGCCCCGCCTGAAGGCCATCGCGCCGGGCCACGGTCACCTCATCGACGACCCGATCGGCACGATCGATTCGATCATCGAGCACCGCGGCGTTCGCGAGGCACAGGTGCTCGAGGCCCTGTGCGCACGGGGCACCGCGACGATCGACGAGCTGGTGCAGGAGATCTACGTCGACGTCGCCGCCGAGCTCCATCCGGTCGCGGCGAAGACGGTCTGGGCGCACCTCCGCAAGCTCGCGGACGAGGGCGCCGTCAAGGGCGACCGTCTCGACGGCGAGTGGTCCGCCCCTTGAGCCTTCTCTAACCTGCCGCTGTGACAACCGTCTCCGACGCCTCGCGCCACTCCTCCGAAGGGCACACGGTCGACGAGGTGGCGCGCATCACCGGCACGACGGTGCGCACCATCCGGTGGTACCAGTCGGAAGGGTTGCTGCCCTCACCCCGGCGCGCCGGCCGGGTGGCGCTCTACGACGCCGAACACGTCGCCCGGCTCGAGGCGATCCGCGACCTGCAGGCCCACGGCCTCACCCTCACCGCCATCCGCCGGCTGCTCGACCGTGCCCCGGGCAGCGCGGCGACCACGGCGCTCGCGTTCGTGAAGGCGGCCGTCGCGCAGTCTGCCGAGCCCGATGCCGAGGTCGTCAGCGCCGACCAGGCCGCGGAACGACTGGGAGTCGACCCCGACGACGCCGACGTCGCGCTCATCGAGACGCTGGGCCTCGCCCGCGTCCTCGACGACGGCCGCTGGGAGATCATCGCCCCGGCCGCGTTCGAGGCGTCGGTCGAGCTGGCCAAGGCGGGGGTCCCCCTGCAACGACGGGTCGAGATCGGCCAGGTGCTCCACGAGCACTCGCAAGCCATGGCTCGCGCCATCGTCGAGATGTTCGTGGAGCACCTCTGGCGACCGTCGTCCCACGACGCACGCGACCCAGCGTCGTGGAAGGCGCTCACCGATGCCGTCGAGCGCCTGCGACCGCTGGCCGCGACGTCGGTCGCCAGCCTGTTCGGTGTCGCCCTGGCCCGGGAGAGCGAGCTCGCCGCAGAGCGCGAGTTCGGTCCCATGGCCGACGGGCACTAG
>CAYUXB010000200.1:0-7622 GCA_964448525.1 uncultured Acidimicrobiaceae bacterium
ACGTCGCGGGCGTCGTCGAAGCCGTACTTCTGCATGCCGGCCAGATCGGCGTGGCCGGGGCGCGGCTGGGTGAGCGGGGCCTTGGTCCGCCCGGGCTCGACGGCCATCTCCTCGTGCCACTTGTCGGATCGGGACCACTCGGTGTTGGCGATCTCGATCGCCACCGGTGATCCGAGGGTACGGCCGTGGCGCACGCCGCCGATGATCGTGATGTCGTCCTGCTCGAAGCGCATGCGCGGCCCCCGGCCGTAGCCGAGCCGGCGCCGGGCCAGCTCGCGGCCGATGTCGTCGACGAGGACAGGCAGGCCGGCGGGCAGACCTTCGACGATGGCGACGAGGGCGCGTCCGTGGGACTCGCCTGCTGTGAGGTACCGGAGCACGTCCCGACGATACCGGCCACCGTGCGTGCGGCCTGAACCGGGTTCGGCCCGGTCGGCCCGGGCGCGGCAGGCGGCACCCGCCCTCGATCAGAACGCGGCGAGAGCGACCACCACACCGCCGGCGGCGACGGCGGGTCCGAAGGGGAAGGGCTGGTCCCGGCCGCGCACGATCAGCAGGGCCCCTCCAGCGACGGAGCCGACGACCCCGGCGAGGAGACCGGCGTACAGGACGGCCTGGACCGGTGCCAGCACCGGGTGGGCCTCCTGCCAGGCGCACCACCCGACCACGGCGCCGGCCAGGGTCGCGAGGCGCACGTCGCCGAACCCCATGGAACGCGGGGAGATCAGGTGGGGCACGAGGAGGAAACCACCGAACGCGGCCGCGCCCACGGCTGCACCGACCAGGCGGTCCGCCGGCCCGTCGACCAGGGCGGCCAGCCCCAACCCGACGACGACCGCGCCCCCGGTCGTGTACACGAACCGGGTGGGGATGCGCATCACCGCCAGATCGACCGCCGACATCGCCACCGCCCCCGCCACCAGCGCCAGGACGGGCACGAGCGCCACCGACCACCCCACCACCGCGGCGACGATGCCGAAGAGGAGCCCTGTGATCAGCTCCAGCGCGACGTAGCGCCGGGCGAGCGCAGCGCCGCAGCCCCGACAGCATCCGGCGACCACCGTGGCGGGCAGCGCAGGCAGACCCGCCGGTCCGAGCGGCCGACAGCACCGGGAGCAGCGGGCCCGGACCGGACCGAGAGCCTCCCCGGCGGGCACCCGGCCGAAGCACGGCGGCAGAACGACGCGCCAGCCGATCCAGTGGACGACCGCGTGGTTGAGAAGGGGCCCCACGAGCGCCACCCCCACCACCGCCATGGTCGCGACGAGGAGGACCTGATTCATGCCGGTGCGACTCACGGGGAAAGCGTGCGGTGACCGCACCCGCCACCCCGCGCACACGGCGCGGGAGGCGGGGCGACGGGGTGCGGGATCAGCGAACGGTCGACAGGAAGCTGATGAGCCGACCCCGCTGGGCGATGTCCTCGCCCTGGCTGCCGCCGCGGCCGGTGGAGCCACCGCTGTTGCCGACGGTCGACACGACCGCGGCCCGGGCCTCGGCGCTCAGTGCGGCGACGTGCGGGGCGATCTCGCCGTCGTTCATGGGCGGGCCGGCCGGACGACCGGACGTGGGCGCAGGGCCGAGGCTGCTGAGCCCACTGAACGGCGAGGTGGGCTCGCCGTCCAGCGAGCCGCCTCCGGTGTCGTCTGCCGCCCAGTGCAGGTCGGGCGGCAGCGACGACGGGGTCACGGGACGGATCTGGCCGGTGTCGTGCGCGCTCGGGGGCGGGCCGAGCCGGCCACCGTCAAAAGGGGTGGAGCTTCCAGGGGCGGTCGTGCCGGGGCCGGGTGCCGGTCGCCCGGGGCTCGAGACGCCGTTCGGGCCCTCAGGCCGGCGCGGCGCGCCCGTGCCCGGCCGCTCGGTGCGGGCCACGGGGCCGGTGTCGCCGACGCCGTTCCGGGGGCGGCCGACGTCGGGCGTGCGCCCGCGGCCGGTGTCGTTGGTGCGGGCGGGCGGCGCGGCGGGCGGGCGCGACGACGAGCGCGGGGAGCCGCTGGCGCCGAGCGACGGCGTCGCACCGGTGACCGGCGGGGTCGAACCTGTGGTCTCCCCGCCGCGGGGCGACGGGCTGGCGTTGCGGCCGCGCCCGAGACGGGAGGCGAGGCCGCCCTTGCTCGGGGGCTCGGCCGGCGGGCTGCTCGGGGCGGGGCCGGCCGGGGGCGGGGTCGCGACCGTGTCGTCGAGGGAGCTGCTGCGGTGGCCGTTGCCGTTGGGTGCCGGGCGGCGGTCGGTGCCGACCGCGGGCACCTCGCCGGTCTGGCGCCAGCCGGCACGCGGGATCTCGCCCGTGAGGTGGGCCGGACGGCCGACGGGGCCGACCGGCCCGGTGGGGTCGGGTGTCGGCAGCGGCTGGCGCACACGGTCGCGGTCCGCGAGGAGCGAGTGCCGTGACGGCTCCGGCGTGGACGAGGCGGCGATGGTGCTCGGGGCACCCACCTCGGCGACGCCGAGATCGACCAGATCGCGCACGGCGCGGGAGACGCCGAGCTCGGTCAGGCTGAGCGCCGAGGCCAGCTCGCCGACGGTGCGGCCGGAGGCGACGGCCACCAGCGTGCGCCAGCGATCGGAGTCGATCGTGACCTGCTCGACCGACAGGTCGGAGGAGAGCGTGACCTCGTGCGTCAGCGACGGGACCACGGTCTCGAGCTCCGCCCACTCGCTGAGCAGAGCGTTGGCCCGGCGGAGAAGCGCCTCCACATCTTCGGGCTCGCCTCCTCCGGAGGCGGTGTCGTCGCCGTCGAAGGCGAACGAGCCTGCGTCGAAGCGCAGCAGCTCGAAGATCACCTCGTCGGTGGGCGTGCCGTCGATCGCACGATCGGCGTCGGCATCGACGATCCCGCCCTCGGACAGCCAGACGCTGCCCAGGCCACGATCGCCGTCGATGCGGAGTCGACCCGTCTTCGACGTCGTCGCGAGAAGTCGCAGAACGTCGGGAAGGGAGAACGTGTCGAGAGTCCCTTGGAGCGCCAAAGCCTGTACCTCCGGAGTGAGCTTGCCCGCCATGCATCCCAGCGCAGCGGTCAGCCTAGGCCGCACACGCACCGCGCGCCCAGCGTCGATTTGACCACCCGCCGCGGACATGAGGCCGATACCGGCCCTCACCAGGGTTTCAGTCCGGTTACGGAGAACCGTCGGCCTGCGCGCGACGGGCCAGTTCCCGGCGGGTCGCGCCCACCATCGCGTCGATCGGTGCGGCCTCGCCAGTCCATCGGACGAAGGCGTGGGCCGCCTGGTGCACGAGCATCCCGAGCCCGTTCACCGCGGTCACCCCCCGCTCGGCAGCGGCCGCGAGCAACGGGGTCGTCTCCGGGTGGTAGATCAGGTCGACGACCACCTGTCCCGCCCGCAGCGAGTCGGGGTCGAGCGGCAGCCGGGGGCTCCCCGTGGCGGCCCCCATGCCCAGCGGGGTCGCGTTGACGACCAGGTCCGCCGTGCCGATGTCGCTCGCCCCGCCGACCCGGCCCGGCGGGCCCGCCAGCGCGGCCGCCCGCAGCGCGGGCTCCGGTGACCGGTTCACGACCACCACCTCCGCGGCGTCGGCGCGGCCGAGGGCCCGGGCAACGGCCCGCCCCGCGCCACCTGCTCCCACGATGACGCAGCGCCGTCCCGCCACGTCGATGTCGTGGTCGACGCGCAGCGAGTCGAGGAACCCAGCGCCGTCGGTGTTGTCGCCGACGAGCCGGTCGTCGCGCCAGAACACGCAGTTCACCGCGGCGAGATCGGCCGCCACCGGCGTCCGTTCGTCGACCGCCTCGTGCACGCTCCCCTTGTGAGGCATGGTCACCGACAGCCCGCCGAGGCCGAGCGTCCGCATCGCCGCGACCGCCTCGGCGCCGTGGCCCTCGGCCACCTCGAAGGCCGTGTACACCCAGTCGAGCCCGGTGGCGGCGAAGGCGGCGTTCAAGATCGTCGGCGACAGCGAGTGGCGCACGGGATCGCCCACCACCGCCACGACCCGGGTCGCGCCGGAGATCACTGCGTGCCGCCCTCCGAGCGAACGGGCACGGGTGGCGTCATGCCGGGTCAGGTTCGCCGGGCCGGGAGGTCAGCCGCACAGGTCGGCCTCCTGGCACCGCGCCTTGGCCGCGTTGAACTCGTCGACCGAGTCGGTGAAGAAGCTGGAGCCGTCGTTCTTCTCCGCATCCAGCACGTAGAACGTCCATGGCCCATCGGCAGGGGCGAGTGCCGCCTCGATGCTGGCCAGGCCGGGGGATGCGATCGGTGTCGGCGGCAGGCCCGCCTGGCGTCTCGTGTCGTAGGGCGTGTTGTCGTTGAGCTCGGCCGTCGTGAGCTGGCAGGGGATCTGATCCTTCTCGTAACAGCTCGTGGCGTCGATTCCGAGCGGCTCGTTGTTCGCGTGACGGTTGTAGATCACCCGGGCCACCTTCGGCCCGTCGGCGACGGTGCCCGCCTCGCGCTCGACCATGGACGCCACGATCAGCACCTCGTACGGCGTGAGGCCGAGTGCTGCCGCACGTTCGTTCAGGCCGACCTCGGTAGCCACCTGCTCGAACTGGTCGACCATCCGGCGGATGACGACGGCCTCGGTGTCGCCCTCCTCCACCGTGTACGTCTCGGGGTAGAGCGTGCCCTCGAGCAGCGGCTGGTCAGCGGGGATCACCGGTGACCGCGACGCCGGGTCGGCCAGAGCCGCGTTCACGCCTTCGACCGTGAACCCCTCGACGCCATGCTCCGGATCGGCCAAACGGGAAGCGATCTGGGCCTGCGTCAGGCCCTCGGGGACGGTGACCATCGTCGTGTTCGGCGGCAGCGGCTTCTTCGCCAGGTCGTCGATGGCCTCGTCGAACGACGAGTTGACCCGCATGAGGTAGTTGCCCGCCTGGATAGTGCCCGGGTCCTTCAGCTTCGTGTACCAGTTCCACAGGCTCGCGTCGGTGATCACGCCCGCGTCGGCCAGAACGTCGCCGACGCCGGCGGTGCTCGTGCCCTCGGGGATCTCGACCATGACCTCTTCGCCCGGTTCCCCGGACGGGTCGATCTTGCCCTGCGCCCACGACCAGGCGAACCAGGACGCCACCAGGCCGACCACCACGATGACCGCCAGCGCGATCAGCGCGTTGCGGCACCCCCGGCGCTTGGGCAGGTCGTCGAGATCGTCGTCGTCGAGATCGTCGTAGTCGTCGAAGTAGGTGTCGTCGCCGTAGTCGTCGCCCTCGGCCTCGTCGCCCCACGGCCGCCGCGGGCGGCCAGGTGGGTACGTGGGGGGCTCGTCGGCGTCAGGGAATGCGGGCATCTCGTTCGCTCCCGTGAACACCAGGTCGGCCATGTCGACCGCCTCGGTGGGCCGATCGACCCCCGGCGGCGGCCCGCCCTGACGATGACCGGGGTCGGTCGGGCGGCGGGGGCCGGGGCCGCGATCGGCCGGACCCGCCGCCCTCGACCCGTAGCCCGGCTCTGTCATGCGGCCCCCGGGGCCCGGCCGGCGATCGCTGCGTTGGTCGGCACCGGCGGTGCCACCGCGACCGGGGCGGACGGAGCGGCCACCGGGATCGCCCGGACCTGGCCCCGACCCCGACGGACCCGGAAAGCCGTGCCCGGGCCCATCGCCGACGGGCCCGCGGTCGGGGCCGCGAGGTGAGGACCGAGGGTCGCCCGAGCGGAGATCGTCGTAGCCCGGCGGGCTGTGCCGGCCGTCCTGCGCCCGCCCGCCGGCACCGGGCCGACCACGCGGCGGACGCGCTTCGGCGCCGGTCGGGACCTCGAACTCGCCCGTTCGCCTGTGTGGTGGGACTGCGGCCTGGGCACCCACCGGGCGCCGGGACGGCGGCCGCTCGACGGGCGGGCGGTCGGGCGACGGGCCGGGTCCCGAGGCCTGCGGGGGCCGCTGTGCCGCCGGGCCGGGGCCCCGGCCCTGGCCCTGGCCCTGGCGGGAGCTCAGCGGAGGACGCTGTGCCGCTGCGCCGGGGGTCTGGCCCTGGCGGGAGGTCAACGGTGGACGCTGTGCCGGCCGGGTGCGGGGCACGTCCGGCCCGCGGTCGCCCCCGGGGCCGGAGGTGGGAGCGGAGGGTGGGCGACCACCCCCCGTCCGCCGTGGAGGGCTGGCGGACGGAGAGGCGGGGCGACTGCTCGGTCCGTTGTCGGCCAGGTCGCTCAGGTCGTCGGCGTCGGCGCCGCCGCCCCGCTTGCGACCGCGGCCAGGGGTGCCGCCGTTGTCGCGTCCCCAGAAGTCCTCGTAGTCGCCCTTGTCGCGACGGCGCCCGCGGCGACGGCGTGAACCGGAGGGTTCGTCTTGATCAGGAAACGACATGCGCGGTGCGGTCCGTGAGGTCCAGGAGCGGTCAGGGACGCTTACGACATTGGCGACGGCGACGGCGTGGTCGTCGCGCCGTCACCCCCGTGGCGGTCCAGCATCCAGCCACGACTGGAGGATCACCGTAGCAGCGACCTGGTCCACGATTCGGCGACGCTTGCCTTTGCTGACCCCCATGACCCGCAGACTGCGCTCGGCCTCCACCGTCGTCAAGCGTTCGTCCCAGGTCACCACGTCGACCGGCAGCGTGGTGCGCAACTCCTCGACCTCGTCGAGGATCGCCTGGGCGGACGGTCCGATCGACCCGTCGAGCGAGTACGGCAGGCCGACGACCACGACCTCCGCTCCTGCTTCCTCGACCAGCTGTTCGACGCGGCGGTGATCGCGCCCGCGATCGCCCGACCGCTGCACCACCTCGTACGGGGTCGCCACCGTGCCGTTGCTGTCGGACAGCGCGACGCCGATGCGGCGGGTCCCGATGTCGAGCGCGACGGCTCGGGTCACGTCACGAGGTGGCCGCACTCCGGGCCTGGTCGAGCGCCTCGTCGAGGCGGGACGGGTCGCGGCCGCCGGCCACCGCCAGCTCCGGGTTCTTGCCGCCCCCGCCGCCGCCCACGGTGCGGGCGGCGTCGGCGATGAGGGCCTTGGCGTCGAGGCCGCTCTCCTTGGTGGCCGCGGCGACCAGGGCGACGCCGCCGCCCTCGGGCTCGCCACCGATGACGACCGCCCGGATGCCGGGCTGCTGGCGCACGGCGAGGGCCAGCTCGCGCACCTCGTCACGGGTGGTGCCGTCGATGCGGGCGACGACGACGCCGTCGACCGCGGCCGCTGCAAGCTCGCCGGCGCGGTTGCCCGCGACCTGGCGGCGAAGGGTCTTGATCTCGTTCTGCGCGGCCTTCAGCTCGCTGCGGAGCTTCTCGGCGACGAGCGGCAGATCGTCGGACGTGGTGCCCAGCACGTCGGCCGTGCGCGCCACGAGGTCCTCCTCCTGGCGCAGCCGGTCGATGGGGCCGAACCCGGTGACGGCCTCGAGGCGCCGCAGGTTCGAGCCGATGGACGTCTCGGCCACGATCTTCACCGGGCCGATGTCGCCCAGCCGGCGGACGTGCGTGCCGCCGCACAGCTCGGTCGAGTGGGGGCCGGCCTCGAGCACCCGCACGATCTCGCCGTACTTCTCGCCGAAGAACGCGATCGCCCCGAGCTCGCGGGCCTCGTTCATCGTCGTCTCGAAGTGGCGCACCGGGGGGTTGGCGAGGATGTCGCCGTTGGCCAGGTCCTCGATCCGGCGGATCTGGGCGGCGGTGACGGGCTCGAAGTGGCTAAAGTCGAAGCGCAGGCGATCGGGCGCCAC
>CAYUXB010000201.1:0-7563 GCA_964448525.1 uncultured Acidimicrobiaceae bacterium
TGTACCGGAAGTGGGGGCGGCCCCGGCATCATGGGCGCGTGGCGTGGTTGCTCCGAGACGGTGAGGTGCTGGCGAGCCTGGAGGTCGCCGACGGTCGCCAAGCCCGGGCGCGGGGGCTCCTCGGGCGCGACGGGTGCGAGGGGGCGATGCTGCTGCGCCCCGCCCGGTCGGTGCACACGGTCGGCATGCGCTTCCCGATCGACGTCGCGTTCTGCGACGAGGACCTGCGGGTCATCCGCATCGTCACCATGCCCCGCCATCGCATCTCCCGACTGGTGTGGCGGTCCCGGGCGGTGCTCGAGGCCGAGGCCGGCGCCTTCGCCCGCTGGCAGCTCTCCCCTGGCGACCAGCTCGAAGTGAAGGGGTCCGAGTGAGCGACGGCGCGCTCGTGCTCGTCGGCACGCCGATCGGCAACCTCGGCGACCTCAGCCCGCGGGCGGCCGACGCGCTCGGTGCCGCGGACACCGTGTGCTGCGAAGACACCCGTCGCACCGGCAAGCTGCTGTCGCTGGCCGGCATCGAACGTCGCCCGTTCGTCGTCGTGAACGAGCACACCGAGGCCCGCGAGGTGCCCCGGATCCTCGCCCGTCTGGAGCGGGGCGAGCGGGTGGCGCTCGTGTCGGACGCCGGCATGCCGGGGATCTCCGACCCCGGCGAGCGTCTCGTGGTCGCCGCGGTCGCCGCCGGCCACGCGGTCGAGGTCGTGCCCGGGCCGTCGGCGTCGCTCGCCGCCCTGGTGGTGAGCGGGCTCCCCGCCGGCCGGTTCGTGTTCGAGGGCTTCCTGCCCCGCAAGGGCGCGGTCCGCGGCGAACGGCTGGCGGCGGTCGCCGCGGAGCCCCGCACCACCGTGCTCTACGAGGCGCCGCATCGGCTGGCCCGCACCGTCGCCGACCTCGCCACGGCGTGCGGTGGCGATCGACGCGTCGCCATCGCGCGCGAGATCACGAAGCTGCACGAGCAGGTGTGGCGCGGCACGCTCGACGGGGCGGTCGCCTGGGTGGCCGAACGGGAGCCGCCGGGGGAGATCGTCGTCGTGCTCGACGGCGCCCCCGCCGCGCCGCCTGCCGACGACGCGGCCATCCTGGCTGCGGTGCAGGCGGAGCTGGCCGCCGGCACCACGGCACGCGACGCGGCCCGGTCGGTCGCGGCCGCACTGGCCGTCCCGCGGCGCCGGGCGTATGCCATCGCCACCGCGGCTGTCGCGACCGCAGCGACGGATGACGAGGCATAGCGACGCCCCGCGACGGGCACGACAGCGAGATGACGGAGAGGACCCGCGGTGGATCGTGACGCGTTCGACGACGTGATGGCTTCGCTCGACACCGCGATGGCCATCGTGACCGCTGCCTCGGGAGGCGAGCGGGCCGGTTGCCTGATCGGGTTCCATGCCCAGTGCAGCATCGACCCCCCGCAGCACGCGGTGTGGCTCTCCAAGGCCAACCACACGTACCGGGTGGCCCTCCTCGCCGACCACCTCGGCATCCACCTGCTCACCGACGCCGATCGCGACCTGGCCGGACGGTTCGGCACACTCTCCGGCGACGACGGCGACAAGTTCGGGGGACTGGACGTCGAGGACGGGCCGGAAGGTGTTCCGGTCCTGGCCTGCTGCCCCCACCGGATCGTCGTGAGGCGACTGGCCCTGGTCGATGTCGGCGGCGACCACGTGTGCTTCGTGACGGAACCGGTCTCGGCCACCTCCGCCGGGCCCTTCCGACCGCTACGCCTGGCCGCGGTCACCGACCTCGACCCCGGCCACGAGGCGGGCGACCGGCCCCGTCCACCGACCGAGCGGGCCGCGAAGGCCTGACGGCCGGCCGATGGCCGATGGCCGCCAAGGCTCGGAAGCGATGAGGACCGGCCCGGGGCCCCGCCGCCTCGCGTGCGGGCCGGCTCCTGTCGTCTCCGGAGGCTCAGCCGACGACGGTGAGGTGCTTGGCGGCGAGCTCGGGGGACACGATGTCGATCATCACGCCGGTGCCCTGCTCGAAGCCGGCCACGCTCGTCACCCGGGGCAGCACGTGCACGTGCCAGTGGAACGGGCCGGCGTGGCGGTGGGGAGCGGTGTGGAACACCAGGTTGTACGACACGCCGCCGAGGCAGCCCCGCAGGCGAGCGAGTGCGGTGCGGATGGCCCGCCCCACGGCGGTCACGTCCGGCGGTGCCGCGTCGGTGACGTGCACCTGGTGCGCGCGCGGCAGCACCAGCATCTCGTAGGGGGTGCCCGACCAGTACGGGCACACCACGACGACCCGGTCGTCCGCGTAGACGACCCGATGGCGGGCGGCCTCCTCGGCCTCGAGGGTGGTGCACAGCAGGCACGACCCCTCGAAGCGGCGGAAGCCGGCTTCTTCCTCCGCGATCTCACCGGGGACGAACGGGATGCCGAGGAGCTGGCCGTGCGGGTGCTCGAGGCTCGCCCCGGCCTCCCGCCCGTGGTTGACGATCATCTGCGTGTAGCGGATCTGCGGCCGGCTGGCGTGATCCTCCATGCGGTCGCGGATCGCGGCCATCGTGACCGCGGCCTGTGCGTCGTCGAGGTCGGCCCAGGAGCTGTCGTGGTCCGGTGAGAACACCAGGACCTCGTGGATGCCGCTGGCGGCGGCCTGGGTGAAGACCGGGCCGAGGTTGTGCACCTTCAGCGGCTCGTCACCCTCGAACGCGGGGTAGCGGTTGGGGACGACCCGGACGACCCACTCGCCCTGCCGGTCGTAGGTCTCGAGGGCGGGCGGGGAGGCTTCCTCGTTGCCCCGGCAGAACGGGCAGGGGAGCGACGGGTCGGCCTGGACCGGGAGCTGCCGGGAGACGAGGTCGCCCGGGCGGTTGTCGCGGTCGACGGCGACGGTGACCCAGCGGCCGGTGAGCGGATTGAGTCGGAGCTGGCTCATGGCCGGCACAGGGCTGGACGGCTGTGGACGCTCAGGCGGAGCAGTGGCGAAACCACGCGGGTGGACACCTCGTCAACGTACCGCCTGCTCCGGGTGGCCCGGTGCGCGAGGGAACCGCAGATTCATCAGCGGGCTGGGCCGTAGACCGTGACGTGCGTCTCCGCGTCCGGAGTGAACTCCTCGCCGCGCCAGCCGGCGTGCCTCTCGACCAGCCGGAGTCCACTCTCCGCCGCGAGGGCGTCGAGCTCGGAGGGCGACGCGTAGTGCAGCACCCAGGGACGCAAGCGCACCCCGGTCTCGGTGATCTGCACGTGTTGGCCGGTGATCGTGCGGGTCGCCGGATCGAGCCGGCTCACCGTGAGGACGACCTCGTCCAGCCCGATGTGGCGCGGCTCGACGGCGCCCACCGCCGCATCGCCCTCGCCGCCGGGCGGGGGGACGAACGCCTCGATCACCGCCAGGCCGTCCGGCGCGAGCAGCTGCCGAACCCGGGTGAGGCACCGCCGCTGCCCGTCGGTGTCGGTGATGTTGAACAGGGTGTTGAACGCGCAGAGGACGATGTCGAACCCGCCCGCGTCGAGCTCCGGTGCGGTCAGCTCGGACATGTCGTCCACGACGGCGTGGACCTGGTCGCCCCCGGGCTTGGCCCGCAGGCGGTCGATCATGGCGGCGGAGGCGTCGACAGCCCACACGTCGAGGCCGCGCTCCGCGAGCGGGATGGCCAGCCGTCCGCTGCCCGCGCCGAGCTCGAGCACGCGCCCGCCTCGGGGACGGGCGAGGGCGGCGACGCGCGCGACCGTGGACGCGACATCGGACACGTCGTGGTACCAGTCGTCGTACACGTCGGCGAACCGGTCGCCGTACGTGTTGGCTTCGTAGCCGTCCACGATCGTCCTCCTGCGTCGGCGGTAGGTCCTCTCATGGGCGATGATGGCGCAGTGGAGGACGAGACCATCCCGCCGTCCGACGGAAACGTGCCGGGCGGGAACGCGCCGGGGCGGGCCTGGGCGGTGCCCGGTGCGGCGGAACAGCAGCCCGACGCCGAAGCCGGCGCGCCCGGCCCGCCGCCCGGCGTCCGCCCGGCCCCGCCGGGTCAGGGCGGTTGGGGCGCGCCCGGAGGTGCCGGGGACGCCCGTGCCGGCGGCTGGGGCGCACCCACCGACGGCGTGCCCAGGGCCGCGACGGTCGAGCCGCGCGCGGGAGCGGTGCCGCACGTCGCCCTGCGGCCGATGACGGCGGCCGACATCCTCGACGGCGGCTTCGCCGTCGTGAAGGCCAGGCCGCGCCGCATCCTCGCGATCACCGCCCTGTTCGTGGTGCCGACCCAGCTGATCGCCGCGTACCTCCAGCGCAACGCCATGGGCGGCCTCGGGTTCGCCGACTTCTTCAGCGAGGACCCGACCGTCTTCAACGAGCAGGCGGCCAACGACCCGACCGCCGACCTGCTGGCCAGCCTGCTCGTCGCCGTCATCCCCGCCATCGCGCTCGTCTGCGTGGCGGCCGCGCTCGGCCATCTCGTGTCGCAGTGGATCATGGGCCGCGACGCTCCCGCCGGCGAGCTGCTGGGGGTGATCGGCCGCAACTGGTGGGCGCTGGTCGCCTCGTTCGTGGTGGTGAAGGTGGTCGAGGCCGCGGGTCTGCTCGGTTGCTACATCGGCCTCGCGTTCCTGATGGCCCTGTTCGTGCCGGTCGCCCCGATCATCGGCGTCGAGGGCGGCGGCGGCATGGAGGCCGTCAAGCGCTCGACGCGCCTCACCCGCGCCCGGTACATGCCGACGCTCGGCATCGCCCTGCTCGTGGCCGTCGTCAGCTCGCTGCTCGCCAATGCCCTCTCCGCGCTGCCGCAGGCGCTGGCGGGCTGGATCGGCTTCGACCGGGCCTGGCCGCTGCTGGCGCTCGGTGCGATCCTGGCCCAGATCGTCGTGCTGCCGTTCGTGGCGGCGACAGCCGTGTTGCAGTACTTCGACCTGCGGGTCCGCACCGAGGGCCTCGACCTCGAGATGACCGCCATCGACCTGCTCGACCGTGCTGCCTGAGATCGCCACCGGGCTGGCACGCATCGGCGAGCTGGCCGCGCTCGGCCCTGTCGGGGTCGCCGCCCGCCTGGTCGGCGCAGGCGGTCGGGTCTCCGCTGTCGTCGGGCCGGGGGGCGACCTGCCGCCGCCCGACCACGATCCCGCCAGGGCCCGCGACGCGGCCGACGACATCCTGTCCCAGGACCGCTACCAGTGGCGTGATGACCGCAGCCTGCTCGAACGGGTCGGCGACTGGTTGTCCGACCAGTTCGGCGGCTTCGGGGCGCCGTTCAGCCTCGGCGGGGCACCGCTGTGGCTGGGATGGCTGGTGCTCGCGGCCCTGGTGGGCGCGGTCGTCTTCGTGATCTACCGGACGCGCGGGGGATGGCGTCGCGACCGCGTGTCCGACCGCACCGGTGGGGGCCGTGTCGTCGTCGCCCCCGGTGAGGAGGCGATCGACTGGGAGGCCGAGGTCGCCCGCTGCGAGGCGGAGGGCCGCTGGCGCGAGGTGCTCCGCGCCCGCTACCGGGTGCTCGTCGGCGAGCTGGCCCGGCGACGGGTGATCGGCGATCTCGTGGGCCGCACGGCCGGCGAGCTGCTCGACGATGTCCGCGCTGCGGTGCCGGAGGCCGCGCCCGCCTTCGCCGAGGCGACCGACCTCTTCGAGGCCGCCTGGTACGGCGGGGCGGACGTCGGCCCGACCGAGCGCGACCGTTTCGCCGCCCGGGCCGACGCGGTGCTCGCCGTGGCCGGACGCGGCACGCCCCGGGCACAGGTGCCCGCGTGAGCCGCGCCCGCGACGCCGGCGGCTGGGTGGTCGCCGGGGTGGTGATCGTCCTCACGCTGGTCGCCCTCGTGCTCATCGGGGGCGGGGGCGACCGGGCGCTCGACCCCCGTTCGGACGAGCGTCTCGGCACCAGCGCGATGGTCGCCCTGGCCGAGGAGCTGGGCGCGGACGTGACGATCGACGATCGCCTCCCCGACCTGGAGGCGGGCGGCCCCGACGTCATCGTCCTGCTCGTCGACCTGCTCGACGACGAGCAGCGCGTGATCGTCGACGACTGGGTGGAGCGGGGTGGGCGGCTGATCGTGACCGACCCGGCCTCCGACTACGCCCCCATGAGCGAAGCCGCCTTCGAGGAGGTCAGCGATCTCGGCCTCCCCCGCACGCTCACGGGACGGTGCGAGATCGACGCCCTCGACGGCATCGACGTCGCGGGCATCGAACCCCGCAACGGCGGCGTGCTCTACCGGTCCGGCGGGGCGTCCGAGCTGTGCGTGGAGAGCAGCCTCGGCACCGCCTACATCGTGGCCACCAGCCGCGGCGAGGGGACAGTCGTCGCCGTCGGCGGCTCCGGCATGTTCGTCAACGCCGCGCTCGCCGAGGGGGAGAACGCCCCGGTCGTCGCGGCCCTGGTGGCGCCCGAAGCGGGCACGCAGGTGCTCGTGCTCGAGCCCGGGGCCCTGGCGGGCAGCACCGGTGCCGGCGACGACGGGCTGCTCGACCTGATCCCCGACGGCGTCAACCGCGCGTTGCTCCAACTCACGGTCGCCTTCGTCCTCTTCGCCGCCTGGCGGGCCCGCCGCCTGGGCCGCCCGGTGGCCGAGCCCCAGCCGGTGGCCGTCGCCGGATCCGAGCTCGTCGCGGCGGTGGGCAACCTGCTCGACCGCACCCGCTCACCGGGCCACGCGGCCCGACTGCTGCGCGAGGACCTGCACCGGTTCCTCGCCGACCACCTGGGGCTGCCCGCCGCCTCGCCGCCCGAGGTGGTCGTGAGCGTCGCCCTCGAGCGCACCGGGGTCGACGAGGCCAGCCTGCGCTGGGCGCTCGGTCCCGCACCCGTCACCGACGATGCCGGGCTTGTGGCCCTGGCACGCACCATCGACCGCATCCGCACGGAGGTCCTCGCCCATGTCTGATCCCCGGCCCGGCGAACCCGCCCACGCCCCCCGGCCGGCGCCGCCGGCCTCGCCGCCGCTCGATGCGCCGCAGCGGCCGGCCCCGACCCCGGCGGCGCCGCCCGACGCGCCGCAGTGGCCGGCCCCGCCGTCCGACGAACCCCAGCCGACGGCCCCGGCACCGCCGTCCGATGCCCCGGCCCCGGCCGAACCGCGCCCGGCGCCGCCGGGACCGCCGGGCTCCGTCGCCGAGCGTGACCCGCGCACGGCGATCCTGTCGGTCCGCGACGAGGTCGCGAAGGTGGTCGTCGGCCAGGACGGCACGCTGTCGGGCCTGGTGGGAGCCCTGCTCGCCCGGGGCCACGTCCTGCTCGAAGGCGTGCCGGGCGTCGCCAAGACCCTGATCGTCAAGACGCTCGCGGCCGCGCTCGACCTCGACGTCAAGCGGGTGCAGTTCACCCCTGACCTGATGCCGTCCGACGTCACCGGCCAGCTCGTCCTCGACGCCCCCGAGGCGGGGGCGGCGGGCGAGGGCCGGTTCCACTTCCGCCCCGGGCCGGTGTTCACCAACCTGCTCCTGGCCGACGAGATCAACCGCACGCCGCCGAAGACCCAGGCCGCGCTCCTGGAAGCGATGGAGGAGCGCCAGGTCAGCGTCGAGGGCACGGCCCACCCCCTGCCCGACCCGTTCATCGTCATCGCCACTCAGAACCCGATCGAGTACGAGGGCACCTACCCGCTGCCCGAGGCCCAGCTCGACC